>NZ_CP119145.1:6830277-7168657 GCF_029167625.1 Streptomyces sp. AM 4-1-1
ACCGGAGCCGGAGCACCGGCTTCCTCCGGTGAGGGTCCGGACCCGCCCGGGGCGGACTCCAGCTCTTCGAGCAGCTTGCGGGCCGCGCGCTCCCGTTTGCGGCCACGGGTGAAGTCCGTCTGGTTCACCCCACTGCGCAGGGCGAGCACCGCGCCGAAGCCGAACAGTATCCCGCCGAGGTCCTGGGGCAGCCGCAGCTTCTCCAGGATCGTCGACATCACGGCACCGAACACACCGCCGATGACCGCGCCCTCGGGGTTGTGCGGACCGATCAGGATCGCCACCGCGAAGAGGGTCAGGGACTGCATCATGGCGAAGTTGTTGGGCACCACGAGCCCGAGCTGCCCGGCCATCAGCCCGCCGCCGACGCCCGCGATGAACGCGCTGATCGCGAACCCGGCGAGCTTGCTGCGGGCGACCGAGATGCCGTGCGCGGCGGCGGCGCGCTCCGAGTGGCGCAGCTCCATCCAGGACATGCCGAGCCGGGTCCGGTTCAGCAGGGCCAGCCCGACGGCCAGCACGGTGAAGACGATGACCGCGAGCCCGAAGTACTGCCCGTCGTCGTAGAAGAGCTCCGGCCGTTCCAGCGTCTTGAGCTCGGAGGTGCCGGGGAACTGGTTGGCGTTGAGGACGATGTCCGCGGACACCGCGAAGCCGAAGGTGACGACCGCGAGGTTGACCCCGCGGATGCGCAGCGCGGGCAGCCCGATGGCCACGCCGACCGGTACGGCCGCCAGGCCGCCGATCAGCAGCCAGAGGACGAAGCCGCCGGGCGCGTCGGCCATGTTCAGCCGCAGCACCACCCAGGCGCCGATGGAGGCGAAGGACATCTGGCAGAGCGACATCACACCGACCCGGCCGACGATGACGCCGTAGCTCTGCATGATCACCGCGCTGACCACCGCCGTGATGGCGAGGTACACCCAGTACGGCGGCAGCACCATCGGCACCAGCACGACGGCCAGCACCGCGGCGGCGAGCCCCAGGCCCAGCGGTCGTTTGTCGAAGGACATCATGTTCACTCGCTCTCTGCCGCGCCGGGACCGGCGGTGGCAAGCGGGGAGCCGTCGTGCTCGGAGACCCGGCCGAAGTAGCACTCGTGCAGTCGGTCGGCGTCCCCCCGCAGTTCCGCGCAGGGGCCGTCGAAGACGACGCGGCCCTTGCGCAGGACGAAGGCGTGGCTGCCGATCTCCAGGGCGAGGTTGGCGAACTGCTCGATCAGCAGGACCGCGATGCCGAGGCCGACCAGGTCGGTCACCGCCCGCATGAGGCGCTGGACGACCACGGGCGCCAGGCCCGAGGACATCTCGTCGATGACGATCGTCCTCGGATCGGATATCAGCGCCCGGCCGAGCACGAGCATCTGCTGCTCGCCGCCGGAGAGGTGCCCGGCCTGGAGCTTGCGGCGCTTCTCCAGCTCGGGGAAGAGCCGGTAGACCGTGGCGGGATCACCGGCGCCGGCCTGGGAGACCAGCAGGTTCTGTTCGACGGTGAGCGTCCGGAACACCGTGCGCGCCTGTTCCACATAGGCCAGTCCCGCCTGTGCCCGCCGGTACGTGGCCAGCTTCCCGATCGGCCGTCCGTCGAGTTCGATCGTGCCGGCGGTCACCTTGGCCAGGCCGGCTATGCCGTCCATCAGGGTCGTCTTGCCGGCGCCGTTGGCGCCCAGCAGCACGGTGGCCTCGGCCTGGGCGGCCACGAGGGAGACGTCGTGCACGACGGGGACCTCGGCCCGGTTGATGCTGACGTTGCGCAGGGCGAGCGCGGGGGCCGTCATTCCCGGCCTCCACCGCATGTCCCGGCCGGCGTCCGTACGACGGCGGCGCGGGTCGTGCTGCCGACGGCCCGAAGGCGGTCGGTTGTCTGCCAGGTCCGGCGGAACTCGTCACGCATGGCCTGGGCATCGAGAGGCATGGCCTCGTCCGGTATGTCAGCGCTGCTGCGGTCAAAGATCCGCTGCGCCTCGGAATGCAGGGGCATTGTCAACCTCCGCTTGCCCGGGTGCCACCAAAGGTTGGGCACTCGCAAATCGTATCTGATTCCGTGTACGGTAAACAGCCCTATCGACGGTGTCCATAGTGGGGAGCAAGAAGATGCACAACGATTACTGCAACGAGACCGGGACGGCCGACCTGGTGCTCACCGGGGGACGGGTGCACACCATGGATGCGGTCGGCCGGGTGGCCGAGGCGGTGGCGGTGTCCGGCGGCCGGATCACCAGGGTCGGTGCCGCGGACGAGGTCGCGCCGCTCATCGGACCGGGCACGCGGGTCGTGGCGCTGCGCGGACGCGCGGTCCTGCCGGGCATCAACGACAGCCATCTGCACGGCGTCTGGCTCGGCGCGATGTGGCCCGCCCTGCTGATGGACCAGATGACGGCTCCGGAGCCCACGGCCGGGGAGGGCGGCGGGGCGGACGGGCACCACGGGGGCGGCCCCGCCGTCCGGCTTGAGGACAGCGCCGACCGGCGGCGGGCGATCCTGCGCACCGGGGAGCTGCTGTCCTCCCTGGGCATCACCAGCTACACCGAGCCGGGACTCGGTCCCGGGGAGGACGACGGGCCCACGGGCTGCTTCGGATCGGCGGCCCTGCGCGACTACGCGGACCTGGCGGCGGAGGGGCGGCTGAGCGCCCGGGTCACCGCCCTCACGCTCTTCGGGGAGCTCGACGGCGCGAGCACGGCCGCCGGACTGCGGCGGGGGCTGATGGAGTTCCGCGCACCCGGCGACGTGCCCGGCTGGTTCAAGGTCGCCGGGGTGAAGATCTTCGCGGACGGCATCCCGCCCATGCGCAACGCCTGGACGGACGAGCCGTACACCGACGGCAGCCATGGAGAACTGCTGGTCGAAGGCGGGTCCGAGGCCGAGCGCGAGCGCGCACTGCGCTCGATGATCGACGCGGCGCACGCCGCGGGGCACCAGATCGGGGTCCACGCCACCGGCAGCCGCACCACCCGGGTGGTCGCCGACGCCTTCGCCGCGGCCATCGCGCGCGACGGCCGCGACGCCCGGCACTACGTCATCCACGGCGACCTCCTCCACCCGGCCACGCTGGCCGTGATGGCCTCGGCCGGGATCGGGCTCAACACCCAGGCGGGGATCGCGGTCGCCACGGGGGCCATGCTCACCGCGGCGATGGGCGAGGACGTCCTGCCGTACGCCTGGCCCGTCCGTGACGCCCTGGCGGCGGGCGTCCCGCTCTGCCTCAGCTCCGACGCGCCCGTGCTCACCCCGGACTGGCGCGCCGGCCTCGCGGCGGCGGTGGCGCACCGGGGTCTGGACCCCGCCGGGCGCGGTCCGGATCAGCGGCTGGCGGTCTCGCAGGCGCTCCGGGCCTACACCGTCACGCCCGCCCGGCAGGACGGTGCCGAGGACTGGAAGGGCACCGTCGAGCCGGGCAAGGTCGCGGACCTGTGCGTACTGGACGCCGATCCGCTGGAGACCGAGGCGGCGGCGCTCCCCTCGGTCCCGGTGTCCCTGACCGTGCTGGACGGGCGCGTGGTCCACGAGGGCTGAACGGCCCGTGGGCCGAGGAAGAAGGGGACGGACACCCGCACGGTGCCGTCCCCTTCTTCGGTGTGCGTGGTCCACGGGGGCCAGGACCCCCGTGGACCACGACGCATCACCCGCGCTCGGGCACGTCCGTCCCCCAGGACGCCCCGGGGTCCACCACGTCGCGGTCGGCCCAGAGCCCGTCGACCGCCCCGCGCAACTCGTCACCGTGGCGTTCCAGCAGGTCGAGGGCGCCGAGGTTGTCCTGGAACTGGCGCAGGCTGCTGGCCCCGAACAGCACCGAACCGGCGGCGGGGTGGGCCAGGCAGAAGGCGACGGCGAGCTGTGCGGGCGTCGCTCCGAACCGCTCGGCCACCTCCTGGACCCGCGGGAAGGACTCCCGGATGCGGTCCCGGATGTCACCCGGATCGGCGCCGATCTTGCGCTGCGGCCGCAGCTTGCCGACGAGGATGCCGCCCTCGAACACGTCCGACGCCTGGAGCCCCATCCCGGCCTCGGTGAACAGCCGTCCGTAGGGCTCGCCGTCCGCCACCGAGCGGCGGGCCAGACTGTACTTGAGCTGGGCGAAGGCGGGCGGCACCATGCCTTCGGCGAGGGCGAACCGGCGAGCGGCCCACACATCGTCCGCGGACCAGTTGTTGACCCCCCAGGAGTCGAACCGGCCGGCCCGGACCAGCTCGGCGATGTCGGTGACCACCCGGGGGATGTCCAGGTCACCGAGGAAGTCCCCGGCGACCACGAAGTCCGCCCGGTCCGTGCCGACCCGGTCCAGGGAGACGTCCAGCTGGCCGGCGAAGGAGGCCGCCGGGTACTCCCACAGCCAGAGCTTTCCGCACAGCAGATAGTCTTCGCGCGCGACCCCCGCCGCGCGTACCGTCTCTCCGAACAGCACGTCGGTCACGGCGTTCTCCGCGTGCGGACCGAAGTTGTAGTGGGCCACGTCGAAGAGGTTGACCCCCCGGCCGACCGCCTCGCGCACCAGCTCGACGGACGCTTCCTTGTCCATGCGGTCCCAGGTGTTCCACGAGCCGAGGCCCAGAACCGGGACCTCAGGACCTTCCGCGCCGAGTCGGCGCCGGGGCACCTGCCCTGAGAACTCCATCGCGAACCTCCCGATGACGGTGTGCGACCTCTGGCCGCCGGAATACTTATCGTATAGCATCCAGCATATTCTTCGAGTCCCCTAGGAGTGCATCCATGCCGCTTCGTCCGGACAGCGCCGACCCCTCGGGTCCCGCCGACATCGTGAACGTGGCCGTCGGTTACATGGCCGCCAAACAGCTCTTCGCCGCCAGTGAGGCCGGGCTGTTCGCGGCCCTCTCGGAAGGCCCCGCGACCGCCGCGGACCTCGCCGCCCGCGTCGGCATACCCGAGCGCACCGCCCGTATCCTCGCCGACTCCATGGCGGGCCTCGGACTGCTCACCCGTACGGAGGGCAGTTACGCCAACACCCCCAGCACCCTGCGCTACCTCGCCGGGGCGGGGGACGACGTCGACCTGCGGCCGTTCCTCGGCTTCCTCGACTCCATCAGCTACGGCCACTGGCTCGGCTTCGGCGAGACCACCCGGACGGCGAAGCCGGCCGAGCTGGATCTCGGCGGCGACCGGATCGGCACCTTCATGGCCGGCGTCATGACGTACAACGCCCTGCACGCCAGGATGCTCGCGGAGAACTACGACTTCGCCGGCCACCGGCGGGTGCTGGACTTCGGCGGACTCTCCGGCTCCTTCCTCGGCGAGGCGCTGCGCTCGGCACCCGAGCTGCGCGGCACCTTCTTCTCCGCGGGCGAACTGGTCGAGCCCGCGCGCGGAACCCTGGCCGACGCGGGCGCCGGGGACCGGGTGGAGATCGTCGAGGGCGACATCCTCACCGGCGACATCCCCTCCGGCTTCGACCTGGTCCTGCTCGAACACGTCGCGCACCGCTTCGACGCCGAGCAGAACCAGCGCATCATCGAGCGGGCCCGTGCCGCGGCCGAGCCCGGCGCCACGCTGCTGCTGCTCGACTTCTTCCTCGACTCGGACGAGGAGCAGCGTGCCATCGACGCCCTTCACGCCGGTGAGTACCTGGTGATCGACGGCACCACCGTCTACCCCGAGGACGAGGTCCGCGGCTGGCTCCGGGCCGGCGGCTGGGAGCCCGTCGAGACCCGTGCGCTGCCGGGCAGCCCGCGCATCATCATCGCGGAGGCCCGATGACCGCCCCGGCCCGCACCGTCCTGGTCACCGGCGGCGCGAGCGGCATCGGCCGGGCCGTGGCCCAGGCGTTCGCCGAGGGCGGCGACCGCGTGGCCGTCGCGGACGTCGACGCGGAGGCGGCGGCCCGGACCGCGAAGGAGATCGGTGCCACGGCCGTCACCGTGGACGTCACCGATCCGGCGTCGGTCACCGCCGGGGTCGAGCGGGTGGCCGAACTCCTCGGCCCGATCGATGTCCTGGTGAACAACGCGGGCATCGTCGCCGGCGGAGGACTCCTGGTCGACCTGGACCTGGACATCTTCGACAAGGTCGTCGCGGTGAACCTGCGCGGCACGTTCACCGTCACCCGTACCGTCGCGGCCGGGATGATCGAAGCCGGGCGCAAGGGCTGCATCGTCAACATCAGCTCGATCGGCGCCCGGCAGCCCACCCCGGGTCTCGGGCACTACGAGGCCACCAAGGCCGCCGTGGACGCCCTCACCCGCACCGCCGCCCTGGAGCTGGCCGGGCACGGGATCAGGGTCAACGGGGTGGCCCCCGGGCCGGTGCACACACCGATGACGGCCGGGCTGATGGACGATCCGGACGCGCGCGGGGCGTGGGAGGCCCGCATCCCCCTGGGCAGGATCGCCACCACGGACGACATCACCCCGATGGTCGCCTTCCTCGCCTCGGACCGGGCCGCGCACATCACGGGCACCGTCGTGCAGGTCGACGGCGGCCAGCTGCTGACCTGATCCGGCCCTCACCGGACGACCGGAGGGGCCCGGCACACCGAGTGAACACGGTGTGCCGGGCCCCTCCGGCGTGATGGCGGTCCTTCCCGGCCTTCGGCGGCGGGCGGGGATACGGCCCCGGACCGGCTACTGCGGCTTCTGCACGTCGTGCAGGGCCTCGGCCGTGGCGATCTTGTGATTGCAGGCGACCCGCTCGATCTCGTGGGGGTCGGCGTCCATGGCGATCAGGTCGAGCATCCGCTCGTGCTCCTCGACCGAGCGGCGGGCCCGTCCGGGGACGTACGTGAAGGTGGAGCGGCGCATGTGGTCCAGCCGCGCCCACTCCGACTCCAGCAGCGCCTTCAGGCGCCGGTCGGGGCAGTGGAGGTAGATGGAGAAGTGGAAATCCCGGTTGAGCGCGGTGAAGGAGGCCGGGTCGAAGTTCTCCAGTGCCTCGGTCATCCCGACGTTGATCCGTCGCGACTCGGCGATGTGCCCGGGTTCCATGTGCGGCGCGGAGATCCTGGTCGCGTAGCCCTCCAGCCGGGCCAGGATCTGAAGGGAGTGCTCCACCTGTGTCGCGTCGAACTCGGCCACCCGGGCGCCGATGTTGCGCACCACCTCCACCAGCCCGTCGGACTGCAGTCTGCGCACCGCTTCGCGCAGCGGGATGGTGCTGACCCCGGTCTCTCTGGCCAGCTGGTTCACGACGAGCCGGTAGCCGGGGCTGTAGGTCCCGTCCAGGATGCGGGACCGCAACAGCTCGTAACTGAGCTCCGCCTTCGACGCCGATGTGGCCGTGCTCTTCTGCGGACTCACTGAGGTCCCCTCGCTCCGGTACGGACAATGGCCTCGCCTCGGCGGGCGGCCGGCGTCCGGCCGGTATGCGCGCCGGACGCCGAAACCGCGCTCACTGGGCGAGGACCTTCACCACAGTGTGACGGAACTCGTCGCCGATGAGCACCTGTTGGTGGTCACCCGACACGGTGACCAGCTCGGCGGCACCGAGAACACCGATGATCTCGTCCGTGCCCCTGACCATCATGTCGTCCGTGCCCACGACGAGTACGGGCGCGACGGGCCCCGCCCACGGCGAGGGCCGGAACGGGGTCCGGCGCAGCCCCTCGACGCAGAGCGCCAGACCGGCGGCCGCCTCCCCGTGGGCACGGACCATGCCCGCGATGAACGAGGTGAACGGGTCGGCGGGCTCCTCCTCGCCCGCGACGGCGCGGTGAAGGGCCGTCACGTCCACCGCCTCGAACGGCTCGGCCGGACCGAGACCGCCCAGCACCGCGCGGCGCACCCGGCCGGGTGCCGCGTCGGCGAGTGCCCAGGTGAGCCTGGCGCCCAGCGAGTACGCCACGATGTCGACGGTCCCGGCCCCGGCGGCGTCGAGCACCGCGAGGAGGTCGTCGGCGCATCTGTCGGCGGTCACGTCACCGGCCGTCGCCGGAGCCGGGGTCGCGCCGTGGCCCCTGAGGTCCGGGACGATCACGGTCCGCCCGGCAGCGGTGAGCGCGGCGGCCATGCCGGTGTCCACCCAGTCCGTCTTTCCGTCCGAGCCGAAACCGTGCACCAGGAGGACCGGCGGGACGTCCGCGGGGCGGTCCGGAGTGAACGTACGGACCGCCAGTCCTTCACGGTCAGGCATCAGAGTCATCCCTCTTCCTAATATTGGATATGATTTTCGATAGTAACGCACCGGGTTTCCGGGGCGCCGTCAGGCAGCCGGGACCTGGGGGAGCGGGAAGTCGACCACCACCTGGCCGGTGCCGCTGCTGCCGAAGTACGGGCACAGCACCTCGCCCTTGCCGGTGTAGTCCTCCCAGCCGAGCAGGCCGAAGAGCATCGCCGTGTCGGCCATCGCCCCCTCGCCCGTGCAGCGCTTGTTGTAGTCGGGCAGCATCTGCACGAACTCCGCCGCCCTGCCCTGGGTCCACATCTCCAGCACGGTGTGGTCGATCTGGCGGTTGAAGTCGCTGCTGACCTCGTTGAGGAGCGACTCGGCCACCTCGTTGGGCGGGAAGGCGTGCGACAGCGAGCCGCTGGCCAGGAAGGCCACCTTGCGGTCGCTGCGGCGCACCGCGCGCAGCAGCGCCTCACCGATCCTGCGGTTCTCGTCGATCGTGGAGTAGATGTTGCAGCCGATCGGGAGCACGCGGATGTCCGATCCGGCGTTCATGAAGTACATCGGCACGAGCGTGGCGTACTCCAGCCCCAGGTCCTTGTAGGTGTGGACCCTGGCCTTCTGTCCGCCGGCCGCGATCTCCTCCCGGAACAGCTCGGCCAGCTCCGGGTCGCCGGTGTAGTCGTACTCCAGGTCGTGGATGAAGTGCGGCAGTTCGTGGCTGGCGTAGGACGCCTGGTGCCGCTCCTTGCCGTTCAGATGGAAGCCGATGCTGTTCATCCAGTGGCTGTCGGCCACGAGGAAGGTGTCGACGCCCCGCTCCCGGGCGCGCCGGCCGATCTCGGTCAGCGCCTCCTCCGCCGGCCGGCGGATTCCGTAGTGCTTCCCGGGCTGGATGGACAGCCAGATCGACGGCACATGAGTGATCTTGGCCGCCATGACGATTTCTCCCACTTACGCCACCTCTCAGGTGTGGCCGGTCGCCCTGGCTCGTCGTCCAGAGGTCCGGCAGCTGCATCACAAACGTGAGGCCTGATGCAAATCATGTATGAAGTCGAATATGTTGTCCATGGCACTCGCCATCTCGCCATTGATCGTGCATGATGTCGTATACGATTTTAAGGAGGGTGGCATGGAGCATCCGCTCGGACTGGCGCCGCAGAAGATCATCGCGGTGCATCTCAACTACCGCAGCCGCGCCCAGGAGCGTGGTCGCACCCCGGCCGCACCTTCGTACTTCCTCAAACCGCCGTCGTCGCTGTCCAGTTCGGGCCGCCCGGTCGTGCGGCCCGCGGGGTGCGAACTGCTCGCCTTCGAGGGGGAGATCGCCATCGTCATGGGGACCCGGGCACACCAGGTCCCGCGTGAACGCGCTCTGGACCACGTGGCCGGCTACGCGGCGGCGAACGACTTCGGGGTCTACGACTACAAGCACGCCGACCTCGGCTCCAACCTCCGGGCCAAGGGCCAGGACGGCTTCACCCCCGTGGGCCCGGTGCTGCTGACGGACACCGACCCGGCGGACCTGCGGCTTCGCACCTATGTCAACGGGCGGCTCGTCCAGGACGCGGGCACCGACGAGCTGCTGTTCCCCTTCGACCTGCTCATCGCCGACCTCTCCAGGCTGATGACCCTGGAACCCGGCGACATCGTCCTCGCCGGTACGCCCGCCGGGTCCACCGTCGTGCGTCCGGGCGACGTGGTCGAGGTCGAACTCAACGACTCGGGGCGGCTGCGCAGCGACATCGTCGCGGGGGAGGCGCCCGCCGACCTCGGCGCACGGCCACAGGTGACCGAGGCGACCAGGGCGGCCGCTTACGGCGCGGGGTACACGAATCCCGAACAGGCCCCCGTACTGGCTCCGGAGACCGAGGCGGCGCTCCGGTCGGTGTCCACCGCGACCCTCTCCTCCCAGCTCCGCAAGCGCGGCATCGACCACCACTTCATCGAGGGGGTCCGCCCCGCCCGCCCCGATCTGCGGATGGTCGGCACGGCCCGCACCCTGCGCTACGTCCCGCTGCGCGAGGACGTCTTCGCCGAGATCGGCAGCGGGATGAACGCCCAGAAGCGCACCGTCGAGGAGATCCGCCCCGGCGAGGTGCTGGTCATCGAGGCCCGCGGCGACCACGGCGCGGGCACCCTCGGGGACATCCTGGCGATGCGCGCCCTGCGCCGGGGCGCCGCCGGGGTCATCACCGACGGAGGGCTGCGGGACAGCCCCTCCTTCGCCGGTCTGGACCTGCCCGCCTACTACGGCGTCGCGCACGCCGCCGTACTCGGCCGCCGGCACGTCCCGATGGATTCCCAACTCCCCGTCTCCTGCGGCGGTGTGCTGGTCATGCCGGGCGATGTGCTGGTCGGTGACGCCGAGGGCGTCGTCGTCATCCCGCCGAAGCTGGCCGCCGAGGTCGCGCGGGACGCCGCCGCCCAGGAGGCCGAGGAGAAGTTCATCCTCGACCAGGTCGACCAGGGCGCCTCGGTGGACGGCCTCTACCCCATGAACCGCGCCTGGCGTGAGCGCTACGAGAAGGAACACGGCGCCCCGTGATCCCACCCGGCCCCCCGAGTCATCGTCAAGGAGTGAAGACATGAAGTTCCGTTCGGACCCCGCGTCAGTCCGCGGGTCCATAGCCCCCGTGGTCACGCCGTTCACCGCCGGTGGAGACCTGGACCTGGACTCACTGCGCAGGCTGGTCCGCCACCAGCTGGCACAGGGCTCGCACGGCATCTCCGCCGGCGGCTCCACGGGTGAACCCGGGAGCATGAGCGTGGAGGAGCGGATCGCCGTGATGGCGGCGGTCGCCGAGGAGACGGCCGACCGTGTGCCGTTCCTGCCGGGCACCGGCTCCGCCAAGCTGGACGAGACGCTGAGGCTGACCGCGGAGGCGGAGCGACTGGGCGCCGACATCGCCCTGGTCATCACCCCGTACTACGCCCGGCCGACCCAGGAAGCGCTCTTCCGCTGGTACGCCACGGTCGCCTCCGAGTTCCCGGACATGCCGCTGGTCATCTACAACGTGCCGTCCCGGACGGCGGTCGACATCGCCCCGGAGACGGTGGCGCGGCTGCGCAGGGCCCACGACAACATCGTGGGCATCAAGGAGACCACCAAGGACTTCGAGCACTTCTCGCACGTCCTCAACCTCTGCGGCCGCGACTTCCTGATGTGGTCCGGCATCGAGCTGCTCTGTCTGCCGCTGCTGGCCATCGGCGGCATCGGCTTCATCAGCGCCGCCGCCAACCTGGCACCGGCGACCGTGTCGAGGATGTACACCGCGTACACCGAGGGCGACCACAAGACCGCCCTCGAACTGCACTACGCGCTCCACCCGATCGTCGAACTTCTCTTCGTCGAGACCAACCCGGCCCCGGCCAAGTGGGTGCTGGAGCAGCGCGGGCTGATCGACTCCGGACACGTCCGGCCGCCGCTGATCGCCCCCACCGACGCGGGCGTCGCGCGCATCAACGAACTACTGGCACAGAGCGAGGGAGTCGCGTAATGAACCTGGAGCACTACATCGGCGGGAAGCACGTCCCCAGCGTTTCGGGTGCCACCTTCACCGCACTGGAGCCGTCCACCAACAAGCCCTACCTGACCGTCGCGGCCGGTCAGCAGGAGGATGTCGACGCCGCCGTCGCCGCCGCATCGGCGGCCTTCACCGAGGGCCCCTGGCCCTCGATGCCCGCGGCAGGGCGCGCCGCGGTGCTGCGCCGGATCGCCGACGCCATCGAGTCCCGCGACGACCGCATCGCCGCCATGGAGTGCCGGGACACCGGTCTGCCGATCACCCAGGCGCGTGGTCAGGCACTGCGCGCCGCGCAGAACTTCCGCTTCTTCGCCGACGTGATCACCACTCTCGGCGAGGACGTCTACCGGGTGGCCTCCGCCCAGCTCAACTACGTGATCCGCAAGCCGGTCGGAGTCGCCGGGCTGATCACTCCCTGGAACACCCCGTTCATGCTGGAGACCTGGAAGCTGGCGCCCGCGCTGGCCTCCGGCTGCCCGGTCGTCCTCAAGCCCGCCGAGTGGTCCCCGCTCTCCGCGAGCGTCCTCCCCGAGATCATGGAGGAGGCCGGGCTGCCGCCGGGCGTCTTCAACGTGGTCCACGGCATCGGCGAGGAGGCCGGAGCCGCCCTGGTGGCGCACCCGGACGTGCCGGTCATCTCCTTCACGGGGGAGACCACCACGGGCAAGACCATCATGCGGTCGGCCTCCGACCACCTGAAGTCGCTCTCCATGGAGCTGGGCGGGAAGTCGCCCCTGGTGGTCTTCGAGGACGCGGATCTGGACCGGGCGCTCGACGCGGCCGTCTTCGGCGTCTTCTCCCTCAACGGCGAGCGCTGCACGGCAAGTTCACGCATCCTGGTGCACCAGCCGGTGTACGAGGAGTTCGTGCGCCGGCTCGCCGGGCGGGCGTCCCGGGTGCGGGTCGGCGCCCCGGACGACCCGGCGACCGAGCTCGGCGCGCTCGTCCACCCGGAGCACTACGACCGGGTGATGGAGTACGTCCGGATCGGTACGGAGGAGGGCGCCCGCCTCGTCGCCGGCGGCTCGCGCCCGGCGGACCTGCCCGAGGGCAACTTCCTCTCGGCCACCGTCTTCGCCGACGTCACCGAGGACATGCGGATCTTCCAGGAGGAGATCTTCGGCCCGGTCGTGTGCGTCACCCCGTTCGCGGACGAGGCCGAGGCACTGCACCTGGCCAACGCCACCCGCTACGGTCTGGCGGCCTACCTCTGGACCAACGACCTGCGCAGGACGCACCGGATGAGCGAGGCGGTCGAGGCCGGCATGGTCTGGGTGAACTCCCAGAACGTACGCGATCTGCGCACCCCCTTCGGTGGCGTCAAGGCCAGCGGGCTCGGCCGGGAGGGCGGGGAGCACAGCATCGACGTCTACACCGAGTCGCGCATCGTCCACGTGGCCACCGAGGACCTGCCGGTCTCCCGATTCGGCACGGTCTGAACCCGGTCCGCACCGGGCCCCACCGCCCCGAGCGGCGGAGCCCGGTGCGGCACGGACGTGGCGGCGCCCTCCGCGACAAACGCGGAGCGGCCCCGCGATCCGCGGCCGCCCCGGACCCCAACCCCGCACCCCGGCCCGCACGGTGGGGCACGCCGGGTCCCGCCGACGGCATCGCCACCCGACGGGCACGCGCCGCGGCCCCCGCCGGACCCCATGTCCCCGCCCGGCCCCCTCACCCGTTCCCTTCCACGTCAGGAGACAACCGATGAGCACCCAGAAGCCCGCACGGGACCGGTAGCGGCATGGACATGGACCAACTCGCCGGCCAGGGCATCGACGTCGTCCGGGTCACCTTCCCCGACCTCATGGGCACCGACCGCGCCCGGGACGTCCTGCTCGACCACTTCCCCTCGGCCTGCGAACACGGGCTCGCCTTCTGCCGCGCCGTCTACCACACCAGCCCCCTCGGCGACACGGTGGACATCGCCGGCGGTCTCGACGCGGGCCTTCCCGACATATCCGTCCGCCCCGACCTGTCCACCCTCGTGCCGTTGCCGTGGGAACCGGGGGTCGCCTGGTGCCTGGGCGACGCGACCGACACCGCCACCGGTGAGCCCTGCGCCGAGTCCCCGCGTGATCTGCTCCGCTCCGTGCTGGCCCGGTGGGCGAAGCAGGGACTGCGGCCGGTCATCGGGCCCGAGCTGGAGTACTACCTGTGCGACCCGGCGCCTGAGGTTCCGTCCGGCTGGAAGCGCTACGCGGAGGCTCCGGGCAACATCTACACGGCGGGCCGCCGCGGCGACCCGGACCGGCACCTGCTCCGCACCCTGCGCCACCTGCGCGACCTGGGACTGGGCGTCAGCGCGGGCAACCACGAGTTCAGCAGCGGCCAGTTCGAGATCAACCTCACGCACTCCGAGGCCCTGGACGCGGCCGACCGCGCCTTCCTCTTCAAGGCCGGGGTCAAGGAACTGGCCCGCGACGAGGGCAGAATGGCCACCTTCATGGCCAAACCCTTCAACGACGAGGGCGGTTCGGGCTTCCATCTGCACCTGTCCTGCGACGGCGACGGGGGCAACGCCTTCGACGACCCCGCCGGCGCGTACGGGCTGTCGGACACCGCCCGGCACGCCGTCGCCGGAATCGTCGCCCATGCCCCCGCGCTCGCCGCGCTCCTCAACCCGACCGTCAACTCGTACAAACGGTTCGGCCCCGACACCCTCGCCCCCTGGCTCATCGACTGGGGCCTGGACAACCGCAGCGCGATGGTCCGCATCCCCCCGGAACGGGGCGCGGGGTCCCGTCTCGAACTGCGGCTGGGTGACGCGAGCGCCAACCCGTACCTGGGCGTCGCCGCCACCCTCGCGGCCGCTCTGCTCGGCGTCCGGGCCGGGGAGGAGCCGCCCGCCCCGCTGGAGGGCTACGGCTACGACTCCTCGAAGGCGGCCACCCTGCCCATGAGCCTCACGGCGGCGCTCGACGCCCTGGAGGCCGACGACGCGCTCATCGAAATCCTCGGCAAGGACTTCGTGAACTCCTTCCTCGCCTACAAGCGCGACGAGGTGCGGCGCTGCGAACGGTTCGTCAGCGACTGGGAGTTCACGGAGTACGCGTACCACCTGTGACCGCGCCCTCCCGGTGCGGCCGGGAGAGCGAGCAGCACCGGGACCCGCCCTTCCGGACGGTCCCGTCCGCCAGAAAACAGCCGAGGTGATGACATGAGCAAGAATCTCGACGCGGTCCGCGGGTCCTACGAGGCGTCGGCCGCCGGGGACGTCAACGGACTGCTCTCCCTGCTCGCGCCGGACGCGCGGTGGACCGAGATGGCCGGTTCCCCCTATGCCGGCACCTACACCGGTGCCGAGGAGATCCTGACCGGGGTCTTCCAGCGGCTGGGCGACGAGTGGGAGGACTTCCAGGCGGTGCCCGAGCAGTACGTCGACGGGCACGACACGATCGCGGTCGTGGGTACCTACACCGGGACCCATCGCGCGACGGGCCGTCGCCTGGCCGCCCGCTTCGTCCATGTGTGGTGGTGCGAGGACGGCGTCGCGACCCGGTTCGAGCAGTTCGCCGACACCGCTCTCCTCCAAGAGGCCCCGCGGGCCCGATGAGGGGCCCTTCCCGTCGGCGGCCCGGAGGCGGCGGGTCCGACGGTGGTCCGAAAGCGGCCCTGAGGCGGTCCGACGCGGCCGGACCGGCCTCCTCCGCCACCACCGGGCAGCCACGCGGGCGCGGGCCCGCCCTTCCTGTCAACTCCCCCTGGAGACAACCATGTCCGAAAGAGCGGATCTGATCCTGACCGGTGGCGACGTCCTGACCGTCGACGACACCTTCTCCGTCGCGCGCGCGGTGGCCGTGAAACGCGACCGGATCGTCGCCGTCGGGAGCGACAGCGAGATCCGGGCCCTCGCGGGGCCGCACACCAAGGTGGTCGATCTGGCCGGCCGCACCGTGCTCCCGGGGATCAACGACTCCCATCTGCACGCCGCCGCCTGGCAGTTGTCCCGGCCGCCGTTCGCGCTGAACGTCGGGCACCCGGCCGTGCGCTCGATCGCCGATGTCGTCGAGTCGGTGCGCCGGAGAGCGGCCGACACCCCGTCAGGGGACTGGATCACCGGCCTCGGCTGGGACATCGGATACCTCGCCGAATGCCTGGCCGACCGGGACCGCCGCCCACACCGCCACGACCTGGACGCAGTCTCCCCCCACCACCCGGTCTGTCTCACCGACTTCTCCGGACACATGGTCTGGGTGAACTCCAAGGCCCTCGAACTCGCCGGGATCGCCCGTGGCTCCGTACCGCCGTCCGGTGGTGTGATCGAGACGGACGCCGAGGGGGAGCCCACCGGCATCCTGAAGGAGACGGCGCAGGCGGCCGTGCAGCGGCTGATCCCGCTCGCGACCGTGGCCCAGCGCAAGAGCGCGATCCGCGCGGCGGTGGCGGCGCTGCACGCCGAGGGCATCACCAGCTACACCGAGCCGGGGCTCGGACCTGGCGGTGTGCAGATCCTCGGTGGCGGTCTGAGCACCGCGACCCTGGACGCGTACGTCGAACTCGCCCGCGCGGGCGAGCTGGCGTCGCGGGTGAGGGTGCTGCTGCTGCCCGCGCCGATGGACGGCTCGGCCGCCGAGGTGACGGCCGGGCTGACCGGGCTCGCCGTGCCCGACGACGTGGACGCCGACCGACTGGCGGTCATCGGCGTCAAGCTGTTCGCCGACGGTGTCCCGCCGAACGGCACCGCCTGGATGCACGACCCCTATGTGGACGGCGGTCACGGCGCGCTCTGTGTGCACGGCGCGGACGCGGCCCTGCAACAGGCCGAACTCACCGAGATGGTCCGGGTCGCGCACGCGGCCGGGCACCAACTGGGCGTCCACGTCACCGGCGACCGGGCCATCGACGCCGTGGTGGACGCCTTCGTCGCCGCCGACGAGGCGCATCCGCGTCCCGACGCCCGGCACTACGTCATCCACGGAGACTTCATATCCGAACGGAGCCTGGCGAAGCTGGCCGCGCACGGCTACTCCGTCAACATGAACCCGGCGATCAAGTGGACCATCGCCGATCTGATGGACGAGGTCGTCGGCAAGGAACGGTCCGACTACCAGTGGCCGGCGCGCTCCGCGGCGGACGCCGGGGTCGCCCTCTGCGCCAGCTCCGACGCCCCCATCACCGAGCCCAACTGGCGTCAGGGCGTCACCGCGATGCTGCTGCGCGAGTCCAAGGCCACGGGGCGGGCGAGCGGCCCCGAACAGCGCGTCACACTGGAGGTCGCCCTGCGCGCCTACACGGTCAACGCCGCCCGGCAGGACTTCGCCGAGTCCTGGAAGGGGACCGTCGAACCGGGCAAGGTCGCCGACCTGTGCGTCCTCGGCGGTGACCTGCGCGCGGCCGATCCGCACGACATCCCGGACATCCCGATCGACCTGACCGTGTTCAACGGCGAGATCGTCTTCGAACGCGGCCAGGAGGCGCCTGCCGGGTGACCCGGACGCCGGCGGCCGGACCGCCGCCGGCGGCCGGCCGCCGCCCAACCGGTCGTGGACGCCAGGCACTCCGGATCGGTGACCGGGGGATCACCGGACTGGACGGCTCATTGCGCGGCGCCGAAGTTCTGCGTCCACACCGGTCCGTCCCCACCGTCCTGGACACCCACACCGATCTCCTTGAACGAGCAGTTCAGGATGTTCGCCCGGTGTCCCGGACTGTTCATCCACGCGCTCATCACGTCGGCGGGCGTGCGCTGTCCCTTCGCGATGTTCTCGCCGTACGTGCTCCACCGGTATCCGGCCGCCGTGATGCGGTCACCCGGGTCCGTGCCGTCCGGCGAGGTGTGCGAGAAGTAGTTCCGCGCCACCATGTCGGCGGAGTGACGCTGGGCCGCGGTGTCCAGCAGGGCGTTGCCGCGCACCGGTCCGCATCCCGACTTGGCGCGTTCGGCGTTGACCAGACCGGTGACCTGCTGGATGCGTGATCCCGACGCGGGGGACGCGGGCGCCGCCGGCGGCGCGGGCCTGTGTTCCGGCGCGGCGGAGGTGGGCGACCGTTCGGGCCGTGCGGTGGGGACGACGCTCTCCGTGGCCTTCGGGGTGGGGGTGGGGGGCGCGTTCCTCGTGGGGGAGGGCGAGGCGGAGGCCGTGGAGGGGGAGGGCTTCGGGGCGGGGGTGACAGAGGTGACGGAGGGCGCCGTCCCGGCAACGGGCGCGTCCGCCGTCACGACCGTCTCCCCGCGGCTCTCGTCGTCCGCGTACAGGCGTACCGCCGCCCCTCCCGCACCCAGAACGGCCACGGCGGTCGCCGCGGCCACAGCCGTGTTGCGGCGGCGGCGACGCGTCTCTCCCCGCCTCCGCTCGGCCCGTCCCGCTCCCCCCGGGGGAGTGGGGGCGGCCTCCGCCGCGGTGCTGAGGAACTGGGGCGCACGGCCCGGGAAGGCCATCGCCAGGGGAACCAGGGCCAGCCCCACCAGCAGCCCCTCTGCCGGGACGAGCCCGGAACCGTGCCCCGAACAGACGGTGCAGCCACGGGCGTGCCGCGCGATCCGCTTGCGCCACAGGGCCGAGGGCGCCCCGTCCCACTTGGCGGTCATGTCCTCCAGCAGGACACAGCGCGGCTGCGCGGCCAGCGCGCTCACCACCACCCTGGCGGTGTCCAACCGGTCCTTCATCCGCTGCACGCGTACGGCGGTGTGCTCCGGGGAGAGTTCCAGCGCCGCCGCCACCTCCGCCCGGGACAGCTGCCCCGCGGTCTCCAGCCACCACAGCGAGAGCAGCTCCTGATCGTCCTCGTCCAGCCAACGGGTCGCTTCGGCGACCTGGCGCCGCTGCCCGGTCAGGCCGAGCCGCAGAATCGTGAGATCGACGAAGTCCGCTCCGGGGTCGACGGCGTCGTGGGAGTCGTCCAGGCCCTCGACGGGTACCGCGTCGGTCCGCCGCTCGCGCCAGTGTCCGCGTATCTCGTTCATCGTGATCGCCACGAGCCATGAGCGGAAACGTTCCGGCTCGCGCAGTTCGGGCAGGGCGCGCAGCATACGGAAGACGCTCTCCTGCACGACGTCGTCCACATCGGGGTGACCGTTCAGCGCGCGCCCGACGATGTTGTACAGCAGCGGCAGATAGGACGCGACGAGTCGGTCCTTGGCGCTCCGGTCTCCGGCCTGCGCCGCGGATATCAACGCCGTCTCGTGGTCCTCGCCCATGCCGCACTCACTCTTCCGGAGTCCTGTTCTGTCACTTCGCACACCTGGGAGACGGGCTGCGGCCCGGACGATAACAAAAAATGGCCGACGAGCCGCAAAAGAACGCGGAGACCGGACCGGCGGGCCGTGCCCCGCCCCTGCATCTCCCGCCCCCGCCCCGCTCCGGCGACGCGGCTCACTGCGCCGCTCCGGGCCGGGGCAGTCAGCCGAAGCGACGGAAGAGTTCCTGGAGGTAGTCCTCCAGCCTGCTGGTGAGAAGAGCCGGAGTCAGGTCGTCGCGTCCCAGCTCCCGCCAGGGCGCACAGGCTGTCGTTCACCCTGAGCTCGGTCATGGTCATGGGCATGGGTTCACGAACCGGCGCTGCCCGGAGTGCTGTGCCGAGGGGCAGAGCCGCACACCCCACGGCGTCGGACCGCCGGACCGCCCGGCCGGGCCCTGGCGGCGGGCCGGTGTCGGTCCCGGCGACCGGTGTGGCGACCGTCACTCCGACTTCCTCGGGGGCGGTGTCGTCCGAACGCGGGGTGCCGGGCGTATGTCTGATGAGACCGAAGAGATCCAGGAGCTGATTGTTGACCGTCGAGGAGTTCGAAGAGTTCTACGCGCGGACGGTCGCCCGGCTCACAGGGCAGTTGTTCGTGATGCTCGGCGATCAGCACGAGGCGCAGGACGTGGTGCAGGAGGCGTTCGTCAAGGGCTGGAGCCGACGGCGTCAGCTCGACCGTGACGGACAGCCGGAGGCGTGGATTCGTACGGTCGCCTGGCGGCTGGCCGTGAGCCGGTGGCGTGGGCGCCGTCGCGCGGCGGATGCCTGGCAGCGCAGCGGCGCCGCGCCCCATGTGGAGCCGCCGGGTCCCGAAACTGTGGCCCTCGTGGAAGTGCTGCGGGAGCTGCCGCCCAAACAGCGCCGCACGCTGACCCTGCACTACGTGTGCGATCTGACCGTCGAACAGATCGCCTCGGAGACCGGCATCGCGGCCAGCACCGTCAAGACGCATCTGGGCCGGGGCCGGGCCACGCTCGCACGTCGTCTGCACGATCCGCGTATTGAGGAGGAGGTCCCCGGTGCCTGAAGCCCACGACCCGCTGCGGGCGCTGTTCCAGGAAGCCGCCGCCACCGGCCAGTCCCGCGCCCGTTCCGCGCCGCTCCCGCTCATCACCGGGCGCGGCGAAAGGCTGCGCAGGCGCAGGGCCGTCGCCCTGGCCGTCGGAGCCTGCGTGGTCCTCTCCGGTGCGGGAACGGCCGTGGCCGTGTTCCTGCCCGCCGGTCCGGGCGTCACCGTCCCGGCCACCACCCCGACGCCTCCCCGGCCTTCACCCGTACCGTCCCCGCCCCGGACCGGCTCGTCACCGACCGACAGCGTTTCCCCCTCCGAACTGTCGTCCCCCGGCGTCGGCTCACCGCCGACCGTCGCCGATTCCCCCAGCTCCCCTTCCTCTCGGACGAGTTCACCGTCGACGAGTTCACCGCCGACCGGCCTTCCGTCGACGGGCCATCCCTTCCCGGGCCGGACCACGTCGGAAGGGCCGGAAACCCCCACCCGGGACCGGAGCACCGAACCGCCTCGCTGATCCGTCCCCCTCCCGTCCCGTGAAGGCATGCGCCCCACGGGCCTGTTCGGCATGCGCGGAAGCGCTCCAGAAAGACCGAAATGAGCCTTTCCTCTCCTCCTCGGCGTCCTGAGCGCCCATCGGTCCGAACGGGGACGGCACCCGGGCCGTCCCGCGACCGCACCCGTCCGACGCGTTCGCGTCCGGCCGTACCGGACAGGTTTCCTGCGCGTCCCGGCCCGGCCGACCGCCAGGTGCTGTGGCTGTATCTGCTGACCCGGGTCGGTATCTGGATCACGGCCTACTGCACCTGCCGGCTGTTTCCCGGCGACCGCAGATCCCGTTACGCCGCCTCGTTCCTCTCGCCGTGGCAGCAGTGGGACTGGTGGCATTACCTGCACATAGCCCAGGACGGGTACTTCCCGGAGCCGACCGGCGGGGGAGCGGCGGCCGACGGGGACAACAGAGAGGCGTTCTTTCCCGGCTTTCCCCTCGCGCTGCGAGCCGTCCACACCTTTGTCCCCGACTGGTCCGCCGCGGGAGCGCTGATCTCCTTCGTCGCCGGAGGCGTCGCCGTGCTGGCCCTGGCCCGGATCGCCCGGCTGTATCTGCCGGACGAGGCGGGGCAGCGCGCGGTTCTGTTCTTCCTGTTCTCCCCGTGCGCGGTCTTCCTGGCCGCCGGCTACACGGAAGCGCTCTTCCTCTCGCTGGCCCTGCCCGCCTGGCTGGCCGCCCAGCGCCTCAACTGGCCGCTCGCGGCCGTCCTGGCATGCCTGGCCACCACCGTCCGCGTCAGCGGCCTCTTCCTCTCCGCGGCCCTCGCGGTCCACTTCCTCACCACCGCCCGCTCCTCCGGCCGTTGGCGCGCCCTTCCCTGGCTGGCCCTGCCCGCTCTTCCGCCGCTTCTCCACAGCTGGTACCTGCACGCGCACACCGGCGACTGGATGGCCTGGAAACACGCGGAGGAACGCGGCTGGTACCGCGACTTCCACGCCCCCTGGGAAGCGTGGCGGAACACCTGGCACGCCGCCTTCGGCCACTCCCAGGCCACCGGGTACGCCGTCATGGACCAGGCCGAACTCCTCACCATGCTGGTCGGCGTCGCCCTCTGCGCCCTGCTGATCCGGCGGCGACGCTGGGCCGAAGCCGTGTACATCGGCCTCAACCTGTGGGCGCTGGGCACCTCTTACTGGTACACCTCCCTGCCCCGCGCGACGCTCCTGTGGTGGCCGCTGTGGACCGGCCTGGCCGCGTGGAGCCTGCGGCGCCCCCTCGTCAGGACCGCCTACCTCGCCATCGTGGCCCCTCTGATGACCGTCTTCGCCGTCACCTTCCTCTCCGGACGGTGGGCCGGCTGACCGCACCCGGGAATCGCTGTCCGGGGCAGCCTCCGCCGCAGGGCGGCATCCCCGCCGACTGGTCGCTCAGGGCTCGGCGGGACCGGTTCCTCCGGCGCCGGAGGACGGGGCGCGGACGCTGCGGAGCGCGCCCGGGACTCCGCAGCAGGTGTGAACACCGCGAACACCGCGGACGCCATCGCCGCGCTCCCCGCCGGCACCCCCGACGCGTGCTAGGGGAACCGCGTCCGGCGGACGATTCACCGCTCGGGCGGGGGCGCGAGCAGCATCGGCCAGTCGGCATCGTCGGTGAGCACGTCGTCGAGCGTACGGTCGGGACGCGCGGTGAAGACCACGGTCCCCGGCGCCGCCCGCGCGTACGTCCCCGGGTCGACCGGGCCCTTCACGCGCAGCACCGACGCGGCCTCCCGGTCGACCGCCGAGTGCCCGGGGAACGCCGAGACGTCCACGCCGATCCGCTCCAGCGCGTACGGGTGCACGACGACGTCGACCACCAGGCGGTCGGCGTCGAGCGTGTGCTCGGCCCAGCCGTCGGTCCGCGCCAGGAACAGGACGCCGTCGCCCTCGTAGCAGTGACCGCCGAGCCGGGCGACGGCCCGCTCGCCCGGCGGTCCGTCGGGATCGACGAGAAGCACCACGACCGGTACGTCGGGCTCGTCGGGGTTGACGCCTGGGCGGACGCTGATCCGGGCCATGGGTGGCCTCCGGTGAGGGGTGGGGGCGAGGTGGCGCCGGCACAACGAGGTGACCGCGACCGACGCCCGCCGATGTACGGACAGCGTAGGGCGGGCCGGTGCCGGCGACCGTCCTGCCCCCGGAAAGCGGGCCGTACCGGAGCCGGCCGGCGGGGGAGACCTGATGGTGCTCGGCCTGCCTCCCGGTCCGCCACCCGGCGACCCCCGTTCCGGCGGGCACGTACAGGCCTGGGGCCTTTCGTTCGGATCAGGCCGGGCTCTCGCGGGCTCCGGCACCGCATCTCGCGGCGGTGTCGTCGGCCGGCATGGCTTCGCACCGCCATGACTCCCTCCGCCGCCTCGCGACGCACGGCGAGCCCGCTCCCTCCTCCTCCGGCCTGATCCCGGCGAAAGGCCCCAGCTCCGCCCTCGGCTTCGTGGTCGTCGGGGGCGTTCCCGCCCTCCGGCGGCCTCGACCGGAGAAGGCGCGAAGAGCACCCTTGTCAATATCCAGAATCCTGCTTATTGTTTGATTCGTGAACGCTTTCGATGATCGTTTACTCACTCGAAACGGCCTCGCCGCCCGGCAGCTCGCCGTCCTGCTGCTCAACCACGAGCCGGACACCCGCCTGCCCCGCGTCCGCGACTTCGCCGAGGAGCTGGGCTGCGGAAACGGCACGGTCCAGGCGGCGCTGCAACTCCTGGAGGAGGCCGGTGCGATCGGGACCACCGCGCGCGGTCATCTCGGCACCTTCCTCGTCCACTCGGACCGCGCCGTGCTCTGGCGGGTCGCCGGACTCGGCACGCTGCTCGCGGCGATGCCCCTTCCCTACTCGCGGAGGTACGAGGGACTGGCGACCGGACTGCGCAACGCCTTCGAGGAGGCGGGCGCCCCGTTCGCCATCACCTTCATGCGTGGCGCCGGGACCCGTACCGACGCTCTGCTCGAAGGCAAGGTCGATCTCGTCGTCCTGTCCCGCTTCGCCGCCGACCGGCTGATCGCCGAACACCCCGTGGAGCTCGTCGCCGAGCTCGGCCCCGCCACCTACGTCGGGGCCCACGGCCTGCTGCTGCGACGCGGCGCCGACGTCGATTCCCCCGGTCTGCGGGTGGCGATCGACCACGCGTCCGAGGACCAGCGGATGCTGGTCGAGCGGGCCTTCGCGGGGCGCGAGGACATCGAGTGGCTGGAGGCGTCCTACATGCAACTGCGTGATCTCTTCGCCCGTGACGAGGTCGACGCGACCGTCTGGAACCTGGACGAGGTCCAGGACCGGATAGGTTTCGCCGTCGACGTACTTCCGCTCGGTGACGAGGTCACCCGGGAGCTCGCCCTGCGCAACTCCAGTGCGGCGATCATCGGCAGGACCGACGGCGCGAAGGCCCTCGCGGCGGTGCGGGACTCGCTCGACCTCTCCCTCATCACCTCGGCGCAGAGCGAGGTGCTGCGCGGGGAGCGCGTCCCCTCGTACTGACCCCGGGGCCGCGGCCCGTACGGACCGGTGACCGACGTCTCTCCTCTTCGGCCCGTTCCACGACCTGAAAATACAAAATCCTGGTTACTGTTGATTTTAGGAGGAACAGATGGACGAACAACTCGCACTCCGCATCCAGCTCTTCCGTGAGGGCGGTCAGGTCAGGCCCGAGGTCGCCGGCTTCGTCACCGATGAACTGACCACCCTCGAAGCGGACGGCCGCACCGTCACCGAGGCGACCGCGGGCATGCTGACCAGCCATCTCATGATGGCGCTCACCCGTCTGCTGGACGGCGAACCGATCGAGCAGTTCCTCACCGACGAGCAGGTCGCGGCGGAACTGGCCGGACACCCCGACGCCGTCGCCCGCGCCCGCGCGGTCTCGGCGCGCGCCCGTGAACGGCTCGGCGCCGAGCTGCCCGAGTCCGAGATCAACTTCCTCGGTATGCATCTCGCCGTACTCGCCCAGCAGTCACCGGCCACCCCCACCTCCTGACCCGTCCGGGCGCGGTCCCGCACCCGGCGTACACACAGAGAGAAGGACCAGACATGACGAAGATCCTCACCGGCGGTGTCGGCAAGGTCGAGGTCACCGAGACGATCAAGAAGCTCGGACTCGACGGCATCGAGGTCGTCAAGTCCAGCGACATGGACGCCGCGATGAAGCTCCGGGTCGGACAGGCCGACTACTACCTCGGCACCTGTCACACCGGCGCCGGCGCCTCACTCGGGGTGCTCGTCGGACTGATGGGCAACGCCGCCTGCCACACCTTCGGCCGCAGCGTCCCCACCGAGGACCAGATCACCGCTCTCCTCGCCGACGGCAAGAAGGTCTTCGGCTTCTCGATGGACCAGATCGACACCATCGCCCCCCTCATGGCGCGCGCCATCGCCGCCCGCGGCTGAACCAGCCCTCCCCCCAGTCGTTTCGGGCACGAAGGAGTGACCCAGTGAGTACCACACTCGCGGCCGGAGCCGGCCTCGACTTCACGTTGGCCCAGCAGCTGACCGTGATAGCGCTCTGCGCGCTGACCGCGTACATCGCGCACATGGCCCTCGCCGTCTTCAACGACGGCGTCCGGCCGTTCATGCTGGACTTCATCCAGGGTCGCACCACCCGCAGTGCCACCACCGCCGTCTCCTTCGGCCTGTCCGCCGGCTTCATCTTCGGCCTCGGCGCGCCGATGGCCCTGTCCACCGGGGTGCTGAACCCCTGGCTGCTCTTCCTGCCCACCGACATCCTCGGCATGCTGTCGCCGAAGAAGTGGCTCGCGCCGATCCTCGGCGGGGCCTGGGGCGCGGTCGTCGTCTTCGGACTGAACGGCGCCAACAACGTCGCGCACGATCTGCCCGTCGACTTCATCACCGCGATGCAGCAGATGTCGACGCCGATCCTCTTCCTCTTCACGCTGTTCCCGGTGCTCGCCATCACCAAGCAGTTCGGCCGCAAGTGGGGCGGACTCGCCGGGGTCCTCGAACTCGCCCTCGTCGTCCTCACCATGAAGGCCTGGCCGAACATGTTCGCCGGGGCGCTCGCCATGGCCGTCGGCGTGCTGATGCTCATCGCCCTGGCCGTCGCCAAGGACCTCAAGCAGCGCAAGGCCGACCGCGCCGAGGGCGTCACCGAGGTCGTCCTCGACGACGACCCGATGGCCTCCCTCTTCAGCGCCAGCGCGGCCCGGCTGCGCAAGTACCTGCCGCTGTTCATGGTGCTCGGCGCGGGCGTCTGCGTCCTCGCCCAGATGCACATATTCGGTGGCGGTGAGGCGACCAGCTTCCTGATCGCCAAGGGACAGTACGGGGAAGCCGCCCAGGTCGACTTCTACCGGGTCTTCGGCTTCATCCCGCTGATCGCGACCACCGCGCTCGCCTCCGGGGCGTACGGCATCGCGGGCTTCACCCTGGTGTACCCGATCGGCTACCTGATGCCGAACCCGTTCCTCGCCGCGATCGTCGGCGCGGTCGTGTTCGCCCTCGAAGTGCTGGCCCTGTCGTACATCGGCAAGCTCCTCGGGAAGCTGCCCAGTGTCCGTGACTCCTCGGAACACCTGCGCAGCGCGATCAGCGAAACCCTCCAGCTCGCGATCCTCTTCGGCTCCCTGATGGCCGCCAACGCCATGGGCGGCGGGCTCGGCATCCTCGTCGTCGGCGGGCTCTACCTGCTGAACGAGGCGATGGGCCGGCCGGTCGTGAGGATGGCCGCCGCGCCCGCCGCGGTGATCGTCGGCGGAATCCTTCTCAACGTCCTGTACTGGCTCGACCTGTTCACCCCGATCAAGGGCTGAGGCCGGACCCGTACGCCAGGAAGGAACCCCGAGATGAACACCCCCACGATGAACACCCCCGCCGGCCGGCCCGTGCTCCGGACGGTGACCGGCGACCTCCCGGCCGACGCCGTACGCGGCCCCGTCCTCGCCCATGAACACCTGGTCCTCGACCTGGACCGGGCGGGCGACGGCGCCGCCGTGCTGCGCCCCGACCGCCACCTCGCCGCCGTCACCGCGGAACTGGCCGCACTGCGCCAGGAGTTCGGCCTCTCCCTGGTCGTCGAACTCACCTGCCGGGGCATGGGCCGCGACCCGCTCGCCCTGGCCCGGATCGCCCGGGACGCCCAGGTCGCCGTCGTCGCCGCGACCGGCTGGTACTACGAGCCGTTCCACACCCCCGAGATCGACGGAAGCGGCATCGAACAGCTCACCGACACCCTCGTCGAGGAGATCACCGACGGCATCGGCGCCACCGGCGTCCGCCCCGGCGTCCTCGGCGAGATCGGCAGCCACGGCGACGTCCCCACCGCGGCCGAGACCAAGGTGCTGCGCGCCGGCGCGCGGGCCGCCACCGCCACCGGGCTCTCCGTCGCCACCCACGCACAGCTCGGTCACGGTGGACTCGCCCAGCTCGAACTGCTCACCGCCGAGGGCCTGGCACCCCACCGGATCTGCATCGGCCACCAGGACCTCCTGGACGACCCGGCCACGCACCGCGAGATCGCCGCGAGCGGGGCGTACGTCGCCTTCGACACCATCGGCAAGGACAGCTACCAGAGCGACGGGACCCGGCTGAGACTGCTGCTCGCCCTCCTGGAGGCCGGACACGCCGACCGGGCCCTGCTCAGCTGCGACATCTCCCGCCACGGCTACCTCGTCGGCGAGGGCGGCCAGGGATACGGACACCTCTTCCGGAGCTTCCTGCCCGAACTCCGCGCGGCCGGGGTGGACGACGGACTCGTCGACCTGATGACACGCCGCAACCCGCTGCGCTTCCTGACCGGCGCGAGCACGGAGGAGAACTGACCATGAGCACCCCTTCCCCCCGCACAGGACCGGCCCTCCCGCAGACCCACCCGCTCGCGACCGTCGGACTCGACGAGGCCATCGCCCAGCAGTTCCGGCTGCTGGAGTGCACGGCGGCCCACTTCGAGGGGGCCCAGCTCTTCGACGCCGACTCCGGAGTCGTCCCCGGTCTCGGCCGCCCCCGCACCACCGCCCGCGTCGAGGCCGTCCTCGCCGACTTCTTCGGCGCCGAGGACGCGGCCTTCGTCCAGGGCGCGGGAACGGGCGCGATCCGCGCCGCGCTCAACGCCGCCGTCACGGCGGGCGACCCCCTGCTCATCCACCGGGCGCCCGTCTACCGCACCACCGAGGTGACCCTGCGCGGCATCGGAGTACGGACCGTCGAGGCCGACTTCAACGACCCCCGGGCGCTGCGCGAAACCCTCGCCTCCGGACGGTTCCGCTGGGCCTACGTCCAGCACACCCGGCAGCGGCTCGCCGACTCGTACGACCCGGGCCGGGTGCTCGCCGACTGCCGGGCGGCCGGGGTACGCACCCTCGTCGACGACAACTACGCCGTCCTGCGGGCCCCGCGCGCCGGGGTGGAACTCGGCGCGGACGCCTCCTGCTTCTCCCTCTTCAAACTGCACGGCCCGGAAGGCGTCGGCATCGTCGTCGGCGCCCGCGACCTCGTCGGGCGCGTCCGCGCGGACAACTACTCCGGCGGCGGACAGGTCCAGGGCCACCAGGCCCTCGACGCCCTGCGCGCCCTCACCCACGTACCGGTCATGTGGTCGGTGCAGTCACGGGTCGGCGCCGAGATCGCCGAACGGCTGACCGCGGGCGAGGTGGACGGCGTCGCCGAGGTGCGGATCGCCAACGCCCAGGACCGCTGCCTGCTCGTCCGGCTCGACCGGCCGGTGGCCCGCGAACTGCCCGCCGTCGCCGCGCGTTTCGGCGCCGCCCCCTACCCCGTCGGCTCCAACTCGCGCTACGAGATCGCGCCGCTCTTCTACCGGATGTCCAGCTCGGCACTGGACGACGCCCCCGAACTCGCCGACTGGACCGTGCGCATCAACCCGATGCGGGCCGGCGCGGATCTCGTCATCGACATCCTGCGCGCCTCGCTCGCCGCGCTGAACGACCAGAAGGACGACTGACCGTGTTCCTCGACACCGTGCTCACCCGCAACCCCGAGCTCGTCGAAGCCGCGGCCGGCCTGCACCGACGCGGTGAGATCCCGCCCGACACCTACGTCATGGACCTCGACTCGATCGAGGCCAACGCCGCCCTCCTCGCCGCCGAGGCACAGCGGCTGGGCCTCGGCCTCTGGTTCGTCGTCAAACAGTTCGGCCGCAACCCCGAACTGATCAGGGCCGTCGCCCGGCACATCCCCCGCTACGCGGCCATCGACGCCGGCGAGGCCCGCACCCTGCACGCCGCGGGCGCACGGGCCGGAAACGTCGGCCACCTGGTCCAGATCCCGCGCCGCGCCCTGCCCGAGGTGCTGGCCCGGCGCCCCGAGGCCGTCACCGTGTACGACCTCGACAACGCCCGCGCGGTCTCCGGGGCCGCCGGACGGCTGGGCTTCACGCAGGACGTCCTCGTACGTCTCGAAGGCGCCGACGGCACCGTCTACCCCGGCCAGGAGGGGGGAGTCCCGCTCGCCCGGCTGGACACCTTCGCCGAAGCCGCCGAACAACTGCCCGGCATCCGGATCGCGGGCGTCACCGCCTTCCCCTGCGTCCTGTGCGACCCGGCGACCGGAACCCCCGCCCCGACGGCCAATCTGCTGCTCGCCGTCAAGGCCCGGGAGATCCTGGCAGCCCGGGGCCACACGGACCTCAAGCTGAGCGCCCCCAGCGCCACCTCCATGGCCTCCCTGCCGCTGCTGGCCGAAGCCGGCGCCACCCACGGCGAACCCGGCCACGCGCTGACCGGCACCACCCCGCTGCACGCGCTCGACCCGCACCAGCCGGAGAAGCCCGCGTACGTGTACGTCAGCGAGATCGCCCACACCCTCGACGATGGCCGCCCCGCCCTCTACGGCGGCGGCTTCTACGCCCGCTCCCACATCCGCAGCGCGCTGCTGCCGCGCACCGGCGCACGCCTCGGGGTGCAGGACGCGCCCGCCGAGAACATCGACTACTACCGGCTGCTCGACGCCCCCGGCGAGGGGCAGGACATACGGCTCGGTGACACCGCGCTGCTCGCCTTCCGCACACAGATCTTCGTCACCCGCTCGACCGTCGCCGTCGTCTCCGGTCTCTCCCGGGGCGCCCCCCGGCTCAACGGGCTGTACGACGCCCAGGGCCGGGCCCTGTGAAGCACCGGGCACAACCGTGCGAAGCGCCGGGGGAACCGTGCCGAGCACCGAAGGAAAGGAATCACTGATGGCCAAGACCGTCATCGTCGTCATCGACGGGTTCGGGATCGGGGCCATGCCCGACGCGGGAGCCCTGCGCCCCGGCGACCTCACCGCCGACACCTGCGGACACGTCCTCGACCACTGCCGCGAAGCGTTCGGCCGGCCACTGCGGCTGCCGGTCCTCGGCGCCCTCGGCCTGGGCCTCGTCCATCCGCACCCGGACCTCGCCCGGCGCACCCACCTCCCGGTCGCCGCGGGCCGGGCCGCCCTCGGCTACCCCGGCGCCGACACCTTCGCGGGCCACCAGACCATGATGGGCGCCGACTTCAGCCGGGTGACGGTGGCCCGGCTCGCCGACCACCTCGCATCCGTGACCACGGCCCTCGAAGCGGCCGGGCACCACGTCGAACGCCTGGACGGCGGCCCGCTGCTGGTCGTCGACGGGGCGGTGCTCGTCCACGACAACCTGGAGGCCGATCCGGGCATCAACTGGAACGCGTCCGGCCGGCTGGAGGACCTGCCCTTCGACGGCATCCTCGCCATCGCCGGGACGGTACGCACGGTCGCGCCGGTCGCGCGCGTCATCGCGGTCGGCGGTCACGCGGACGCCCCGCTCCAGCGGTTCGTACGGCCCGGCGACGGAGGAACGGTCGGCCTGGACACCCCCGCCACCGGCTTCTACCGCAACGGCGGCCTCGAAGTGCGGCACCTCGGCGCCGAACTCGACCACACCCGCCAGCTCCCCGACCTGGCCGCGGCCGCCGGAATCCCCGTCACCCTGGTCGGCAAGGCCGCCGACATCCTCGCCTGTGACGCGGCCCGCCGCCGGCCCGCCGTGCGGACCGCCGACGTCCTGTCCCACACCCTCGACGCGGTACGCGCCCCCGGCGACGCGCTCGTCGTCACCAACGTCCAGGAGAGCGACCTGGCGGGGCATCAGCAGGACACCGAACGGTACGGACACATCCTGGAACAGACCGATGCCGGGCTCGCCGCGCTCGTGGCGTTGCTGGACAGCCCCGGCGACCGCCTCATCGTCACGGGCGACCACGGCAACGACCCGACGATCGGGCACGCCCACCACACCCGCGAGTACGTGCCCGTGCTCATCCACCGGCCCGGCGCGGAGGGCGTGACCCGGCTGCCGGACGCGGGCAGCCTGGCCGACGTCGGCGCCACCGCCGCCGCCTCGCTGTCGCTCGACCCGGCGGGGCTCGCCAACGGCGCCGCACTGCGCCCGGACCGCCACGCCGCCTGAACCCCGGACAGGACCGAACACCCCGCCGCCGCCCGCCTCCCGGTGGTCCGCGGCGCCGGTCCGGCTCCCGCCAGGGAGCCCAACCGGGCCGCGCCCCGGGCGCGTTGGCCGTGCGCGGCACGGTCGCGGTCGCCGGTCCGCCGGACCGCGCGGCCGCCGGATGTGGCACAGTCGTGCCGGTGGACGTGCTGCGACCCCAGGACCCCCCGCGCATAGGCGCCTATCAGCTTCTCGCCCGCCTCGGCGCGGGCGGCATGGGACAGGTCTATCTCGGCCGGTCGCCCGGCGGACGGCTGGTGGCCGTGAAGGTGATCCGGGACGAGATCAGCGATCACCCCGATGCCCTGGCCCGGTTCCGCCGGGAGGCGGCGACCGTGGAGACCGTGCGCAGCGCCTACACCGCCCAGCTGATCGAGGCATCGCTCGACACGGCTCCGTACTGGCTGGCCACCGAGTACGTGGCGGGACCCACGCTGCGCGGCGCCGTGGCCACGGGCGGACCGTTCCCGCCGGACAGCGCGCTGCGGCTGCTCGCCGCGCTCGCAGAGGGGCTCGCCGCGGTGCACGTCCACGGGGTGACCCACCGGGACCTGAAACCGCAGAACGTCATCCTCTCGTCCCAGGGCCCGCAGCTCATCGACTTCGGGATCGCCCGGGGGCTCGGACAGACGGTCCTCACCCGGGACGGGGCCGCCCCGGGAACACCCGGATACGCGGCGCCCGAGGTCGTCCTGCGCAACGAGGTCGGCCCGGCGGCGGACGTCTTCGCGCTGGGGGCGACGCTGGCGTACACGGCGACCGGACGGCCCCCGTACGGAGCGGGTGACGCGATGGTGGTGAGCTACCGGGCCGTGCACGAGGACATCGACGTGGCCGGGGTGCGGGCCGATCTGGCCGCGCTCATCCGACGGTGTGTCGCCAAGGACCCCGCGGACCGGCCGGACCCCGCCACCGTGATCGCCGGGTGCGCGGTGGACTCGGTGCTGGCGGCGGACACCCACTACCGCTCGCTGGTCCGGGAAGCGGGATTCGCGCCCGTACCCGTACCGGGAGAGGTGAGCGCGCCGCCCTCGTCCTCCGGCGCGCACCGCCCAGCCGGCGGCGTGCACGACCCCGCCGAGCCGGAACACGGGGCCGGCGCCGCGCCCGTGTCCGCGCCTGGGACCGGGGCCCGGACCCGGCCGCTGGACCGGGAGCGGGCCGAGGCCGGGCCGGTGGACGAGATCCCGTCGGGGCCCGTGCCCCGGGACGCGCCCGGCACCACCCCGTACGACCGGCCGGAGCGGTCGCCACGGCCCGCCCGCACCCGTCGCAGGGCCTGGCTCGCGGCGGGCGCGGTGGCCGTCGCGGCGGCGGGGACGGTCCGGCTGCTGACCGGCCAGGACCACCATGGTGCGGCCGCCGCGCCCACGGCCGGGGTCACCGCCTCCGGGCCACCGGCCGCGTCGAGTGCGGCGACGGCCCGCCCGGCCGCCGGACCGCCGGACCACATCCTGAACGGCCGGATCTCGCAGGACCGCTGGTCGCTGTCGGACGATCCGGCGGAGGCCGCCCAGGGCATGGGTTCCTGCGATCTGGCGGGTCTCGCCGAGTCGTCACCCCCGTCGGGGCTGCGGTCCTCCGTCTCGCACACCACCGGCTCGGACACCGCCACGGTGGCACTGCGCCCGAAGGACGCGGGACAGGGAAAGCGGCCCGAGCCGTACTACCTGGCGGTGGGCGTACGGCCCCCGCACGAGACGGACCGCGCCACCGGCCGGCCCACGGCGGCCGCCGCGAAGGGCATCGGCTTCACCAGCAGGCCCGTCGACCTCTTCGCCAAGTGGTCCTCGGGCGGAACCATCACACTCAAGTATCCCGACGACTTCCGCGCCCACTTCGGCGAGCGGACCGTCGACGCGATCCCGGTGGGCGACGACCGGGGCGACTGGACCGTGGTGCTCTACCACGTCGAGGGCGGTCCCGAGGACTACACCTCCGTCGTGTGCAACGGTTTCCACGCCTGACCGGGGCACGGCCCGGCTCCCCGGCCGGGAGAACCGACCGCCGGATACGGTGACGGCACATTTATCGCATCTGTCCGAATGGCGAGTGATGTGCCGGGTACCCGACACCCTCGGCAGATCGATTCTCCACGCTGGAGGAGCCATGGAACTCGCACCTCTCGCCCCCCTGTACGAACGCCCGGGACCGTGGGCGACCGTCTACGTCGACACTTCCGTCGCGGACGAGGCCACCCTCGACCGCCGCGCGCTCCAGGCCCGTCAGATCGGCCGGGAACTCGCCGGGCAGGGCGCCGACGACGCCACCTGCCGCGCGGTCGAGGACACCGTCGGCTCGTACTCGTACGGGGAGGGCGCCGCCGGGCACGCGGTCTTCGCCACGCACGGCGAGGTGGTGCTCGACCCCGTCCTGAGCCTGCGCCCGCCCGCCGAGCTGTCCAGCACCTGGGCCGCGCTGCCGCACGTCGCACCGCTGCTGACGCTGGCCCCCGACGAGCCGGACTGTCTCGTCGCCCGCATCGACCGGACGGGCGCCGATCTCGAACTGCGCACCCCGGTCTCCAGCCGCTCCGCCGGGCAGGTGACCGGCAGGACCTGGCCGATGCACCGGACCGCGACCGCCGACTGGTCCGAACGGCACTTCCAGCTGAGCGTCGAGAACACCTGGGAGCAGAACGCCAGGACCATCGCGACGGCCATCGAGGAGTGCCGGACGGAGACCGGCGCCGGCCTGGTCGTCCTGGCCGGTGACACGAGGGAGCGCCGCTCCGTCCACGAGCATCTGCGGCACCTGCCCGCCGACGTGGTCGAGACCGATCACGGAGGCCGGGCCGCGGGCTCGGAGACCCACCTCCTCGACGAGGCGATCGAAGCGCACCGGCACGCGCTCACCCGCCGCCGGACCGCCGACGGGCTGGAACGCTTCCGGGCCGCCAGGAGCCGCGCGGGCGGCACGACCGACGCCGCCGAGGGGGTCCCCGCACTGATCGAAGCGGCCCGCGAGCACCGTATCGACACGCTCTACCTCAAGCCGGACGGGCCGGACGCCCACCGGGAGGTGTGGGCGGGGCCCGGCCCCGACCAGCTCGCCCTTCGTCGCACCGACGTCCGGTACCTCGGCGAGCCGGAACCCTTCGCCGTACGCGCCGACGACGCCCTGGTCCGTTCGGCGGCGATGGCCGGGGCGGACGTGATCCTCGTACGTCCCGATCTCGACCCGGCGACCGACGCGTCCCACGACCTCGACGCCCGGCCCGGCACGGCCGAGGAGGGCACGCACGTGCCCGAGGGCGGTCTGGGAGCCCTGCTGCGCGGACCCGAGGCGGGGGAGCACCCGCGGTACGAGGAGGGCACCGGATGAGATCCGGCGGCACCGGCGACCACCGAGCCCGGGGCCCGGACCGGCCCGGGGTGTGAGCCCGCACGGGCACCGGTGGCGCTGACACCGCGGTCTCCGGAAGCGAAGCGAGCCGCGACGCGGTCGCGGCAGCGGAACGGACACAGATGAGCAGTGGACACATGGGTCCGGAGGGCTACGGCCCCGACCCCATCGGCGATTTCCTCTCCCGCTTCTTCGGCGGCGGTACGGGGCCTCCCGGCAGCGCGCGGCGCGGGCCCCGGCAGGCGGACACCGCCCGGCTGATGAGCGAACCCGCCCGCAAACTCGTCATGTCCGCGGCGTCCTATGCCGCGGAACACGGCAGCTCGGAGCTGGGCACCGCCCATCTTCTGCGGGCGGCGCTGACGGCGGAACCGACCCGCGCCATGCTGGCGGACGCGGGAGCGGACCCCGACGCGCTGGCCGCGGACATCGACCGCACCATCGGCACCGGGCCCCGCCGGACCGCGGTCGCCGTCACCCCGGCCGTCAAGAGGGCGCTGCTGGGGGCCCACGAGCTGGCGCTGGCCACCGGCTCGTCCTACATAGGCCCGGAACACGTGCTCGGGGCGCTCGCCGCCAATGCGGACTCGGCCGCCGGGCGGCTCCTCGACATGCTCCACCTCGCCTCGGCCGCCGCCCCGCAGGGGGCCCAGGGCCCGCAGGGCCCCACCACCGAACAGCGGCACGACACACCGACCCTCGACAAGTACGGCAGGGACCTCACCGACCTCGCCCGCAGCGGTCGCGTCGATCCCGTCATCGGCCGCGACGACGAGGTCGAGCAGATGATCGAGGTGCTTTCGCGCCGGGGAAAGAACAACCCCGTCCTCATCGGTGACGCGGGCGTCGGCAAGACCGCGATCGTCGAGGGGCTGGCGCAGCGCATCGCCGAGGGCGACGTGCCCGCCACCCTGCGGGACCGGCGGGTCGTCGCGCTCGACCTGTCCGGGGTCGTCGCGGGCACCCGCTACCGCGGTGACTTCGAGGAACGCCTCAACAGCGTCATCGAGGAGATCCGGGCGCACTCCGACTCCCTCATCGTCTTCATCGACGAGCTGCACACCGTCGTCGGAGCGGGAGGCGGCGGCGAGGGAGGGTCCCTGGAGGCGAGCAACATGCTGAAGCCCGCCCTGGCCCGCGGAGAGCTGCACGTCGTGGGCGCCACCACACTGGAGGAGTACCGCCGCCACATCGAGAAGGACGCCGCACTCGCCCGCCGCTTCCAGCCGATCCTGGTCCCGGAACCCTCGGTCACGGACGCGGTCGAGATCCTGCGGGGTCTCCAGGACCGGTACGAGGCCCATCACCAGGTGCGGTACACCGACGAGGCGCTTCTCGCGGCGGTCGAACTCTCCGACCGCTACCTCACGGACCGCTTCCTCCCCGACAAGGCCATCGACCTCATCGACCAGGCCGGCGCACGGGTCCGGCTGCGCTCCCGCGCCAAGGGCACCGACGCCCGCGAACTCGAACGCCAGGTCGAGCAGTTGACCAGGGACAAGGACCAGGCCGTCGCCTCGGAGCAGTACGAACAGGCCACCGAACTGCGCGACCGCATCGCCGAGCTGACCGCCCGGACGACGACGGACGACGGGCACCGCCCGAGCGACGGTCAGGTGGTCGAGGTGACGGCGGAGGACATCGCCGAGATCGTGTCGCGGCAGACCGGCATACCGGTCAGCAGCCTGACCCAGGAGGAGAAGGACCGGCTGCTCGGACTCGCCGGCCATCTGCACGCCCGGGTCGTGGGCCAGGAGGACGCGGTGACCGCCGTCGCCGACGCGGTCCTGCGGTCGCGCACCGGCCTCGCCGACCCGCACCGGCCGGTCGGCAGCTTCCTGTTCCTCGGACCGACCGGCGTCGGCAAGACCGAACTCGCCCGAGCACTCGCCGAGGCACTGTTCGGCAGCGAGGAGCGCATGGTGCGCCTCGACATGAGCGAGTACCAGGAACGGCACACCGTCAGCAGGCTGGTCGGCGCCCCGCCCGGATACGTGGGTCACGAGGACGCCGGACAGCTGACCGAGGCCGTCCGGCGCCACCCGTACTCCCTCGTGCTCCTGGACGAGGTGGAGAAGGCGCACCCGGACGTCTTCAACATGCTCCTGCAAGTGCTCGACGACGGACGCCTCACCGACGCGCAGGGCCGCACCGTCGACTTCAGGAACACCGTCGTGGTGATGACGAGCAACCTCGGCTCGGAGGCGGTCTCCGGAACCCGCGGCACCCTCGGCTTCAACGCTCCGGACGCGGAGAACGCCGGGGAGCAGGCCGCGCGGGAGCACGCGCTCCGTGCGCTGCGCGAACACTTCCGGCCGGAATTCCTGAACCGGCTGGACGAGATCATCGTCTTCCACCGGCTCACCGAGGACCAACTGCGCAGGATCACCGGTCTGTTGTTGGACGCGACCAGGCGCAGGCTGCACGCGCAGGACATCTCCGTCGAGTTCACGCCGGACGCGGTCGACTGGATCACCCGCCGGGGCCACCAGCCGGAGTACGGCGCGCGCCCGCTGCGCCGCACCATCCAGCGCGATGTCGACAACACCCTCTCGCGGCTCCTGCTCGACGGGGCGCTGTCGCCGGGGGACCGGGTGAGCGTGGCGACGGAGAACGGCGAACTGTCGTTCCGTACCGAGACCCCGGCCACCGCCCCGGCCGAAGGCCGGGACGACGCGTCCGCCGCATCGCACCCGGACGAAGGAGGGAACGCGCCATGACCGACCCGCCCTGAACCCCGTCCCACAACCAGGTACCCATGGCCTCCGCGCCCCCTCTCCCACGAACCGGCCGCGGTGGCCCGCCCGACGACAGCGGACCAGGAGGTGCTCCCGATGGAGCGAGGAAGCAACCCGGTGAGCGCGCGCAAGGACGACGAGATGAAGCACGAACTGCGGGGATACCTGCGGTCCGGGCAGTCGACCCACACGGAGGAGGACCACGACCCCGAACCGCCCGCCGACGACGACGTGCGGGTCGACCCCGGCGGGCCCGTACCGCCCCCCGGCGAGGAGGGTGACCGGGTGCGGGCGGAGGCCGGGGCCGGAACGCTGCGGACCGAGCTGGCCCGTCACCTCACCCGCCGGACGTTCCCCGCCGACAAGGCGTCCCTGCTGGCCGCCCTGGAGGAGGAGCACGCCCCGGACGAGCTGATCGCGGCCGTCCGGGAACTGCCCGCGGACGACCGGTACGCCAACGCCGGGGAGATCGTCAGGGCGCTCGGACACCGCCCCGCCCCCTGAGCCCGGACCCCGCCCGAACCGGCGCTCAGATCTTCCTACGACGGAGGCATAGGGGTGATTTTGGCCATCAGCTGTGCGTGGTGGCCGAAATCCGTGTTTCGCCGTGGGTTCGAGGTCACGTACCTTCCGTGATGAGCGCTGTTCAGGACCGGTCCGGCGGGACCTGTCCACGGCACTCAGTACATCCGCTGTACGGAAGCCGGCTCCGGCCGGACGGCCGTGCGGCCTACAGATTTCGCACGACGCGCACCCTCGGGTGAGCCCGGGCGCACCCGAGTAGGAGAGAACAAATGGCCAGTGGCACCGTGAAGTGGTTCAACTCGGAGAAGGGTTTCGGGTTCATCGAGCAGGACGGCGGCGGCCCCGACGTCTTCGCCCACTACAGCAACATCAACGCCCAGGGCTTCCGTGAGCTCCAGGAGGGCCAGAAGGTCAACTTCGACGTCACCCAGGGCCAGAAGGGCCCCCAGGCGGAGAACATCACCCCCGCCTGACTTCGTCGCCGCAGGACGCCCCACGCCGGACCCGGCGCGGGGCGTCCTCGCGTTCCGGGGCCGGTTCCCTCCGGACGAGCGCCGTCGGCCCGGGGGGGGGCGGGCGCGCGCCCACCCGGGCCGACGCGGACGGCGCCCCGCGGCCCGGGACGCCCGCGCGGGTCGCGGTGGTGTCCCGCTCCGGATGCGGGGGAGGGCTGTACGGGTGACGGTGGAGAGGAGAAAACGACCTCTTCCCCCTGGAGAATCATGATCGTCAAGAAACTGCACGAAAAGGGCCTGAAGTCCGAGCACGCCTACTGCGCCGCGTTCGTGTCCATCGGCCTGTCCGTGTGCTCGTGGGCGGGCTCCCTGAAGGCCGAGGGGCGGGGTATGGACCGCGCCGACCGCTGGGGGATATTCGTGGGCGAGTGGGCGCCGACCTTCTTCGGTCTCGGCCTCGCGCTCGCGGGCTACGAGCGCGAACACCACCACCTGCACGCCGTCGAACACTGACGCCCTCGGAACGGGTGGCTCCTGCCCGGAGCGGGCGGGGGCCGCTGGCATGTACGGCCCCCGAAGGTCTCCGCGAGGGCATACGGATGTGGCCCCCGGGAAGACCCGGGGGCCACACTGTGAGATGCCCGTCCTGCGCCTCCTCCGGAACGGCTCAGCGCCGCGCCGGGGGAGACGTCACGTCACACGCTGATCAGGAACGCGTGAAGGTGGTGCCGTCGAAGGCACCGGCCTGCCCGGCGCCACGCGCCGAGTCGAGGTAGAAGACGTTGCCGTCGTGGTCGGTGCCGGAGGCCCGGACGACGGAGAACCCGCCGAGCGCCCCGGCGCCCTTCAGCGCGCTGTAGTACCCCGGGCCGGAGGCGTGGTGCTCCGACTGCCGGTTGTCGTGGCCGGGGTCGGCGGCGGCGACGCCGGCGCCGCCCAGGGCGATCGGGGCGACGATCGCGACGAGTGCCAGAGCCTTGGCGAACTTACGCATGGAATGCCTTTCTTCACTGAGTGGACGGTCGGAGTGAGAACGGCGCTTTCCGAACAGGACCAGCGGTTTCGCACCAACGACCACGCATCACGTTGCCGTGATCGCGGCGCCTGGCGCGTGTGCCACTCTCGGCAGGACCGAAATCAAGGCCCGTGTGCACCCGAATCGCCTAATGCCCCTCCGGTGTTCCCGGTGCGCCACCCCGCCCGGACCCGCACGCGCGCGAGGGCGCCCCGCTCATCAGCGGGACGCCCTCGCCCTGACACCTCTTCACCGCACCTCGGCCGTGCGGGTGGGAGCGGACCGGTCAGACTCCCGCGATGGACCGTATCCAGGAGCGGTACGCGGTCACGTTCGTGTACGCGGTGGTGGTCTGCCGGTCGCTGGTGGAGGCGACGCCGACCTGCACGCCGTTCGCGGTCATCGGGCCGCCGGAGTCGCCGCCGGCGGTGATGCCGTCACCGCGGCGGGCGCAGATCGCCGAGCCGTTGTACGCGTCGCTGCATCCACTGGTCACGGTCACGTTCGCCACCTTCAGGTAGCGGGACTGGCAGTTGATCTCCGAACCGCACTGGGAGGTCGCGCCCCAGCCCCAGACCTGTACGGACTGACCCACGAACACGGTGCCGGGCTGGCCGAGCTGTGAGTAGGTCGCCGTGACGGAGCGGTCGAGACGGACCAGCGCCAGGTCGGCGGCCGAGCTCGTGTAGACCTGGGTGCCGTTGGCCACGGTGCCGCCGCTGCTCTGGTCGAGGCTGCCGATACGGAACGACAGCCCACCGCCGCTGACGCAGTGCTTGGCGGTGAGTATCCAGGTCGGGGCGATGATCGTCGACGTACAGGTCTGCTGGCCGTTGGAGAAGAGCCGGGCGGCCCAGGGGGCGTTGCTCGCCGTTCCGCCGCCGATGATGGGGTTGACCACACCGCTGGGGGCGCTGGTGTGGGCCGAGGCCGTGGGGGCGAGTGCGAGCGCGGAGAGCAACACGGCTATGAGCGCGGGAAGCAGTCTGGTGGGTCGCAAGGTTCCTCATTTCCGAAGACACACGCTGGGCGGCGCGCGATGGGGGTCTCGGACACCAACATGGCCGGATACCGGACGCCGGGGAACTAGCGATTGGCCATAACACACGGCTATGCGGTGGCGTCGAGCCACCTTCGGACGACACTTTTCGGCCAGGTGGTCCGCCCGCGATCACGCCTGCCGGGAGTCCTTCCGGGGTCTGCGAGGGACATGGCACGGGCGGACGGACCGGGCGTCGTCACCGGTTCAGCGAGATCCGCGCCCATACGGCCTTTCCGCTCCGCCCCGCGGGCTTCCAGCCCCAGTCCTCGCTGAGCGCCTGGACGATGGGCAGACCGCGGTGCCGCTCGGCGAGCGGGGCGGGCATGGTGAGTCGCGGCCGGCGCCGGCTCGGGTCGTAGACGACGCAGAGCAGCGTACGGGGGCGACGCGTGAGGGCCAGCCAGATCGAGGGGTCGAGGCTGTCGGGCAGCGGGGTGCGCCGCCGGCCGTGGCACACGGCGTTGGCGACGAGTTCGGAGACGATCTGGACCGTGTCCTCGCGCACCGGATCGAGGTGCCAACGGCTGAGTACGTCCGAGGTGAACCGCCTGGTCTCCCCGAGGCAGGCGACGCTGGCGGGGATGCGGTGGGCCGCGAACGGCGGTGCGCCGAGACTGAGATGGGGCGTGAGGTCGGCCGGATTGCCGTCCCGGGGCCGGGGGAGCGCGGGGGTTTCTCCCGGCGTGTTCTGCCTCTGGCGGTGCTGTCGGTGTGTCGCAGACATCTTCGTCTCCCCGTCATGAGCCCGTGCGGGCGGCGCCCACCACATTTTGTCCGCAACCTGAGGCGTGGGGACTCGTTCCTGCAAGTGCGGCTGAAATTTCAGCCGCCCCTGAATCGCACACCGGTTCCGCGCGGCGGAGTGGGCGGTTTTGGGGCCGTGGTGGACGTGGAACGGAGAAACCCGTGATGTCGCAGGTGAACGGTGCGAGCGCCGACTCGATCGAGGGTGTTGTGTGGCGCAAGAGTGCGCGGAGCAACGCCGCGGGGAACTGTGTGGAGGTCGCCCTTTTGGCGGACGGAGGAATTGCGGTACGAAACTCACGCTTCCCCTCGGGGCCCGCGCTGATCTACACCCGGGCGGAGGCGACGGCTTTCATCCTCGGCGCGAAGGACGGTGATTTCGACTTCGCCCTGTAGACGCACAGTCAGGTTCTGGCTATTGCGTGCCCGCTGCGCAGCTCACTGCCATACTGACGCCTCGACCACTGCGTAGGGGAGGTTTCGGCATGGCTGCCCAACACACTGGTGTGCCCTCCATACGGGGGTTCCAGCGGCGTCCGCATCTGGGAGCCGCCGCACACCGCCGGGCGCTGGGCGAGTACATGAGGCGGTGCCGCGGTAGCCGGAACCTGACCGGCAAGGACGTCGCCCGGCGTATCGGCACGTCCCCGTCGACGGTCAGCCGCATGGAGAGCGGCGAGCGCACCGACAACCCGGTCCGCAACGTCGCGAAACTCCTTTCCGCCTGTCGGATCACCGACGACCGGGAACTCTCCCACGCCCTGTCGATCGCGGAGGAGGGGGAGCGCCCCGAGGTGTGGGCGCCGTACGCGGACTATGTCGCGAAGTGGGTGCAGCCGCTGCTCGCCCTGGAGCCGGCCGCCCGGCGCATCCTGTCGTACGAACCACAGCTGGTACCGGGCTGGCTCCAGACCGAGGAGTACGCCCAACTCGTCATTCGCGCCGGATTCCCGGACGCCCCGCGCCACGAAATCGAGGCGCGGGCCAAGGCACGGGTCGGCAGGCTCCACATGGTCGGCCGCGCTCAGGACCCGCCCGCGCTCGTCGTCATCATGGACGAGGACGTGCTGCGGCGGCCCGCGGGCAGTCCCGGAGTGATGTACCGGCAGATCGAGCATCTGATCCAGGTGCTCAAGGGCGAGCTGCGACACCGCGTCAAGCTGCAGATCGCGCCGCTGGCGATGGGAATGACCGGTGCGGTGGGGCATCCGATCGTCCATCTGCGCTTCGCCGACGATCTTCTGTCCGACTTCGTCTACCTGGAACAGAGCGAGAGCGCCTGGTGCATCGAGGGCGCGGGGGAAGCGGAGCGGTACCAGTCCCGGCTCTTCCGGCTCTGCGGCATGGCCGTCCCGGCGGACCGGACGCTGACGCTGCTGGAGGACAAGCTGGCCGAACTGGCCCGCAACCGCTACTGACCCGCGACGGCGGCCCTGCTGTCAGACGAGGCCGGCCCCGCCGAACTCCTCCCACTCGAAGCTGAGTTGACGCGGAGCGGTGGCGCCCGTCGTGGGCCGCCACTCGGACACCTCGACCAGACCCGGGTCCAGTGGCGTGAGGCCGTTGTCCGCGTAGTAGCCGCGGACGTCGTCCCGGGTGCGGACGCGGCCCCAGTTCCCCTGTGTCTCCTGGTCCATGAAGGAGGACACGAAGTCACGCACCTCCGCGTTCTCGCTGACGAGCTGGCAGATGACCATCACGCTGCCCTTCGGCAGCCTGGCCCGGACCCTCCTGATCAGCTCCGTCGGCCGGTCCTCGTCGGGGATGCAGTGCAGCACGGACACGAACAGCGCGGCGACAGGTTCGTCCGGATCGATCAGGCGCTCGACCTGCGCGCTGCCGAAGATGAAATCGGTGTCCCGCATGTCCGCCTGGAGCACCGCGGTGTTGGCGTTGGTCTCCAGCAGCGCCCCGCCCACGCTCCGTACGATCGGGTCGGTGTCCACGTACACCACGCGGGCGTCCGGGTCGACGCGCTGGGCGATCTGGTGCACGTTGTCCTGTGTGGGAAGGCCGGAACCGTGGTCGATGAACTGCCTGATCCCGTGCTCCCGCGCCAGCACCCCGACGACCCGCCGCAGGAAGGCCCGGTTGTTCAGCGCGAGCGTCTTCATGCTCGGCACCTGCTTCAACAGGCTGTCGCACGCCGTGCGATCGGCCGCGAAGTTGTCCTTCCCGTCCAGGAGATGGTCGTACATCCGAGCGACGCTCGGCAGTTGGACGTCCACTCCGTACGGCAGGTCCCTCTCAGCGTGCATATGTTCCCCGAACGTCATGACGAGACCCCGGTCGGAACTCGTCCGGAGCGGGAAAGTCTAGTGGGATTTCAGCGCGCGAACGAGACCACGAACGGCTGACACCCCCCGCCTGGGACACGGGCGCGGAGCGGCACGCGGGCCGTGGGGCGTTGTGTGCCCCGCTCACCTGGCACTACGTCAGGAGTTGTGAAGGCTCAGGGAGTTGATTGATTCAGTGCGCCGTCCGCAGATGGTGGGAGCAGAGAATCGGGCGGGCGTCGTCGGCCCCGCGCAGGGCGAAGAGGAACTCGCTGTGGGACAGGCCCATCAGGTCCGCCGCCGCCGTGGTCTCCATCCTGAGCCGGCGCCTCAGCACGACGGCGTCGCTCACGCAACGGGTCCTGGGGCAGCACGACCGGGGGACCCCTCCGCAGCCGGCCATCTCGTCGACGCACTCGCACAGCAGATGCCAGGCGACGGCGGCGGGATGGGGGCATCGCAGAGCGGCGGCCCAGTTCATGGCGAGAGCGGTCATGGCGTCCTCGACTGCTCGCTCGGCCGGATGACGGGACCCGAGCCGGGCGGTGGCATAGGCGAGGTAGCCGTCGCGGTAGAGCGTGCGGAACGCCTGGAAGGCCACCACGGCGGTCGGGGAGACCCGTGGCTGGGCGGGCACGCGGTGCCGCGTCGGGGCCCGCAGGGCGGGGACAGGGTGGTGCGTCGTCATCTCGGCCGTCCCCGCCCCTACAGATAGGGCTCGGTGGCCAGGTCACCGACGGACGGGTCGTCCGTCATGAGAACGCTGTAGTGGACCGCTTCCCACAGGGGCTTGAAGTCGGCCGCCCAGCCGCCGAGCGCGGTGACGAGCGCGCCCAGGATCTCCCACTCCGGTACGAGGTCGCCCTGGAGCACCTGGGTGACCACCTCCGCGGGCACCTTCCCCTTGCTGCGCCGCTGGACCTGCTGGGGCGTCGGCCGGGCCGCCGCCAGGTGCAGCCCCCGCAGTGCCGCCTTCAGCGAGGCGATGTGCTCGGTGACCGTCTGCCGGGGCGGCTGGGTGATGCCGTGGGCCACCTCGCACAGTAACCGCAGCTCGCGTGGGTCCTGGCCGAGAACGTCGGACAGATGGCAGACCAGGTCCCACGAGGGGAGGCGTTCGCCGGACAGGACCCGGGAGATGAAGGACGGGGAGAGCATGGTGTGGTCGGCCAACTGGCGAATGCTGACGCTGCTCTCGCGGTGGATCTGGGAGAGTGCCGCGGCGAGCCGCCGTCCGGCGGTGACGGGTTCGCGCACGGCCTGCTCGGTCTGCTCGGCGCGCTCGGCGGATGCGGCCGCCCGCACCGCGCCGTATCCGTCACCGTGGAGCGACGCGACCGCCCTGGGAGTGGGGAGCGGGGTGGCCCTGTGCACCAGTGCGCGATGGTCGAGGAGCCGCCGCACGCGGTCCGAGCTCCACTTCGTCCTGGCCGTCTCCGATGTGAGGTTGGTGGCCTTGGCCACCTCCTCCCATTTGGCTCCCCTGGCGCGGCCCTCGGTGACGACGGCGGCCAGGAAGCACCCCACCTCGCTCTCCACGGCGCGGGCCCGCTGCACCAACTCGCCCAACTCGTCCCCCGCGTAAGCCGCTTCGAGGAGGAACCCGGCCAGCCGGTGCACCTCGGCCGCCAGCTCCTGCCCCAGCGAACGGCGGTCCTCCCCGACGGCGCCGGCCTTCTCCCGCTCCCGGCGGCGCTGGGCCTGTCGGCGGCAGCTGTCGCCGCAGTACGAACGGCGCCGGCCGGGCCCCGTGACGTCGGGCAGTTCCGTCCCGCAGAATCCGCACTCACGCCTGGCGGTCTCGCCTCGCATGCCGTGCCCCTTCCCCGAGCCGTCCCGCCGGTCGCCCGGAGCGGTGGACGGCCCTCCCTCGGTTGATTTCTTCACGTCGTACGGGGCCGCTTTTCGTGCGCCGTCACGGGGGGACGACCGGCCGGGCGCGGGCGTGGCCGCCGCTCCGGAGCACGGGCGGTCCGCACGGGCCCCCGGCAGGCGGCCGGAAGGATCGCTTCCGCGCCCGGACCGGGCTTTCGGGGACACCGGGCCGCCGTTCGGCCGCTCACAGCTCTCCGCCGGGCACCATGCGCGGGACCGGCGGGGCGGGTGACCCGCCCGGACGCGCCGTGACACCGCCGACACGCGACCGTGCGTAATCCCCGCCGCTTTCGTTACCGTCATCACGACCCGGAGACACCACGGTGCTCCGGATCGCACGTCGGAAGGTCATGAGTTTTCCCCTTGGAATCTCGTCACCGGACGAAGTGTGGGAGGGGGCTTGGTCCTTGGTTCGCCGCCCGGCTCAGGCCCCCTGCCGATCGCGACAGTAACGCGGTCCACCGTCACCCGCCACGCGCCCTGTCGTAATCCTATAAACCTGCCCGGATACGGGGAGAAAAAGAAAAAACGGGCGAATGGGTGAACGTCTGAGCGAATCAATGATGGGCTCAGCGGGGACGCCTGAAAGAGATTGACCGGTCTTTTTCGGAAGTGAATGATCTGTCGCGGATCGACTCATGGGACAGGCGCGGGAATTGCGCTGGTCCTCGTGTCTCACCGGTACTCCGGTGGACACCCCCGGCGGTCCGATGCCCTACCCCCGCCGTGCGGCGTGACAGCACGCCGGCGGCCGGCCCGCGCGGACCGTACGCGCCTCCCAAGTGGCCCCTCGTCGCACGTGTGTTGCCCGCGCGCTGCGGCAATGTGTCGGCAACGTGAAAAGAACCGCGCGACCTGCGTGGTGCCGCCCCCGCCGATCGGCCTCTCCCGCGCCCCCGGCGGGGTGCGCCGATGACGGCGCCGGCCTGCTCCTGTGCCGAATTGCCCAGGAATCTCATGGACGATTCGGGGAGTTCCGCACCGGGTCCCGGCGCCCGAGGACGGTGCCGACGGCTCGTCGCAGTCGCGTTGACAGCGTTCTGGCGCCGTGCCTAACTTACCGCCAGACCGGATCCGAGCGTCAGCCGCAAGCCTGCCTCCACGGTCCGCGGCCCCGACGCCTCGCGGGCCGCAGCAGACATGAAGTCCGCGGCGGCGGAAGAGCGATGGGTGACCGGGATGTACGCAGGTCCGGGAATGGCCGCGTGGCGACGCCACGGCCGGGTCGCCGCGTTCCTGCGTCGGCACATCGATCTGCACCACGTCAGCAGCGCGCTCTGTCCCGGACAGGGCTGAAACCGGACCCGGACGATCGTCCGAACGCCTCCCACTCGCGAGGACGGCCGTTCCGGGCCCCGGCACACTCCCGCACCACAGGCCGTCCCCGATTCCGTCCGCAGCCCCGAGGGGCGGCCGGCGTCCTTTCGATTCCGCTGGAGCCCCCATGAGCGAACCACCCATATCCGGAGTGGAGACCGTCGAGAGAACGGTCTCCCCCGGACCCGACGGCGAGAGACCGTCAACTCCGTCGGAAGAAAAGGAAACTGATTTACCGTCAGCTCAGCGGGTGGTGCCGCTGCGGCATCCCTGGCGCTGGATCGCCACCGTGGTCGTGGCGGTCGTCGTCGCCCAGATCGTCCACGGTCTGGTGACCAACCCGTTCTACCAGTGGGACCGCTTCCACTACTGGTTCCTGCGTCCCGTGATCCTCGACGGTCTGCTGATCACGCTCAAGGTCGCCGCCTGGAGCGCTGTCTTCGGACTCCTCGGCGGTGTCCTCCTCGCGCTCGCCAGGCTGTCGCGGAGCCCCGTACTGCGCGCGGTGAGCTGGGTGTACGTCTGGCTGTTCCGGTCCGTGCCGCTCATCGTCGTACTGCTCTTCCTCTACAACTTCAGCGCGCTCTACCGGACGTTCAGCCTCGGAGTGCCCTTCGGCCCCGGCTTCGTCAGCTTCAGCGAGTCGACCGTCGCGACGGACGTCGTCGTGGCGGTCGTCGGACTCAGCCTCAACGAGGCCGCCTACGCCGCTGAAGTGGTGCGCGCCGGACTGCTCTCCGTCGACCAGGGACAGCACGAGGCGGCGTCCGCGCTGGGACTCCCCAAGAGCTACCAGTTCACCCGGATCGTCTTCCCGCAGGCACTGCGGGCGATCGTGCCCTCGTACGTCAACCAGCTGATCGGGCTGATCAAGAGCACATCGCTGGTCTTCTACGTCTCCCTCCTCGACCTCTTCGGCCAGGTGCAGAGCATGGGCAGCACCTACCCGGGCGACGTCGTGCCGCTGCTGCTCGTGGCGACGGTCTGGTACGTGATCCTGACCAGCGTCGTCTCGTTGATCCAGTTCTACGTGGAGCGGTACTACTCCCGGGGCGCGCTGCGCACCGTACCGCCCACCCCGTTGCAGAGACTGCGCGCCGGATTCCGCACCCTCCGGGCCCGCCGCCGGATCGGAGCGGCCCTGTGAGCGCCGGGAAGGGCGGGACGGACGACGTGGCGGCCAGGAACGCGCGCGTCGCAGCGGACACCGGCATCGCCCCGGTGGCGGTGCGGGTCCATGGCGCGCACAAGTGGTACGGGGCGCACCGCGTCCTCACGGATGTCGACCTCACCGTGGAGGCCGGTCAGGTGACCGTGATCCTCGGCCCCTCCGGCTCGGGCAAGTCCACGCTGCTCCGGGCGATCAACCATCTGGAGAAGCTCGACATCGGATACGTCAGTGTGGGCGGCGAGCCCATCGGTGTCCGGCACCAGGGGGACCGGCTCAAGGAGATCAGCGAGCGCGCGATCCGCGCCCAGCGCCGCCGGATCGGGTTCGTGTTCCAGAACTTCAACCTCTTCCCGCACCTGACCGTGCTGGACAACGTGGCCGCGGCGCCGACCGCCACCGGACGCGGAACCAGACAGGAGTCACGCGAGCAGGCGCGCGCCCTGCTCGACCGGGTGGGCCTCGGCGACAAGGCGGACGCCTATCCGCGGCAGCTCTCGGGCGGCCAGCAGCAGCGGGTGGCGATCGCGCGTGCGCTGGCGCTGGAGCCGGGCGTCATCCTCTTCGACGAACCGACCTCCGCACTCGACCCCGAACTGGTCGGCGAGGTGCTGGCCGTCATCAAGAGTCTCGCCACCAGTGGTACGACGCTGATCGTCGTGACCCACGAGATCGGCTTCGCCCGGGAGATCGCCGATCGGATCGTCTTCCTCGACGGCGGCCGGATCGTCGAGGAAGGCCCGCCGGAGAAGGTGCTGGACCATCCCGACCACCCGCGGACACGGGAGTTCCTGAGCAAGGTCTTCCCGCCCGCGTCCGCCGTACCGGCCACCTGACCCGCACATCCCCCACGCATTCCCCTTCACCCATGCCCTTGAGGATCAACATGCCGCACCTCCGTTCCAGAATCGACCGTGGCGTCATCGTGACCGCCCTCGTCACCTCCCTCGCCGTCGGCCTCGGCGGATGCGGAAGCGATGACACCGAGTCCACGTCGGCGACCGTCGACGGGAAGGGCACGGTCGTCGTGGGCGCGCTGTCGAACGGCGCCGCGCAGGAGACCGAGCTGACCGTCCCGGAAGTCGCCGCCATCCGGGCGGAACTGCCGAAGGACATCGCCGACAAGGGCGAGCTGGTCATCGGACTCGGCCTGCTGCCCACGGGAAGCGCGCCGCTGGGCTACGTCGGCAGCGACCAGAAGACCCTCACCGGCTCCGAACCCGACCTCGGCCGGCTGGTGGCCTCGGTGCTCGGACTGAAGCCCGTCATGGCGAACACCACGTGGGAGAACATGTTCGTCGGCATCGACAGCGGCCGGAACGACGTCGGTTTCGCCAACATCACCGTCACCGAACAGCGCAAGGAGAAGTACGACTTCGCCTGCTACCGCAAGGACGACGTCAGCTTCGAGGTGCCCGAGGACAGCACCTGGAACTTCGACGGCACCCACCGGAGCCTCGCCGGCAGGACCGTCGCGGTGAGCGCCGGCACCAACCAGGAGAAGATGCTGCTGCGTTGGCAGAGTCAGCTGAAGGCGGAGGGCGGGGCCCCTCTCACGGTCAAGTACTTCCAGGACATCAACAGCACGTACCTGGCCCTGTCGTCCGGCAAGATCGACGCCTACTTCGGCCCCAACCCGAGCGTCGTCTACCACACCGTGCGGACGGCGAAGACCCGAGCCGCCACCCGGAACGCGGGCAAGGTCTCGGGCGCGGGCACCACGCTCCAGGGACTGATCTGCGCGACCACGAAGAAGGACAACGGCCTGGCCAAGCCCCTCGCGGACGCCATCAACCACCTGATCAGCACGGGTCAGTACGGGAAGTGGCTGAAGGCCTGGCACCTGGAGGGCGAAAGCGTCCCCGTCTCCCGCGTCAACCCTCCCGGACTGCCGAGGTCCAACTCATGACCACGGATGTCCGCGACACGGCCGACGGCGCGTCCGAAGGGACCACCGGGGCAGCCGTGTCCGCCGGCCTCCGGCCGCCGGACCGGTCCGGCACACCGGGCGGGCGGCGGGAGGCCCCGCCGCGCACACTCGACAACCCGGCCTGGGCCGCGCTGACCGGCTCGCACCGCCGTCTGTCGCAGCGCGTCGGCGCCGCCGCCCGCTACCACCCCGACGTGGCACCCTTCGTCGCGCTCGCCGACCCCTTGGACCCGCGCGGCTGGCAGGACCTGGCCGCACTGGTCGGGCCGGGCACCTCCTTCACCCTCGCCGGAGTCCACGCCGTACCCGCAGGCTGGGAGATCCTGCACGAGGTGGAAGGCGTCCAGCTGATCGCCACGTCGCTGCGCGGCGGACCCGACCCCGAGGCGGTGCGTCTCGGCGCCGCCGACGTGCCGGAGATGCTGGACCTGGTGGCCAGGACGCGGCCGGGGCCGTTCCTGCCGCGGACCGTGGAACTCGGCGCGTACCACGGCATCCGACGCGACGGCCGTCTCGTCGCCATGGCGGGGGAGCGGCTGCGCCCGCCGGGCTGGACGGAGATCAGCGCCGTGTGCACCGACGAGGCCCACCGCGGGGAGGGCCTGGCCACCCGTCTGGTCCGTCATGTCGCGGACGGAATCCGTGAGCGGGGGGACAGGCCGTTCCTCCACACATCGGCCGCCAACACCCGTGCCGTCCGGCTCTACGAGTCACTGGGCTTCAGCCTCCGCCTCAGGCCCCGCTTCCGCACGCTCCGGTCCCCGGGGGCGCCCCGGTCCTGAATCCGGCCGGACGACGCACCGGGACGCCGAAGGGACCGGCCTGACCTCGTCTCAGAGGAGCGGCGTCCGGCGGACGAAGACATCGGGATATCCGTTGGTGTCCCCCGACGGCAGGGCGCCGTCCTCCGCTGTGAACAGCAGGGTGGTGCCGAGTGCGTCGACCGAGGGTTCGTACGGCTCGGTGGTCTGCGGACTTTCCGGGACGTAGGCCAGTTCCGTACGGCCGGTCAGGAGGTTGTGGCGGAAGAGGTCGGCCCGTCCGTTGGTGTCCCCGGGCACCAGATTGTCCGAAGTGGAGGTGAAGTAGACCCACCGGCGGTCCGCGCTCATGACGCCGCCGCTGTCGTCACCGTTGCCCTCGGCGCCGCCGATGCCCTTGCCGACCACCGCCGTCGTGCCCGTCCGCAGGTCGTGGGCACAGACGATGTATCGATGGGTGATGATGGACCTCTCGTCTATCTCCCAGCCGTTGAAGACGACGTGGCGGCCGTCGGGGGCGATCGTGCCGCTCACGACGCCGAGCAGCCTGCCGTCCGGTGCCACGCTCGCACCACGGACGTGCCCGGTGCGCAGGTCGTACACGTAGAGGGGGTACAGACGGGGCTTCATGATCTCCGCGTCGGCCCGCGCACCGGCGGGGCCCGTGCCGGGTCCGGTGTCCGGCGAGGCGCCGGCGTCCTCCTCCGGGTCGTCCGGGTCCGGTTCGTCGGCCGTGAGCAGGTTGGTGGCCTTGGAGATGAACGTGACGCTCTGTCCGTCCGCGCTGATTCCCGGCTGCCTCGACGCCTGATCGGCGCGCGAGCCGTCGGCTCCGATACTGGCCACGTGGGTGACACCGGTCCCGCGGTCGGTGACGACGATGCTTTCCTTGGGCCGGCCCTCTCCGGGCACGAGGTCCGACCGGGTGGTCTCGTAGGCGACGTACCGTCCGTTCCAGCTGATCGTGGGGTTCGCGGCCAGGCCGCCCTTGGAGTCCGGTGGCACCGTGCCCGGGGTGATCCTTTCCGTGCGCCCCGTCACGCGGTCGTGCACGTAGATGTCCTGTGTCTCGTTGGTGTCCCCGGGAGTCAGACTGTCGTCGTCCGAGGCGAACGTCACGTACCGGCCGTCACCGCTGATCGCGCCCTCGGACGCGCCGGAGGCGGACTGACCACCGTCAGCGCCCACGCTGACGCGCTTGGTGGTCCCGGTCCACAGATCCCGGACGAACAGGTCCCACGTGCCGTTCGTGTCCCCGGACACGAGGTTGTCCGCGTCCGACGAGAACAGCGCGTAACGGCCGTCCGTACTCAGCCCTTCCGAGTACGAGGCGCCGTTGGGCTGCGCGCCGCCGGGGGCCACGCTCACCCGGACGGTGCGGGGAGCCGCCGGGGAGGCCGCCGCGGGCAGCGTCGCCCCCGCCAGGACCACCGCCGTCAGGGCGCAGCCGCCCAGGACCGCCCGCCGCCGAGCGCCGCCCCGCCCCCGTCCTCCGCCGGTCGCAGGTCTCCACGTCATGACTGCCTCCTCTTGGTCACGCCCGCCGCGCGGCGCTTCGTCACCCGTGCGCGGCCCGCCCCCCGGCGGTCGGCTGGGGAGAGCCAACCGCCGCACATCCACGCGGTCAACGTCGCTCCGAAGAGTTGGCCGACAACCCACCAACCGCCGTACAACCAAAGGGAGTCGGATGATCAGTGGAGGGAGGGGAGGACCTGCCGCATCCTGGAGCGGCCGCTCTGCCGGCCGGGTGACCGCCCCCTCGCGAAGAGGCCGAAACAGGTCTCTCCCCGGCGAGGACCGGACGAGGACCGGGCAGGAGCCCGGCGAGGACCGACCCTGTGCGTCACCAACCGTCCGCACGCCTGTGGCCGACCACCGCTCTGTTGCGGTCGCGTGACGCGCGCCTGACGCGCCGCCAACCCGAATGGCGCGCTCATGACATTAGTGGGGAAGCGCTTGTTCCGCCGGAGCGCGCCGGTCCATCGTCGAGGAGCGGCGGACGATCCCGTCCACCGCACCGACCGGACGCGTGGCCCCCCACGCGCCATGTCCGAGGAGGACCCTCTCGATGGCAGCAGTGCGCAACACCAAGCGAAGGATCGCCACAGCGCTCGCCGGCGCGGCGGCCGTGGTGGCGGTGGTCGGAGCCGGCACGGCCCTCCCGGCCCAGGCGGCGCCCGCGGCGGGCAGAGTCCTGCATGCCGGGTCCGCCGAGGCGATCCCCGGCAGCTACCTCGTCACCTTAAGGAAGGACGCCGGATTCCAGGCGTCCACGGCCCGGGGCAAGCAGCTCATAGGCGAGTACGGCGGCAAGGTGCGCCGGACGTACAACTCCGCGCTGAACGGTTACGCGGCCACCCTGAGCAGTTCGCAGGCCGAGCGCCTCGCGGCCGACCCGGCGGTCGCCACGGTCGAGCAGGACCAGAAGGTGCACGCCACCGGCACCCAGAACAACGCGCCATGGGGCCTCGACCGCATCGACCAGGCGAACCTGCCCCTCAACGGCACGTACACCTATCCGGACTCCGCGGGCGGCGGTACGACCGTCTACGTCCTGGACACCGGGGTGCGCATCACCCACCAGGAGATCAGCGGCCGGGCCTCGTACGGCTACGACTTCGTCGACAACGACACCACCGCGCAGGACGGCTACGGCCATGGCACGCACGTCGCCACGACGGTCGCCGGAACCACCTACGGGGTCGCCAAGAAGGCGAAGATCGTCGCCGTCCGGGTGCTCGGCAACGACGGTTCCGGTTCGACGTCCGGCGTCGTCGCCGGTGTCGACTGGATCACCGCCAACCATGTCGCCTCGTCCGTCGCCAACGTGTCGCTGGGCGGCGGCGTCAGCACCACGCTCGACAACGCGGTGACCAAGTCCATCGCCTCCGGCGTCACCTACTCCATCGCGGCCGGCAATTCGGGCGCACCCGCGTCGAACTACTCGCCCGCCCGGGTACCCACCGCGATCACCGTCGGCGCCACCACCAAGACCGACGCGAAGGCCTCCTACTCCAACTACGGACCCCTCGTGGACCTCTTCGCCCCCGGCTCCGGCATCACGGCGGGCTGGAACACCTCCGACACCGCCACGTACACGGGCGACGGCACCTCCTTCGCGGCCCCGCACGTCTCGGGTGCGGCCGCGATCTACCTGACGAACCACCCCGGGGCCTCCCCGGCCGCTGTCGCCTCGGCGCTGGTGAACGGCGCGACCTCCAACGTGCTGACGGGCATCGGCACCGGCTCGCCCAACAAGCTGCTCAAGGTCGTCCCGTAACCGGTCCCACCACACCACGGGGGGAGTCCCGTCGCCCGGGCCGGGGCGGCGGGACCTCGGGCTTCGCGAGGACGGGGCGGGTGCGCCCGGGACGGCGGCCCCCTGGCCCGCGCGCACAGCTGTCCCGCGCGCACAGCGGGTCGGCACATCACGCGGTCCAAAGCGGTGACCGTGTCCGGCACCTCCGGGCAGCGGACATCGTGTGCCCGCGTATCGACATCCCCGCGGGGTGGCCGGATAGAGTCGGGGGGTGGAGATCCCCCGCCTGCTCGACGGCCGGCTGAAGTTCCGACATCTGGTCCTCGTCGACGCGCTGTCCCGCCAGGGAAGTGTCGTCGGCGCCGCCGCGGAGCTGCATGTGACGCAGCCCGCGGCCACCCGGAGCCTGCACGAGCTGGAGGACATCCTCGGTGTCCCGCTGTTCGAGCGTGGCCCCCGGGGTGTCACCGCCACGGTCTTCGGCGAAGCGTTCACCCAGCACGCGCGGGCCGTACTCGCCCAGTTGACGCAGGCGGGCCGGCACGTGGTGGAGCTCGCCGACGCCGACCGTGGCACCGTGGTCGTCGGCACCCATCTGGCCGGGTCCAACGTCCTGCTGCCACGGGCCATCGCCCGGATAAAGAAGGAACGCCCGTATCTGACGGTGGTCGTACGCGAGGCATCGCCCGAGGCGCTGCTGCTGGAGCTGGAGGCCGGGCGCATCGACTTCATCGTCGGCCGGCTCACCATCCCGTCCGGTGAGCGGATGGTGCGCCGCAAGCTCTACGACGAGTCGGTCGAACTCGTCGTCCGGGCCACGCACGCCCTCGCCGGCCGGCCGGAGGTCGACCTGGCCGAACTGGTCGACTACCCCTGGATTCTGCCGGGAGCGGAGACCGCGCTGCGGCGGGAGGTCGGGGAGTTCTTCACCCGGCACGGTTTCGCGCTGCCGCTGAACCGGGTGGAGACGACCTCGTTCCTGACGGTGCGTCAACTTCTGCTGGAGACGGACATCGTCGCGGTCCTGCCCAGGCTGATCGTCCAGGACGACCCCCGGATCGTACGGCTGCCGGTCCCGCTGGACCCGATCGGGCACAGCGTGGGACTGACCCTGTCGGCCGCCCGTACGCTGAGCCCTTCCGTGGAGGCGCTGATCCGGAGCCTGGAGGACGTCGCCGCCGGCATGGCGGAGCAGCGGAACGCGTGAGCGGGGGCGGCCGGCGCGTGTGTCACGCGCCGGCCGCCCCCGCTCGTCCGGTCGTCCGCCCGCTGTCCGTCCCCGTGGCCGGGGCGCCGGGCGGACCCGCCGTCAGACGGTCCCCCGAGCGGCCTCCGGTGCGGTGAGGCCCAGGAAGCGCTCGGCGTTGCCACGGGTTATCAGCCGACGGCCCGCCTCGTCGAGGAACCCGCTCTTGCGCACCACCTCACCGACCGGGCGCTCGCCCAGCGGATACGGGTAGTCGCTGCCCACCATCACCCGGTCCACGCCCACCGTGTCGACCAGCAGCCGCAGGGCGCGGTCGTCGAAGACCACCGAGTCCACGTAGAAACGGCCGAGGTAGTGCGAGGGCGGGAACTGCGACGTACCGATGATGTCGTTGCGGCCGTGCCACGCGTTCTCCATCCGGCCGAGCCAGAACGCGAAGGACCCGCCGCCGTGCGCGAAGCAGATCTTCAGCCGGTCGTCGATCCGGTCGAAGACCCCGCCCAGGATCAGCGCGAGGATCGACAGATGCGTCTCCGCGGGCATCGCGGTCAGCCACTGGGCCATCCACCGGTCGAGCCGCGGTGAGCTGGCCATGTCCCAGGGGTGCACGAACACCGGCACGTCCAGCGACGCGCAGTGCTGGAGGAACATGACGACACCCTCGCTGTCGAGGTCGAGATCACCGACGTGGTTGCCGATCTCGACCCCGCGGTGCCCGTTCGCGACACACCGCTCCAGCTCACGACAGGCGGCGTCCGGGTCCTGCAACGGCACCTGGCAGAACGGGAGGAGCCGATCGGACGCGGGGGCGACGATCTCCAGGGCCAGGTCGTTGAAGATACGGGCGACCTTCGCCGCCTCCCGGCCGTCACGCCCGTAGGTGAAGAACGCCGGTGTCGGCGAGACCACCTGGGTCCGCACCCCGTCCGCGTCCATGTCCCGCAGCCGCGTTCCGGCGTCCCAGCAGTCCGCCTGGACGCGGCGGAACTCCTTCGTCCCCATCATGATCATCGCGTCCGACTCGGACTCGATCCGCAGCCACGGCGCGTCCGGACCGATCTCCGGCCGCAGATCGGGCCAGCCCCGGGGCACGTAGTGGGTGTGGATGTCGATCATTCCGTCCACGGTCAGCCCTTTCCGGGATGCTGCGCGCCGCACCTCGGGCAGACCCGGGCCTTCTCGTCGGCGTAGAACTCGGCGAAGACCGGCGGCAGGTCCTCGACGATGTCGCGCACCTGGAGCTCGATCTCATGGATCAGCTCGGAGCAGTCGAGGCAGTACCACTGGAACTTCTCCAGCGTGCCCTCCTCACGGACCCGCTCGATGACCAGTCCGATCGACTCGGGGTCGGGCCGCTGCGGGGAGTGCGGGAGATTGCCCGGCAGCAGCCAAGCCTGGCCCTCACGGATGTGCACGGTCCGCGGTCCGTCCTCGGTCATGAGGTTGACGTGCATGTCGCCCTTGACCTGGTAGAACCACTCCTCGTACGGGTCGAGGTGGAAGTCCGTGCGCTGGTTGGGTCCGCCGACGATCTGGACGATGAAGTCCTGGCCCAGCGACATCGTCCGGTTGTTCACCGGCGGCTTGAGCAGGTGCTCGTGCTCGGTGATCCACCCCTGGAAATCGATGACCTGCGGGATGTCCGTCATGACAGTGCCTCCGTGCTGTGCGAAACGTCCGACTGGTTGGGCTGCGGCAGATGGGCGATGGCCTGGATCTCGATCAGCAGATGCGGGTGCGGCAACTGGTGCACCGCGACGGTGGTCCGGGTCGGGCCGCGCTCGTCGAAGAACTCGCCGTAGACCTCGTTGTATCCGCCGAAGTCGTTCATGGACACCAGGTAGGTGGTGACCTGGGCGACGTCCGAGAGCTCCGCGCCCAGTTCGGCGAGCATGTCCCGGATGTTCTCGATCACCGCGCGTGTCTGCGCGCGGATGTCCAGGTTCGTCGTGCCCATCGCGTCGGCCTCGACACCCACGAAGGTGTTGTCGGGCCGCCGTGAACTCGTACCGGACACGAAGACCAGGTCACCGACGACCTTCACGTGCGGGAACCGCCCGCGCGGGGTGGCCCGCCCCGCCATGACACGCGCCCCGCTCATCGGACCCCCCGCACGCTGACGGAACCCAGACCCGCGACCTCGCACCGGGTGACACCCTCCGGCAGCGGCACCGCCGCCGTAGCCGCGCCCGCGAGCACCACCTGCCCGGCCCGCAGCGGGATGCGCCGGCGCCGGCACATGTCCAGCAGCGCGTGCAGCGCCCGCACCGGGTCGCCGAGGATGGCGGCGGTCGAGCCGGTCACCTCCGTGCCCCCGGCGATCAGCCGGACCGCCCGGTTGGACACGCTCGCCACCGGACGCCAGGGCCCGACCGCGTACGCCGACGCGGAGGTGTTGTCCGCGACGACATCGCCGTAGGTGAACCGGAAGTCCCGGTACCGCGAGTCGATGATCTCCAGCGCCGGGGCGACCGCGTCGACGCAGGACTCGATGTCCGTCGCCGGATCGTCCAGGTCCACGTCACGGCAGAGCCGGTAGGCGACCTCGGGCTCGACCTTCGGATGGATGAAGCGCGCCAGGTCGACGTCGTCGCCGTCCGCGACCCGCATGGCGTCGGTGAGCCGCCCGACGATCACGTCGGAGACCCCCATCTGGGCCATCTTCGCCTTGCTGGTGAAGCCCAGCTTGACCCCGGCCGTCCGCTCCCCGCGCGCCTCGCGCAGGGCCACCAGCGCCGCCTGGATCGCGTACGCGTCGTCGACGTCGAACTCATGGGTGTCGGCGAGGCTCGGGGTGTCGGTCCGCGTCGTCTGCGCGGTGTCGAGCCGCCGGGCCAGCTCGTCGATGGTGTCCGCCGTGATCACTTGGCGCCCCCGTCCGTCAGGGCCTCGCGTCGCGCGGCCAGGTCCAGTGCGATGTCCACGATCATGTCCTCCTGGCCGCCGACCATCTGGCGCCGGCCCGCTTCGAGCAGAATCTCCCGGGTGTCCAGGCCGTAGCGCAGGGCCGCCCGTTCGGCGTGCAGCAGGAAGCTGGAGTACACACCGGCGTACCCGAGCGTCAGGGTCTCGCGGTCCACCTGCACCGGGCGCTCGCGCAGCGGGCGGACGATGTCGTCGGCGGCGTCCTGGAGCGCGAACAGGTCGCAGCCGTGCTCCCAGCCCAGCAGGTCCGCGACGGCGACGAACGGCTCCGCCGGACAGTTGCCCGCCCCGGCGCCCTGCCCCGCCAGCGCCACGTCGACGCGGTACGCGCCGTGTTCGACGGCGGTCACACTGTTGGCGACCGACAGCGACAGGTTCTCGTGGGCGTGGATGCCGATCTCGGTTCCGTCGTCCAGCACCTGGCGGTAGGCGTCGACCCGCTCGGCGACGTCCCGCATGGTCAGCCGGCCGCCGGAGTCGGTGACGTACACGCAGTGCGCGCCGTAGGACTCCATCAGCGCGGCCTGCCCGGCGAGGCCTTCGGGGGAGTTCATGTGGCTCATCATCAGGAACCCGGACACGTCCATGCCGTGCTCCCGGGCCCACGCGATGTGCTGGGCGCTGACGTCGGCCTCGGTGCAGTGGGTGGCGACACGGACGCTGCGCACCCCGAGGTCGTACGCCCGGCGCAGATGCTCGATGGTGCCGATGCCGGGCAGCAGCAGGGTGGTCAGCTTCGCGTGCTCCAGCACGTCGGCGGCGGCCTCGATCCACTCCTCGTCGGTGTGGGCGCCGAATCCGTAGTTGGCGCTCGACCCGCCGAGCCCGTCGCCGTGGGCGACCTCGATGGCGGCGACCCCGGCCCGGTCCAGCGCGGAGACGATCTCGCGCACCTGGTCGACGGTGTACATGTGCCCCATGGAGTGCATGCCGTCCCGCAGGGTCACGTCCTGTACGTAGAGCTTCATGCGTTCACCCATCCTCGGAGTACGGCGATCTTCTCGGCGGTCCGGACCGCGGCGGAGGTCATGATGTCGAGGTTCCCGGCGTAGTCCGGCAGGTAGTGACCGGCCCCCAGCACCTCCAGGAACACCGAGACCCTGACCCCGGTGACCCGTCGGCCGAGCGCGGGGACCAGGACGTCGTCGACGGGGTCGAACTGCACGTCCTGCTTGAGCTTGTAGCCGGGGACGTACTCCCGGACGGACCCGGCCATCTCCCGCACCGACTCGACGATCCGGGCCTGGACGGACGCGTCCACCGGTCCCTCGACGAGGCAGTACACGGTGTCGCGCATGACGATGGGCGGCTCGGCCGGATTGAGCACGATGATCGCCTTGCCCACCGAGGCGCCGCCGACGACCCGGATGGCCTCGCTGGTGGTCTCGGTGAACTCGTCGATGTTGGCCCGGGTGCCGGGCCCCGCCGACCTGGAGGAGATGGAGGCGACGATCTCGCCGTACGCGACCGGGGCGACCCGGGACACGGCGGCCACCACGGGGATGGTGGCCTGACCGCCGCAGGTCACCATGTTGACGTTCGGCGCTTCCAGGTGCTCGTCCAGATTCACCGACGGCACGACGAACGGACCGAGGGCCGCCGGGGTCAGATCGACCATCAGCTTCCCGTGCCGCCGCGCGATCTCCGCGTTGCGCACATGGGCCTTGGCCGAGGTCGCGTCGAAGATCACCTTGATGTCGGCGAACCCGGGCATCTCCACCAGGCCGTCGATGCCCCGGTGGGTGGTGGCGACCTTGAGCCGCCCGGCGCGGGCGAGCCCGTCGGAGTCCGGGTCGATCCCGACCATCGCGCCCATGCGCAGCGTCTTCGACAGCCGCAGCACCTTGATCATGAGGTCGGTCCCGATGTTGCCGGACCCGATGACGGCGACGGGAACGCCGTCGGTGGCTGTGGTGCTCACTTGGTTTCCTCCTCGATGACTGCCTCGACCTCGCCCAGCCCGTCCAGTTCCAGCCGGTACCGTCCTTGCCCGCCGACCGGCACCATCGGCCCGAGCGCCCCGGACATCACCACGTCCCCGGCCCGCAGCGGCTGTTCGCGCCGGACCATTTCGCGCGCCAGCCAGGCCACGGCGACGACCGGCGAGCCGAGGCAGGCGTGGCCCGCCCCGAAGGAGACCGGCTCGCCGTCCCGGTGGAGAGTCATCCCGACCTTGGAGAGGTCGCGCCCGGCCAGGGGGTACGGCGTGGTGCCCAGGACGACCGCGCCGCTGGAGGCGTTGTCCGCGACGGTGTCGGTGATGGTCAGGTCCCAGCCGGTGATCCGGGAGTCGACGATCTCGATGGCGGGGAGCACGAACTCGGTGGCCCGCAGCACGTCCGCGACGGAGGCGCCGGGCAGATCGAGATCGCGTCCGAGCACGAAGGCGATCTCGCCCTCGGCGCGCGGCTGGAGGAAACGGCCGTACGGCACCGGCTCGGTGTGCGCGTACATCATGTCGTCGAAGAGGACGCCGAAGTCCGGCTGGAACACACCGAACTGCTGCTGTACGGAGGGGGCGGTGAGCCCGATCTTGGCGCCCACCCGCCGCGCCCCGGCGGCGGCGCGCACGGTGGCGACGCGGCGCTGCACCTCGTAGGCGGCGGTGATGTCGGTCGGGCCGAGGTGCCGGCGGACGGGCGCGCAGGGCGTACGGGTGGCGGCGGCGGCCGTCAGCAGGGCGACGGCTGCGTCGACCGGGTCGTCGGCCGGGGCATCGGTGGCGGGGCCGGCCTGGGGGTGGTCGGTCACAGTTGCACGCACACATTCGTCGGCTCGGTGTAGAAGTGCAGGGAGGACTCGCCGCCCTCGCGGCCGATGCCGGAGAGCCCGACCCCGCCGAACGGGGAGCGCAGGTCGCGGAGGAACCAGGTGTTGACCCAGGCCATGCCCACGTTCATCGCCTGCGCGACGCGGTGTCCACGGCGCAGGTCGTTGGTCCACACGGACGCCGCGAGGCCGTACTCGGTGTCGTTGGCCAGGGCGATCGCCTCGGCCTCGGTGTCGAAGGGGATGAGCGCGGCCACCGGGCCGAAGATCTCCTCGCGCACGGCCCGGTCCGCGTTGGTCAGCCCGGTCCACAGCGTCGGCTCGATCCAGGAGCCGCCGTCCAGGTCCGCGCCGAGCCGGGGCACGCCGCCTCCGGTGAGCACCCGGGCGCCGGCCTTCTCGGCCAGTTCGAAGTAGCCGAGCACCTTCTCGCGGTGGGTCCGCGAGATCAACGGGCCGGTGGTGGTCGCCTCGTCCGTCGGGCGTCCCAGCCGCAGGGCCGCGGCGCGTTCGACCAGGCCGCCCGCGATGTCGTCGAACACCGACCGCTGCACGTACACCCGCTCGGTGCACAGGCACACCTGCCCGGTGTTGGTGAACACCGACTTGGTCAGTCCGGTCAGCGCCTCGTCGATGTCGACGTCGTCGAAGACGATGGCGGCGTTCTTCCCGCCGAGTTCGAACGAGACCGGGCGGACCCGGGGCGCGACCGTCTTCATGACGTGCGAGCCGGTCGCCGACGACCCGGTGAAGGTCACCCCGTCGATGCCGGGGTGCGAGGTCAGGTACTCGCCGGCCGAGCCGCCGCCGAAGCCGTGGACGACGTTGTACACCCCGGCGGGGAGACCGACCTCGGCCAGGACCTCGGCCAGCAGAGTGGCCGTGGCGGGCGTCTCCTCGCTCGGCTTGACGACCACGGCGTTGCCGCAGGCGAGGGCCGGGGCGACCTTCCAGGTCAGCAGCAGGAGCGGCAGGTTCCACGGCACGATGACCGCGACGACGCCCAGCGGCTTGCGCACCGCGTAGTTCAGCGCCTGCTTGCCGCCCGCGAGATCGGTGAGGAAGGACTCCTGGCCGGCGGCCGCGACCACGTCGGCGAAGGTACGGAAGTTCGCGACGGCCCGTGCCACGTCGAGCTCCCGTGCCTGGGTGACCGGCTTGCCGGTGTCGGCGATCTCCGCGGCGACGAACTCCTCGAAGCGTTCCTCGATACGGTCGGCGGCGCGGCGCAGCAGCGCGGTCCGTTCGCGTACCGCCGTCGTCGCCCAGCCGTCGCCGAGAGCCCGCCGGGCTCCCGCGACCGCGCGGTCCACCAGGGACTTGTCCGCTTCATGGACGCGGGAGTGGACCAGGCCGGTGGCCGGGTCGACCTTGTCGAAGCTGCGGTTCTCGTCGGGCTCTACGAATCGTCCGTCAACGAAGTTGCGGATCCACCGCCCAGTGTCTGCCGTCATGCCCCCACTTTGAGAGCCGCAGCCATGCCAGGCAAATGAACTTCTTGTACGCTGACATGCCTGGATTGATATATCGAGACGGGGCGGTCGATCGATGGGGGAGAGGGGGTGCGGGCGGGTCGGCCGACGGGCGGGCCACCGAGGCGCCGACCGTGCCGCGTTATACCTGAACCGGTATGGCAACTCTCCGATTTGGCATTTGTGCGTCATGTCTCACGGGGACAGTATCCACCGGTAACGCGTTGTGTACGCCGACCGCCACAGCGGCTTCGCCCGGAGCGAGAGCCCGTAGTCACCCAAGTGATAGGTCAACCCATTGAGCAACTCCCCCCGACAAAAAAACGCGGACGGCACCAGAACCGCTCCGAGAAGAACGGCCGTGGCGACACTGGCCGGCACCACACTTGAGTGGTACGACTTCTTTCTTTACGGCACGGCAGCCGCACTCATCTTCGACAAGCAGTTCTTTCCCTCACTGAGTCCCGCGGCGGGCACACTCGCGGCATTCAGCACGCTTGCCGTCGGATTCATCGCCCGCCCGCTGGGCGGACTGGTCTTCGGTCATTTCGGCGACCGCATCGGACGAAAAGCGACCCTGGTCGTCTCTCTCGTTCTCATGGGCGTCGGCTCCACCCTCATCGGCGCCATTCCGAACTACGACTCCATAGGATTCTGGGCCCCGGTCCTCCTGGTCCTCCTGCGCGTCATCCAGGGCATCGGCCTCGGCGGTGAGGGCGCCGGTGCGACGCTGATGTCGATGGAGCACGCCCCGAAGGGGCAGCAGAACCTGTACGCGGGATTCCCGCAGATGGGTACCCCTGCGGGACTGGTCCTCGCCAACATCATCTTCCTCGTCACCAACTCGCTCATGGGGGACAACGCCTTCACCGCGTGGGGCTGGCGGATTCCGTTCCTGCTGAGCTTCGTGCTCGTCGCGGTGGGCCTGGTGATCCGGCTCCGTATCACCGAATCACCGTCCTTCAACCGGGTGCTGGCCCAGGACGACGTGGTCAAGTTCCCGCTGGCGGAGTCGCTCAAGGTCGGATTCCCCCGTCTCGGGCTGACACTGCTCGCCGTGGTCGCCAACTCCGCGGTCGCCTATGTGTTCATGGTCTTCACGCTGTCCTACGGCAGCAAGCATCTGGACTACGACAAGCAATTCCTCATCCTGAGTGTGACGGCCGCCGCGGTGCTGTGGTTCGCGTCGATCCCGGTGTGGACCCGTGTCGCCGACCGGCACGGCCGGCGGACGATGTTCATCGGCGGTTCAGCCGCGATCCTCGTGTGGTGCGCGGCCTTCTTCCCGCTGATCAACACGGGAAATTCGGTTCTCGCGGTGCTCGCGCTCGTCGGGATGGGGCTCATCATCCCGGTCACGCACTGTGTGCAGGGCAGCATCATCGCCGACACCTTCCCCGCCCACGTCCGCTACTCGGGCTCCTCGCTCATCCTGCAGACCGGGGCCATCCTCGGCGGGGGCTTCGCGCCGATGATCTCCACCGCGCTGCTGAACTCCGGTGGCTCGTCGACCGGGGTGACCTGGTACCTGGTGGGGATGTGCACCGTCAGCCTGGTCGGGGCGGTGGCATTGTTCAAACTGGTGCCCGAAGGGGCGCCGGCCCCGGCAGCACGCCCCTCGAAGGCCGCCTCCCGGGTCTGAGCCGTACAGCCGCCGGTTCCGCGAGCCCCCTCCCCCGGCCTCGTGGAACCGGCCGATCCCGGAGGTACCGCATGAACGGGTCCGCGATGATCCGGACCGGACCGATCCGCTACGCCACCGCGGAACGCTTCGCGCGGCCACGCCCGGTGGCGGCGGAGGACGCCCCCGGTTCGAGCGGCCAGATCTGCCCCCAACTCGCCTCCAGACTGGACGCGGTGATGGGCCCGCCCCTCGACGGCCACCCCCAGGGCGAGGACTGCCTGAACCTGTCGGTCACCACTCCCGCACGGGACTCGGCGGCCCGGCCGGTGCTGGTGTGGTTCCACGGCGGCGGGTTCAGCAGCGGCGGCGGGATCATGGACTGGTACGACGGCGGGGCGCTCGCCGCCCAGGGCGATGTGGTGGTCGTGGGCGTCAACCACCGTCTGGGCGCGCTGGGCTACCTCTGTCTCGAAGGCGTCAGCGAGGGCAACCTCGGTCTCCTCGACCAGCTCGAAGCACTCCGCTGGGTGCGCGCGAACATCGCCGATTACGGGGGCGACCCCACCGACGTCACCGTCTTCGGCCAGTCCGCGGGCGGCCTCTCCATCCGATTGCTGATGGAGATGGCGCAGGCCCGGGGGCTGTTCCGGCGGGCGATCCTCCAGAGCGCCCCGCTGGCGATCACCGCGCGTCCCCGCGCGGACGCCCTCGCCCTCGGGCGGATCTTCGCGGACTTCCTCACCACCGACCCGCGCACCGCCACCGTCACGGAGCTCCTCGCCGCGCAGCGACGGACCGCGGTGGCCAACCAGCGACGGTCCGGGAGCACCCTGGAACCCCCGTTCAACCCCGTCGAGGGCACGGACCCGGTCCCCGCCCTCGACGGGGCCTCCTTCGACGGAAACGTACGCGGCCTCGACGTCCTGTACGGCTGGAACGCCGACGACATGACCGCGTTCCCCGGCGAGGGCGACGACGCGGCCGAGCTGACCCGCCGGATGTACGAGGAACCGCTCCGCAAGCTCGGCACCCGCCTGGCGGGGGCGGGCGCCCGCGTGCACACGTACCGTCTCGACTGGCGGCCGGCCGGATCGCCCTTCGGCGCCACCCACTGTGTCGAACTCCCGCTGCTGCTGGGCACCCGGGACGCGTGGCGCGCGTCACCGATGCTCGGGGACGTCCCCTGGGAGGACGTCGAGAGGACCGGCGCGGCGCTGCGCGCGGCGTGGATCGCCTTCGCCCGTACCGGCGCGCCATGCCCCGGCTCCGGACCGGTCAGCTTCGGACGTCACCCCGGGGCGTGAGCGTCCTCGCCGCGTCCGGGCGCGGTCCGCGCTCCCGCCGGGGAGACCCGGGACGAGGGTGACAAGATGACGTCCATGGACGTGAGGATCAGGAACCGGGTGACGGTGACAGGCCGGGACGGCGGACCGGTGCTGATGCTGGCGCACGGTTTCGGCTGCGACCAGAACATGTGGCGGCTGGTGGTCCCGCTGCTGGCGGACCGGTTCCGGGTGGTCCTCTTCGACCACGTGGGGGCGGGCCGCTCCGATCTGTCGGCCTGGACCCCGGAGCGGTACGCCACGCTGGAGGGCTACACCGAGGACATCATCGAGATCTGCCACGACCTGGCCCTCGGGCCGGTGGCCTTCGTGGGGCACTCGGTCAGCTCCATGATGGGCGTCCTCGCCGCCGTACGGGAGCCGGAACTGTTCAGCGAGCTGATCCTGCTCGCCCCCTCGCCGCGCTACATCGACGACGGGGCGTACCGCGGCGGGTTCAGCGCCGCCGACATCGACGAACTCCTCGAATCGATGGAGAGCAACTATCTGGGTTGGTCCGGCGCGATGGCGCCGGTCATCATGGGCAACCCCGACCGCCCCGAGCTGGGCGAGGAACTGACGAACAGCTTCTGCCGCACGGACCCGGAGATCGCACGGCTCTTCGCCCGTACGACGTTCCTGTCCGACAACCGCGCCGACCTCGCCGAGGTGACCGTGCCCACGCTCGTCGCCCAGTGCTCGAACGACGCGATCGCACCGCGCGAGGTGGGAGCCTTCGTCCACCAACGGATTCGGGGCAGCGAACTGGTCACCCTGGAGGCCACCGGCCACTGCCCCCAGCTGAGCGCCCCGGAGGCCACCGCCGCCGCCATCAGCGCCTTCGTCCGGAGGCCGTGATGATGTGCGCGACCGGGGACGACCCCCCGGGCGGCGGGAACAGCGGGAGCGAGGCCGACGCGGACGCCCGGTTCTCCGCGCTGCTGGAGGACAGCGCGGAGGACCTGTACGAGAACGCCCCGTGCGGATACCTCTCCACCCTGCTGGACGGCCGGATCGCCAAGGTCAACAGGACGCTGCTGAAGTGGCTCGGCCATGAGCGCGAGGACCTGGTCGGACGCGAGCGGTTCTCGGACCTCCTCACGGTGGGCGGCCGGATCTACCACGAGACGCACTTCGCACCGCTGCTGCGGATGCAGGGTGAGGTCAGCGGTGTCGCGTTCGAACTGCGCACCGCGGACGGGGACCGGCTGCCGGTCCTGGTCACCTCCACCGTCAAGAAGGGCAGCGACGGTGAGCCCCTGCTGATCCGCACCACCGTCTTCGACGCCCGCGACCGACGCGCCTACGAACAGGAACTGCTCCGCGCCCGGCAGGAGGCCGAACTGGAACGCGCGCGTCTGCACCGCCTGGCCACCACGCTCCAGCGCACCCTGCTGCCCCCCGCGCTCCTGCCGGTGCCCGGCCTGGACGTCGCCGCGTACTACCACATCGCGTCGACGGACGAGGTGGGCGGCGACTTCTACGACCTCTTCCCGCTGGCCGACGGCACCTGGGGCCTGTTCATGGGCGATGTCTGCGGAAAGGGGGCGGCCGCGGCGGCGCTGACCTCACTGGCCCGGTACACCCTGCGCGCGGCCGCCGTCTACGATCCCGATCCCGTCGCGGTCCTCACCAACCTCAACACCGTGCTGAACCACGAGTACCAGGGCGAGGACCCCCGGTTCTGCACGGTGATCTTCGGCCTGCTCACCCCGGACAGCGTCAACGGCGGATTCCGTGTGGTCCTCGCCGGCGGAGGCCACCCACCGGCCGTGCTGCTGCGCGCGGACGGCGGCGCCGAATACCTTCCCACCCCGGGCGGGCAACTGGTCGGGGTGCTCGCCGACGCGCACTTCAGCACCACCACGGTCCACCTCGACCTCGGCGACACCCTCCTCCTGTACACCGACGGCCTGACCGAAGCCCATACGGCGCTCGCCGGTGAACGCTACGGTGACGAAGCCCTGCTGGACTTCACCCGAGCCCTGGCGCCCACGACCGCGCGGGCCGCCATCACCGCCCTGACCGGCCTTCTCGACTCGCTCGGCGAAGGCCTGGACGACGACAGCGCGCTCCTCGCGATCAGCGTGCCCGCCCCCACCAGTGAAGGGCCGCAGTGAACCGGCTGAGCGTCACCACCCGCACCGGCCCGTCCGGTCCCGTCGTCGAAATGCGCGGTGAACTCGACTATCACAGCGCCCCCCAGGCCCGCGACGTCCTGAGCACCCTGCGGATGGCCCCCGGCCAGCGGCTCCTGCTGGACCTCGGAGGTCTCACGTTCTGCGACTCCAGCGGCATCAGCGTGATGATCGCCCTGCGCAACCACGCACTGGCGGCCCGCTCGGAGGTCGCCCTGGTCGCCGTACCCGAGCGGATCGTCCGCGTGTTCCGTGTCATCGGCCTCGAACCGATCTTCCCGTCCTACCCCACGGAGCGGGACGCGGACGACGCCTGGGCGCCACGGGTCGGCGACTGACCTCGGCGTCACGGAGCACGTTTTCGGCCGGGCCCAGGCGGAGGCCGGTGTCGGACGGGACCGGGCGGTGCCGACAGACGCGCTCGTCGGCACCGCCCGGGTGTCACCGGCCCTGACGGACCACGTGTCAGTGCATCCAGAGCAGATAGAGACCGTTGGTCCCCTTCTCACAGATGTAGACGGGGCCGTGGAACGGGTAGTTGGCCTGCGCCGCGCTCACGCAGGTGGCCTCGGTGGGGTAGTACCCCATGAGCATGAAGCCGCTGCCGACCGGCGGGGACGCCATCGCGGCGGATCCGGCACCGAGGCTGAGCAGGGCCGCCGCGGCGACCGTGGCGACGCGTGCCGCGAATCGTGAGGTCATTGGCACAACTCCTTTCCGGACAGGCCGTCATGGCCTGTGGAGGCGGGAAGACAGGAAAGAGCGAGACTGCGCAGAGTTGCTTCGCGTCGCGACCGCGTGACCGAACGTTATCGGCCATTCACCGGTTCGACAATAGGTCTAGGCCAATATTGTGGAAGCCCGATCCGGCCCGCTTGTGCGACCGTCCGTCCGGCCGCCGGGGGCCCGTTCGCCGACACGGCGACGGGCCGCCCGACGGCGGCGGGCCCGGAGTGGGCGACACGCTCCGGTGATGGGTCTCGCGGTCAGCCGATCGCCCGGGTGCTGTAGACGTACAGGCCGACGACGCCGAACACGCAGACCAGAATCAGCCAGGAGCGGAGGCTCGTGTGCCGCGTCCTGCGCCCGGACCGGCCACCACGCGTCCGCCGGCCACCACGTGTCCGCCGCCCGTCAGGTGTCTGCCGCGGGGTACGGGTCGTCGCGTCGGCGGCGGTCTCGGCGAGCAACCGGCGGCAGACCGCGGCGAGTTCGCCGGTTCCCGCGGAGAGCGACACGACGGCCTCCGAGCGTGCGGGGGCGGTGGTGCCTCCGTCGAGAATGCGCCCGGCGCGCACCAGGATCTCGTCCCGGCCCCCGGAGGGCGCGAGGCTGATCCAGCGCTGCACATGCTCCCCCCGGATCACCGCGCCTCCGGAGCGCTCCCGGTACACGGTGTGTTCCCGCCACAGCACCTCGGCCAACTCGACGGCGGTTTCCCTTATTTGGGCACTCACGTCCCTCCCCTTCACCATACGGAAATCGAACAAGCACCGCACTATAGCGCCAGGTACACACCAATTCGGCGGGCGGGCCGGGTGCCGTGGAGTCGAACACGGGCACGGGCAGCGGCGCCAAGGGCGCGTGTGAAGGAGAATGCCGTGTATGCGGGTACGGGGTGGGAGTGGCCGGGGCGACGGTCGGGCCGAGGGTGGGCCGTGCCGTGCGTGGTGGCGCTGCTGGCGGGTTGTACCGCCTCGGCCGACGAGGGCGGGGGGTCCCCGGGGGCGGTCGCGCCGAACTCTTCCGGCGGAGGCGGTTTCGTCGTCCGTCATGAACCACCGGCCGGGGCCGATCGGGGCGACGCCTCGTTCCTGAGGGACCGGAAGCTGCTGGAGCGGTCCTCCGCGACCCTCAACGCCTTCATCGATCCGGGCCGTCGCGTCACGGTCGTCGCCCGGTCGTGCGAGGGCGAGGGTTCCGGTTACGACCCCGAGTCCCGCCGGATCGAGATCTGTTACGACGACGTGGCGCGGGAGCGCGCGCTCTTCCGGCATGCCGGGCACCGTCCGGCCGACGAGGAGGTCGCCGCCGTACTCGTGGAAACCTTCTTCCACGAGGCCGGTCACGCCGTCATCGACGTGCTGGACCTGTCGTTCACCGATCGGGCCGAGGAGGACGCGGCGGACCAGTTCGCCGCCCTGATGCTGTTGCGTCAGGGTGGTGACGGTGAGCGGTCTCTGAGGTTCGCCGCCAAGGAGTACGAACTGACGGCGGCCGAGGAGGAGGCGGACGCCGAGAGCGATGGCGCCGACGCCGACGGTGATGACGGTGAGCGGGACGAACACTCTCCGGCCCGGCTGCGCGCGGCCAACCACCTCTGCCATCTCCACGGCTCCGCCCCCGGCCGCAGCCGTGATGTGGTGGGGCCGACTCTTTCCCGGAGCCGTGCCGCGGGCTGCGGCACGGAATGGGCGCGCGTACGCGGCGCCTGGACGGAACGTCTGGCGCCCCTGCTCCGCCGATGACCGGCCGTGCGGACGGGGGGTCGCTGACGGGGGTGAGTGGTGGTCGCTCCGACGCGCTCTTGGCGGAGGTTATGCCATGTGACATATTACTGCGATGACGGAGGGATGTTCGCAGTCTTCTGTCGAAGGTCAATGAAATGTCACACGGCATATATGGGAGCCTCTGATGACCCCGAACCCGCACGACAGCGCACGTCCCTGGCGCGGCATCATGGTCGCCACCCCGATCCCGCTGCGCGAAGACCTCTCCGTCGACTACGAGGCGTACGCCGAGCACGTCAGCTGGCTGATCGGTTCGGGCTGCGACGGCGTCGTACCCAACGGCTCGCTGGGTGAGTACCAGACCCTCACCGACGAGGAGCGCGCCCGCGTCGTCACCACCGCCGTGGAAGCGGCCGGGGACGGCGCGAGGGTGATGCCCGGCGTCGCCGCCTACGGCAGCGCGGAGTCCCTGAGGTGGGCCGAGCAGGCGGCCGAGGCCGGGGCGGGCTCGGTGCTGCTGCTGCCGCCGAACACCTTCCGGGCCGACCGCGCCTCCGTGCGCGCCCACTACGCCGAGGTGGCGAAGGCGGGCGTGCCGGTCGTCGCGTACAACAACCCCATCGACACCAAGGTCGACCTGGTTCCCGAGCTGCTCGCCGAGCTGTACGACGAGGGCTCGATCGTGGCGGTCAAGGAGTTCACCGGTGATGTCCGCCGGGCGTACGAGATCGCCGAACTGGCTCCGGGCCTCGACCTGTTGATCGGCGCCGACGATGTGGTGCTGGAGCTGGCGCTGGCCGGCGCGGTCGGTTGGATCGCCGGCTACCCCAATGTGCTTCCGCGTGCCTCGGTCGAGCTCTACGACGCGGCTGTGGGGCACGACCTGGAGAAGGCGCTGCCGCTCTACCGCGCCCTGCACCCGCTGTTGCGCTGGGACTCCAAGTCGGAGTTCGTCCAGGCCATCAAGCTCTCCATGGACATCGCCGGACTTCCCGGCGGTCCCACCCGGGCGCCGCGAGGGCCGCTCGAACCGCAGGTCGAGACGGCCGTGCGCGCGGCCACCAAGAAGGTACTGGCCGAGGGGCTCGTCTAACGGCTTCGCCCGTGACGGGGGGAGCGGGCCGGAGAGCCGTCCCGGCTTCATAAGGCCGGTTCCCCGGCGGCCGGGGTCGGAGCGGGGCCGGTGGCCGGCGGCGCCCGCCCGGTTCGGCTCGCCCGGCCGGCCGGGGGCGGGCGGCGGTGGCGGCCGTCCGCCAGCGGTCTCCGCCGTCACCGGTCTCGGCCACCGCCGGCTGAATCCGGTCGCCCCCGTTCGCGGAGCGTCCGCGTCCGGGGACGCTCCTCGTACCATCGCCACGGCTCATCGCCACGGCCCGGCCCGGGTGCGAGTCCGTCCGGGCCCCGGGGAACACGGCCCCCGGCAACACGTATCGCGTCACCGAATCCGACCCACCGCCCCCTTTCCGAAGGTCCTCTCCCATGACTGTCATGTCCCACAACCCCGCCGACCCCCGCGACCTCGTGCTGTCCGTCCCGGCTCTCGGCGCGGCCGGTACCGCCGCCGCCGTCGGAGAGGCCCGTGCCGCGTGGCCCGGTTGGCTCGCCATGGGCGCCGCCGCCCGCTCGGCCGCTCTCACCCGGGCCGCCGAGGCGATCGAGGCGCACGCCGATGAACTCGTCGCGCTGACCGTCCGCGAGGTCGGCAAGCCGCTCGCCGAGGCCCGTGGCGAGGTCGCCCGCACGGCCGCGATCTGGCGCTACTACGCCCAGGCCCCCTACGCGCCGTCCGGCTCCGTCCACGAACCCGCCGCGGGCCAGGGCCTGTTGCTCACCCGCCGCCGCCCGTACGGCGTGGCGGGGCTGATCACCCCCTGGAACTTCCCGCTGGCCATTCCCACCTGGAAGGCCGCCCCCGCCCTGGCCGCGGGGAACACGGTCGTGCTGAAACCCGCGCCCGAGGCCCCCGCCTGCGCCCTCCGGCTCGCCGAGCTGGCGGGTCTGCCCGAGGGAGTGCTCACGGTCGCCCCCGGCGGAGCGGAGGAGGGGGAAGCGCTGGTCCAGGCCGCCGACGTGGTGTCCTTCACCGGTTCCACCGGTGTCGGCCGGGCCGTCGTCGAAGCCGCCACCACCCGCGGTGTCCCGGTCCAGGCCGAGATGGGCGGCCTCAACTCCGCGCTCGTCCTTCCCGACGCCGACCTGGAGCGGACCACCGCCCATCTGGTCTCCGCCATCGCCGGGTACGCCGGTCAGAAGTGCACCGCGACCAGCAGGGTGATCGCCGTCGGCCAGGTGTACGAGCCCCTGCGCGACGCCCTCGCCAAGGCACTGGCCGCCGAACCGGCGGCCGATCCCACCGAGGCGGGGACCGTCTGCGGACCGGTCATCTCCGCGGCCGCCCGTGACCGGCTCGCCGCGGCGATCGACTCGGCCCGCGCGGCCGGCGCCACCGTCCTCGCGGGTGGCGCGACGCCGGCTCGTGACGGCTGGTTCGTCGAACCGACCCTCCTGGCGGACGTCCCGGCCGACCACCCCCTGCGCACCGAGGAGTTCTTCGGCCCGGTCGCCGTACTGCTGTCCGCCGCCGATCAGGACGAGGCGACCGCCCTCGCCAACGACACCCGGCACACCCTCGCCGCCTCCGTCCACACCCGGGACCTCGACGCCGCGCTCGCCTGCGCCGACCGGCTCGACGCGGGCATGATCCGCGTCAACGCCCCCTCCAGCGGCGTGGACTTCCACCTGCCGTTCGGCGGGACCGGGGCGGCGAGCCACGGGCCCAGGGAACAGGGCCAGGCCGCGCTCGACTTCTTCACGGCGAGCCGCACGGTGACCCTGCTGCCCGCCGGGCAGCCTCGCTGACCGGCGGCGGTGGGAGCCGGCCGACGACCGGCGGCAGCGGACCGGCGGCGCGAAGTGCAACGTGACATTGTACGCTGGCCTCCTGACCTTTGGAGGCACACATGGCGGACCACAAGCATCGCGCCGCCCTCGTCCCCGTCCAGGAGCGACTGCGGGACCAGGTGATCCACGCGCTGCGCGCCGCGCTGATCTCGGGCGAACTGCGGCCGGGGGTCATCTATTCGGCCCCCGCTCTCGCAGCCGACTTCGAGGTCTCCGCCACCCCGGTCCGCGAGGCCATGCTCGATCTCGCCCGTGAGGGGCTGGTGGAGCCCGTCCGCAACAAGGGTTTCCGTGTCACCGAACTGACCGAGCGGGACCTCGACGAGTACACCGAGATCCGCGCGCTGATCGAGGTGCCGATCGTCGGGAGAACGACCCTCACGGCCACGCCCGCGCAGCTGGAGGGGCTGCGCCCGCTGGCCGACGCGATCGTCGTGGCCGCCCGCAGGCACGATCTGAGCGGCTATCTGGAGGCCGACCGCAGATTCCACCTCGATCTGCTCGCGCTGGCGGGCAACGCCCGTCTGGTCGAGCAGGTCGGCGAACTGCGCAAGCGTTCCCGCCTCTACGGGCTGAACGGTCTCGACCGGGCGGGCCGCCTGGTCGAGTCCGCCGAGGAGCATCCCCAGCTCCTGGACCTGATGCTGTCCGGCGACTCCGCCGGCGCCCAGGAGCACATGGCACGCCACCTCGGTCATGTCCGGTCCCTCTGGGCGGTCGGCAGGCCGGTGGCCGCCGCGCCGACCGCGGGGACCCGCCTCGGCGTTTCCTGAACCGGCGGCCGTACCGAAGGCCCCCTCGCCGGGTCCGGACCGCCCCGCACCCACCGAACCCCGTACCCCCGCCGGACCGTGGCTCCGGGAGCCACCTCCGGCCACCACGGACAGGGAAGGGCCCGGCGGGGCCCGTGGCCGAGGACCGCACGGTCCCGGCCTGACACCGGTACGCGGCATGGCCCGGACCCGTACCGCACGCGCCGCCCCTCCTCACCTGCTGCCGGGGACGGGCGGCGGACCCGTCCCCGGCGGGTACATCAGGCCAGCAGGTCGCCCATCCACTCCTCGATCCCCGCCACCGTGCGCGGCAGGGCGCCGGACATCAGCCGGGCACCGTCGGCGGTGATCACGAGGTCGTCCTCGATCCGGACCCCGATGCCGCGCAGCTCCTTGGGCAGGAACTCGTCGTCGGGCTGGAGGTACAGGCCCGGTTCGACGGTGAGCACCTGACCCTCGGCCAGCTCGCCGTCGAGATAGGTTTCGGCGCGGGCCTTGGCGCAGTCATGGACGTCGAGACCGAGCATGTGCCCGCTGCTGCAGAGGGTCCAGCGGCGGAACAGCCCGCTGTCCTCGCGCAGCGCCTCCTCGGCGGATATCCGCAGGACACCCCAGTCGGCCAGTCCCTCGGCCACGACCCGCATCGCCGCCTGGTGGAAGTCGCGGAAGCTGGCCCCCGGGCGCAGCGCGGCGATACCGGCGTCCTGCGCGGCGAGCACCAGCTCGTAGACCTGCCGCTGCAACGGTGAGAAGGTGCCGCTCAGGGGCAGCGTGCGGGTGATGTCGGCGGTGTAGAGGGTGTCGGTCTCCACCCCCGCGTCGAGCAGCAGCAGATGCCCGGGGTCGAGGGGCCCGTCGTTGCGAATCCAGTGCAGCACACAGGCGTGGGCGCCGGTGGCCGCGATGGTCTCGTACCCGGTGCCGTTGCCCTCGGCGCGGGCGCGCCGGCCGAAGGTGCCCTCGATCCAGCGCTCACCGCGCGGGTGGCGCAGGGCGGCGGGGAGCGCGCGGACGACGTCCTCGAACCCGGAAACCGTGTGGTCCACGGCGAGCTGGAGCTGGGCGACCTCCCACTCGTCCTTGACGAGGCGCAGCTCGGAGAGGACGGCCGCGAGGCGCGCGTCGTGCGGGGTGGTGCCCCGGTCGCCGCCCCGGCCGGTGGCGTCGTCGATCTCGGGGTCCACTCCGGTCAGCACCCGGGTCGTGGGCTGCGGCCCGGTCAGCAGCTTCGCGAGATCGTCCAGGTGCCGGGTGCGCACCCCGGTGAGCTGGGCGGCCTCGTCGAGGTCGGGGCGGCGGCCGACCCAGAACTCGCCGTAGCGGCGGTCGCGGTAGAACTCCGATCCGTACGCGGAGTCGCCCCCGCGCGGGGAACGCGGACGCAGATGGAGGAACGCTTCACCCGTCGGCTCCAGCACGAGGACGTGTCCGACCTGGTCCTCTCCGGTGAGGCCGGTGAGCCAGGCGTAGGCGCTGTGCGGGCGGAACCGGAAGTCCGAGTCGTTGCTGCGGACCTTCAGCTGTCCGGCGGGGACGATCAGCCGTTCGCCGGGGAACGCCGCGGTGAGCCGCTCGCGGCGGGCGCCGGTGAGCGCGTACCCGGGCACCCGGGCGTCGGCGGGCAGCGGGGTGGCGGCCCAGCCCGTACCCATGAAGGCGTCGAGGGCGGGGGAGACGTCCCGGTCATGGCTTCCGGTGTGGAAGGCCGCGGCCTGTGCGGACGCGCCGGGGTCGGTGTCGAGGGTCACGAAGGGGCTCCTTCGGCGTAGTGGGCGGTGAGGGTCGGTCCGGCCGCTTCCCGAGCGGGCCCGGTCTCCCCGTGCCACGGCGGGGAAAGGGGAGGTTCACGAGGGACACAGCTCGATAACGGGGAGCGAGATCCCTTGTCAGTGCAATGTCACATTACTATGTTACGCATCACATCAGGGTTCGGCCTGACCTTTTCGGCCACCCCTTCCACTCGTGGACCAGTCGCGCGGACGGACGACGACAGCCACGACCCACAGCGGAGTTGCACATGAACAGGCGCACCCACACGGCACTCGCGGCGACGATCGCGGCGGCACTCACCCTCGGCCTCGCGGCCTGTTCCAAGGACGACACCGGCTCGCACCGCGGTGACCGGGGCGCCAAGGCCCCGGGCGCCGCCTCGGGCACGATCGTCGGCGGCACTCCGGTCAAGGGCGGCACCCTCACCGTTCTGTCCAACCAGGACTTCTCGCATCTCGACCCGGCGCGCAACTGGACCATGCCGAACATGAACTTCGGCATCCGGCTGCTCTACCGCACCCTGGTGACCTTCAAGGCCGAGCCGGGCGCCGCGGGCAGCGAGTTGGTGCCGGACCTCGCCACCGACCTGGGCCGCCCGTCCGACGGCGGCAAGACCTGGACCTTCACGCTGAAGAAGGGCCTCAGTTACGAGGACGGCAGCCCGATCAAGGCCGCCGACGTCAAGTACAACGTCGAGCGCTCCTTCGCCCCCGACCTCACCGGCGGCCCCGACTACGCCTCGCAGTACCTCGCCGACGCCGCCGGCTACACCGGACCGCTGACGGGCAAGCACCTCGCCTCGATCGAGACCCCGGACGACTCCACGATCGTCTTCCGCCTCAAGCGGCCGGTCGCCGAGTTCTCCTACACGGCGACCCTGCCCACCTTCTCGCCGGTGCCGCAGTCCCGGGAGAAGGGCACCCAGTACGACCTGCGCCCCTTCTCCTCGGGCCCCTACAAGATCGACACCTACGACCGGGGCAAGCAGCTCACCCTGGTCCGCAACGAGCACTGGTCACCGGAGACGGACACCGTCCGCAAGGCGTACCCCGACAAGATCGTCGTCGTGCAGGGGCTCAAGGGCGGCCAGATCGACGACCGGCTGATCGCCAGCAAGGGCGCCGACGCCTCCGCCGTCGAGTGGTCCCAGCTGCGGCCCGAATCGGTGGCCAAGGTCCTGCCCAAGGCGGAGGTGAAGTCCCGGCTGGTCGCCGAGCGCACCGGCTGCACCGACATGCTCTACCTCAACACCTCCAAGGCGCCCTTCGACGACCCCAAGGTCCGCGAGGCCATGATGTACGCCGTCGACCGCAGCGCCCAGGTCACCGCGTACGGAGGCCCGGCGATGACCGACGACGCCACCTCCTACCTGCCCCCCGCCCTCACCGGAGGCGTCGAGCAGGACCCGCTGAAGATCGCCGACACCGGCGACCCGGCCAAGGCCAAGGAACTGCTCGCGGCGGCCGGCAAGCCCCACCTCAAGCTGAGCCTCACCGTCTCCGCCGGCGAGAAGAGCCGGGGCGAGGCACTCCAGCAGAACCTCGCCAAGGCCGGGATCGACGTCACCATCTCCACCGCCGACGCGTCCGTCTACTACGACACCATCGGTGACACCAAGTCCGCCCCGGACCTGGCGATCAGCGGCTGGTGCCCGGACTACCCCTCAGGCGCGACCTTCCTGCCCTTCGTGTTCGACGGCCGGACCATCAAGGTGAAGGGCAATCAGGGCAACTACTCGCAGTTCCGGGACAAGGCGACGTCCGACCGCATCGACCAGATCGCCGGGATGCCCGACGTCGCACAGGCCAACAAGGCATGGATCGAGCTGGACCGTGACATCCTCGCCAAGGCTCCGGCCGTGCCGCTGCTCTGGCCGCGCCGCCCGCTGATGGTCGGCACCAACGTCGCGGGCGCCTTCGGACACCCCGTGTGGACCGGGATGTTCGACTTCGCCACGATCGGCCTCAAGAACCCCTCCAAGAACTAGCGTGGGGACTCCACCGATGAATCCGACGACCGAACCCGTGACGGTGTTCCCCGCCGCCCCCGCGGTCCCGGCCCCCGCGGCCCCGGGGCCCGACACATCCGAGAAACCCGCTGTCAAAGGACCGTGGCGGCTGGTCCGCGAACAGCTCTGGTCCCGGCCGTCCGCCAGATTCGGCCTCGTCATGGTCGGCCTCCTGGTGCTGCTGGCCGTCCTGGCCGACCCGCTCAGCGCCCTCGGCGGCTGGTCACCGGAGGAGTTCGACAAGAACGCCATCGACCCCTACCTCGGCGGACTGCCCATCGGCGGCTTCGGCGGCGTGGGAGCGGAACACTGGCTCGGCGTCGAACCCTCCACCGGTCGCGACCTGTTCGCCCGGGTCCTGTACGGCGGCCGCACCTCACTGCTGATCGCCTTCACCGCTACCGCCGTCGTGGTGGTGGCGGGCACCATGGCGGGCATCGCCGCGGGCTACTTCGGCGGCCGGGTGGACGCCGCGCTCTCCCGGCTGATGGACCTCACCATGTCCTTCCCCTCACTGATCTTCATGATCTCGATGATGTCGGTCGCCAAGGACGTCAACCGCGTCCTCCTGATGACCGCGGTGATCGGCCTCTTCGGCTGGCCCGGCATCGCCCGCGTCGTCCGCGGCCAGACCCTCTCGCTCAAACACCGCGAGTACGTCGACGCCGCCAGGGTCGGCGGCGCACGCTCCTGGCGCATCATCACCCGCGAGATCCTGCCCAACGTCTCCGGCCCGATCATCGCGTACACCACCCTGCTGGTCCCCGGGATGATCAGCACCGAGGCCGCCCTCAGCTACCTCGGAGTGGGCGTGCGGCCCCCCACCCCCTCCTGGGGCCAGATGATCGCCGACAGCATCAACTTCTACGAGACCGACCCGACGTACTTCCTCATCCCGACCTTCTTCCTGTTCCTCGCGGTGCTCGCCTTCACCCTCCTCGGCGACGCGCTGCGCGACATCCTCGACCCCAGAGGAAGCCGCTCGTGATCCTCTACCTCGGCCGCCGGCTGATCGGTGTGGCGGGCATCCTGCTCGTCATCTGCGCCATCACCTTCACCATCTTCTACCTGCTGCCCAGCGACCCGGCGGCAGCCGCCTGCGGCAAGACGTGCAGCCCCGAACGGCTCGCCGACGTCAAGGCCGCGATGGGCCTCGACCAGCCGATCTGGCGGCAGTTCTCCGACTACCTGACCGGGATCTTCACCGGTCGGGAGTACGGGTCCGGCGCCAGCGCCGTCCACTGCGGCTTCCCCTGCCTGGGCTACTCGTACGAGTACTCCATGCCGGTCTGGGGCCTCCTCGCCGACCGTATGCCGGTCTCCTTCTCGCTCGCCGTCGGCGCCGCCCTCCTCTGGCTGCTCCTCGGCCTCGGCGCCGGAATCGTCTCCGCGCTGCGCAAGGACAGCCTGACCGACAAGTCGCTGATGGTCGTCTCCGTCGCCACGGCCTCGCTGCCCGTCTACTTCACCGCCATCATGCTGATCTGGGGCGCCGTCCGGCTCACCGGACTGCTGCCCTACCCCGCCTACGTCAGCCCCGCCGACGACCTCCTCGGCTGGGCCTCCAACCTGCTGCTCCCGTGGGTGGCGCTGGCCCTGCTGTACGCGGCCATGTACGCCAGACAGAGCCGCAACTCGATGATCGAGACGATGGCCGAGCCGTACATCCGCACCGCACGCGCCAAGGGACTGCCCGCCCGGACCGTCACCTTCAAGCACGGACTGCGTTCGGGGATGACACCGATCCTCACCATCTTCGGCATGGACCTCGGCGGCCTCCTGGCCGGCGCCGTCATCACCGAATCCATCTTCGGGCTCCCCGGCGTCGGACGGCTGTTCTACGACGCGCTGGCCCGCTCCGACCAGCCGGTGATCCTCGGCGTCACCCTGCTCGCCGCCTTCTTCATCGTCGTGGCCAACCTCCTCGTCGACCTGCTCTACGCCTACATCGACCCGAGAGTGAGGTACTGACCATGACCGCACCACTGCTGGAGGTCGACGACCTCCGCGTCGCCTTCGACACCGCGCGGGGGAGCGTGCTCGCCGTCGACGGCATCAGCTTCACCGTCCGGGCCGGCCACACCCTCGGCCTGGTCGGCGAGTCCGGATCGGGGAAGTCCGTCACCTCGCTGGCCCTCATGGGCCTGCACGAGAGTGCCAGGGTCAGCGGCTCGGTACGCCTCGACGGCCGGGAACTCACCACCCTCGACGAGAAGCAGCTCAACACCGTCCGGGGCCGCAAGGTCGCCATGATCTTCCAGGACCCGCTCTCCAGCCTGCACCCCTTCTACACGGTCGGCGAGCAGATAGCCGAGCACTACCGGGTCCACTTCGGGGCCTCCCGCAAGGCGGCCCGCAAGCGCGCCCTCGACATGCTCGGCGAGGTCGGCATCCCCGAACCCGCCCGCCGGATCGACGAGTACCCCCACCAGTTCTCCGGCGGCATGCGCCAACGCGTCATGATCGCGATGGCGCTGGCCTGCGAACCCGATCTGCTCATCGCCGACGAACCCACCACCGCGCTCGACGTCACCGTCCAGGCCCAGATCCTCGACCTCATCGCCCGCATCCAGCAGGACCGCGGCCTCGGCGTCATCATGATCACCCACGACCTCGGCGTGGTCGCCCGGGTCGCCCACGAGGTCCTGGTGATGTACGGCGGCCGGACCGCCGAACAGGCCCCCGTCGACCAGCTGTTCAGCGCCCCCGCGCACCCCTACACCCGCGGACTGCTCGACTCGCTGCCCCGCCTCGACGACACCGACGACGCACCGCTGCGCACCATTCCGGGCAGCCCGCCGTCCCTGATCACCCCGGCCCCGGGCTGCTCCTTCGCGCCACGCTGCGCCCGTACGGCCACCGCCACCGACGGCGACCGGACGCGCTGCCGCGACGAGCGCCCCGAGTTCGGCCCGGTCGTCCCCGGCCACCACGCCGCCTGCCATCTGCCGCTGGTCACGGAAGAAGCCCACTCATGAACACTCCCGCGCCCGCGGACACCCTCCTCTCGGTACGCGACCTGGTGAAGACCTTTCCCGGCCGGCGGACCCGCACCGGCCGCCCGGGCTCCCCGGTGCGGGCCGTGGACGGCGTCGGCTTCGACATCGCCGCGGGGGAGACCCTGGGTCTCGTCGGCGAATCGGGCTGCGGCAAGTCGACCACCGGCCGGATGATCGTCCGACTGCTGCAACCCACCAGCGGCAGCATCACCTACGAGGGCCACGACATCGGGGGACTCACCGCGAGACAGCTGCGCCCGCACCGCAGACACCTTCAGATGATCTTCCAGGACCCGCACTCCTCCCTCAACCCGCGGCAGACGGTGGCCCGGATCATCTCCGAACCGCTCCTCGTCCAGGGGACCGGCGTGGCGGACGCCCGCCGCCGGGCCGCCGAACTGATGGAACTGGTCGGTCTCATCCCGGAACACCTCGACCGCTACCCGCACGAGTTCTCCGGCGGTCAGGCCCAGCGCATCGGCATCGCGCGTTCCCTCGCCACGTCCCCCCGGCTGATCGTCGCCGACGAACCGGTCTCCGCCCTGGACGTGTCCATCCAGGCCCAGGTGGTCAATCTGATGGAACGGCTCCAGCGCGAACTGGGGCTCACCTACGTCTTCATCGCCCACGACCTGGCGGTGGTCAAGCGCGTGTGCGACCGGGTCGCGGTGATGTACCTCGGCCGGATCGTCGAGATCGGCGACAAGAAGGAGATCTACGGCAACCCCGCCCACCCGTACACCAGGGCGCTGCTCTCGGCGGTGCCGCTGCCCGACCCGGCGGCCGAACGCGCGCGGGAGCGGATCGTGCTGCTCGGTGACCCGCCGAGCCCGGCCGACCCGCCGAGCGGCTGCACCTTCCACCCCCGATGCCCCAAGGCGCAGGACATCTGCCGCACCGAGGCACCGATCCTGGCGGTCGGCGCGTCCGGCGGCCGGCAGGTGGCCTGCCACTTCCCCGAGGCCTGACATGTCCCGCCGCCGCTGTGCCCCGCGGTCAGTCCCAGTCCCACCGGATGCCGAACTGGCACGGTCCCAGGTCCTGGGCGACCGCGTGGACGGAGCCGGTGGAGTCGAGGTGCAGCAGACGTTCGTACGAGTCGAAGCCGACGGCCCGGAAGGTGTGGCAGGCGACGGGCAGGGCGGCGGGATCGAAGCGCACCTCCACCACGCAGTCACGTGTCGGCACCTGCATGTTGACGATGGTGAACCCGGCGCTGGGGCGGGGCGGGGGATAGGCGAGGGTGTACTCGACGATGACCGTCTCGCCGCGCGCGAGCGGTCGGTCGAAGAGCAGTTCCGCGATGAACAGGCCGTTGTGCGGTTCGGCCACCGTGGTCCCCACCCGGCAGGGCCGTACCGGTTCCAGGACCGGTACGGCGCACGCCTCGTCGGCCAGTTGCGCCACGATGGACCGGTCGGGTCCGTTGCACTCCGCCCGCAGGACCTGGCGTATCCACAGCAGCCGCTCACAGCCCTCGGCGTCCAGATCCAGCCGTTGATGGCGGCTGACGCAGGTCAGTTTGGTGCTCCACCTGGTGTCCACCGCGCCGAGGACTTCGTCGAGCTGGCCCGACCAGACGTCGGACATCGCCGGGCGGGAAGCGACCCCGCTCAGCCAGCGACCCCGTGGCCTCGGCGGCCCGAGCAGCGAACTCAGCGCGCCGGAGGGCAGACCGAGGACCGTTTCGAGGGTGTCCAGCGCCGCCAGGGAGTGGGCGCGTTCGGGACGGTACTTCCCCGACTGCCAGAAGCTCAGCGTCGCCGAGGACACCGGGGTGCCGGACCGGCGCAGCCGGTCCTCGATCCGGGAAAGGCTCAGGCCACGGGCCTCGATGGCGGCCCGCAGCGCCTCGGAGAACGGTCCGGTGCGCAGCAGCCGGCCGAGCGTGTCGTCCGGCGCTCCGGCGGGCGGGGGGTTCGGTCCCGCGGACCGGGGCACGGACGGCGAGGACAGGTCTTCCATGAGCGAGCCGACCCTCCCGGTAGCATGAAATCGCCAGGGACGCGTCATTCTCACATGTTCGCGGCACAAGGACGCGCGCGGCGGCGCACGTCGGCACACTTCGGCGAGCGGCCGTCGAGCGGCGGGTCCCGCCCCGCGCCCGCGACCGACGGCGCACGGACCCGGGCGCCGGCCCGGGTACGGGCACGGGTCCGGCCACGGGCCCGCCCCCGGACCGGCCCGTGCGGGACCGCCCGCGCATATCCGTAAGTCTTAACGGCTTCGGGTGCCTTGCCGCACCCATGGCCCGTCTCGGAGGATTCTGACGTCGGCCCGGGACGTCTTCGGACCACTCCGGGCGCGGCCTCCGAAGCTCCGGCAAGCCGATGACGTACTCGCACCCCTCCGGGTCCTCCCGCCCGGCGCACGAGGAGCAGAAGTGACCCTGACCAGCCCTTCCGTCAGACCGGACCACACCGGCAGCGACACCGCCGTACGGTTCCCCGTCCTGCCCACGCCCTCCGCCGTCCGGTCGGCCCGTGGGCGTGTCCTCTCCCAGCTCCGCGCCTGGGGCCTCGGCGCGCACGAGGAGTTCGCGTACGACGTCCTGGTGACCCTCTCGGAACTGCTGACGAACGCCGTCGTGCACGGGAGGGGATCGCTGACGGTCGGACTCGATCTCGACTTCGACCGTCTGATCGTCGAGGTCTTCGACCAGAACGACGACGAGCCGCGGGCCGGTGGCGCCGGTCCGGACGGCGAGAGCGGCCGGGGCCTCTCGGTCATCGGTTCCCTCGCCCTCGCGCAGGGCTGCGAGCGTCTTTCGCGCGGCAAGCGCTGCTGGGCGGTCCTGGACGTACCGAGGTACGCCGGCGCGGTCCCGCTGCACGCCCACAGCGACGTGGTGTGATCCGCGCGGAGCGGTGAGACCCGCCGGGCACGGACGCCGCCCCGGGGCCCGCCCGCCCCGGCCGGAGAGGCCGGCTCACCTCACACGGACGTGCCGGGGCCGATCCCGTCGAAGCGGATCACCGGGCCGTCCGAACCGGTGGCCCGGACCCGAAGGCTCTCGCCGGGCAGGGCCACGAGGAGGGTCAGAAGGTACGGTGCCGGTCTGCGCGTGGTGTGCCGCGTTCCCGGCCCGAGCCGCTCCACCTCCACGGACCGGACCCGCGCAGCGGTGAGGATCTGCGCGAAACGCACGGACTCGTATCCGTCGTCGTACGCGCGACGCCCGGTGCACAGGAGGGTTTCGGCGTCCGAGACGAGCATCAGCGGTTCGCCCCGGAGCACGTCGGCGAGCTCGTCCATGTCGTCCGGGTCGGCCCCGGTCAAGCCGCCGCTGAGGTGTTCGGGCTCCGCCCAGACACCGTCCGCTTCGCGCACGGACCAGTAGAGCTCCTCGGCCGCCGCACCGTCACGCCTGCGGTGGACCAGCAGGACGAACCCCAGATTCCCGTGCACCGACATGTCGTGGGCGAGAAGCGTGGTGGAAGGCCGTCCGCGTTCATCCTTCCCGGCGTCCGTGAGCGGCGGCCGGCCACGGAGGACGTCGTGCGCGGCCTGCTTCAGCGAAAACGGCATCAGGGCTTCTTCCGACGGCGATGAGCACGGCCGGTCCGAGCACGGATACTCAGGCGTCCGGGCAACGCGTGCATCGCATAATCGTCTCATCGTCCCCGTGTTCCCTGTGAACGGAGTGCCTTCGTGAGACGCCCGTCCTTGCCCCTGGCCGTCGCCGCCGGACTGCTGGTGCTGACCGGATGCGCCACCGTCGTCACTGGTACCGCGTCCGGCGCCACACCCCCGGCGTCGGCCACCGGCGCCGGGCCGTCGTCCACGGCACCGGGGCACGAGGACGATCCGGTGAAGGCCGCCCGGGCCACCCACGACCGGCTGTTCCCCGACGTGGCGGCCCACTGCACGGGGGTGACCCCGCGACCCACGGACGAGCGCACCCCCACACGGCGGGCCGACCCGGTCGACCCCGCCGCGTCACGGTACGCGGAGAACCACATGTACCGGCAGAAACGGCCGCTCGACACCGAGCAGCGGTGCCGGGGACAGGCGCACGCCGACCGGATCGCCAAGGTCCTGAAGAAGCCCGGAGCACCCGGTACCTGGACCGAACAGGGGCTGCGGACCGCGCTGGCGGAGCTGGGGTATCCGGAGGACGCCATCCGGATGCAGGAGCAGGGGAGCGGGCAGCGCAGCGGCCCGGCCTTCTCCCTGTTCATCCCCGGCACGGGCCCGTGCGTCACCGGCAGGACCGGCCCGCCGCCCGACATCGAGACGCACGGCCCGTACCTGGAGGGCGGATGCGTCGAGCCCCGGGGCGGGCACTGAACCAGGAGGGGCCCACACCCTCTGCGGCGACGCCGGTCCCCGGCAGCCCGCGCCCGTCCCGGCCCTTCCCGAACAGGCGAACATGACGGGCGGCCACCGCCGTCCCACGCTCCAATGGACGGGTGACCGCGCCCCCGGACGACTGCCTCGCGCGCAATGAATGGATCTGCGGCGCCTACCTCTCCAGCCGGCGCGGCATCCTCTGGGACGCCACCCTCCAGCACCTCCAACTGACCGCGCTCTCCGTGGCCTTCGGACTGCTCCTCGCTCTTCCGCTCGCCCTCGCCGCCCGCCGCCGGCGCTGGGCGGCCGGACCGGTCCTCGCACTGACGACCGTCATCTACACCATCCCGTCGCTCGCGATGTTCTCACTGCTGCTGCCGGTGTACGGGCTATCCGCCTCACTCGTCGTCACGGGACTCGTCCTCTACTCGCTGACCCTGCTCGTACGGAACATCCTCGCCGGACTGCGCGCCGTGCCCGAGGAGACCAGGCAGGCCGCACGCGGCATGGGATACGGCCCCCTGCGGCTGCTCCTCACCGTGGAACTCCCGCTCGCCCTGCCCGCCGCCATGGCCGGACTGCGCATCGCGACCGTCTCCGTGGTCTCCCTCGTGACGGTCGGCGCCATCGTCGGATACGGCGGCCTCGGCAACCTCATCTACTCCGGTATGAACACCTACTTCAAGGCCCAGGTCCTCACCGCGTCCGTCCTCTGCGTCGTCGTCGCCGTCGTCGCCGACCTGCTGCTCCTCGGCGCCCAACGGCTGCTGACCCCCTGGACCAGGGCGCGCGCGTGAACACCCTCTCCGAAGCCTGGTCCTGGCTCATCCGCCCGGCCCACTGGTCCGGCGCCGACGGCATCGGCCACCGGCTCGTCGAGCACCTGTACCTCACCATCGTGTGCCTGCTCATCAGCTCGGTGATCGCCCTGCCCGTCGCCCTGCTCCTCGGCCACATCGGCAAGGGCGGCGCGCTCGCCGTCAACATCTCCAACATCGGCCGGGCCGTCCCCACCTTCGCGGTCCTGGTCCTGCTGCTCCTCACCCCGATCGGCTCGTACGGACAGTGGTCCACGGTGATCGCGCTGGTGCTCTTCGCCGTACCGCCGCTGCTCACCAACGCCTATGTGGGCATGCGCGAGGTCGACCGCGATGTCGTACGCGCGGCCCGGGGCATGGGCATGACCGGCCGGCAACTGCTGCTGAGAGTCGAACTCCCGCTCGCCACCCCGCTGATCCTCACCGGGGTACGGATCGCCGCCGTACAACTCGTCGCCACCGCCACTCTCGCGGCGCTGGCCGGAGGCGGCGGACTGGGCCGCATCATCACCGCGGGATTCAACCTCGCCGCCACCCCGCAGGTACTCGCCGGAGCCGTCCTCGTCGCGGTCCTCGCCCTCCTCGTCGAAGGACTCTTCGAAGCCGTACAACGACTCGCCCCCGACCCCGCCCGTGACGAGGAGTCCGGATGAGGGTGCCGCGTACGCCCTGCGCGGTCCTGCTGCTGGCCGCCACCGCCGCCTGCGCCACCGGACCGAGCCTGGAGAGCCGGGGGGACGTCACCGCCCCGCCGGGCGACAGCAAGCACCTCACCATCGGCTCCGCGGGCTTCACCGAAAGCGATCTCCTCGCCCGGATGTACGCCCTGCTGCTCGACCGGGCCGGCTACTCGACGAAGATCCTCACCGTCACCAACCGGGAGATCTACGAACCGGCGCTGGAGAGCGGCCGGATCGACGTCGTACCGGAGTACGCGGCGACCTTCGCCGACTGGCTGAACTCCAAGGCCCGCGGTCCGGACGCCGACCCGGTCGGCTCACCCGACCTCACCGTCACCCTGAAGGCCCTGCGCGCCCTCGCCGCGCCACGCGGCCTCCTCGTACTCGCCCCCGGCCGCGCCGTCGACCGCAACGCCTTCGCGGTCACCGCGCGGTACGCCGCGAAGCACCGGCTGAGGACACTCGGCGACCTCGGCCGGGCCCGGCTGCCCGTCCGGCTCGCAGCGGGCGACGAATGCGTGCGGCGCCCCTACTGCGCACCCGGCCTGAAGAAGGTCTACGGCATCGACATCACCGCCGTGGACCCCAAGGGCGTCGGCACCACCCAGGCCAAACAGGCCGTTCAGAACGGCCAGGACCAGATGGTGCTGACCACCACCACGGACGCGACCCTCGACGACTTCTGCCTCGTCCTGCTCGCCGACGACAGACATCTGCAGAACGCCGACCACCTGGTGCCCGTCGTCAACCGCTCCCGAGCCGGCGGCGAAGGAGTACGCACCGCGCTGGACAAGCTCAACGCCGTGCTCACCACCGCGGAACTCGCCCACCTGAACGAGCAGGTGGACAGCTGGCGCAGACTCCCCGAGGACGTCGCACGCGCCTACCTCACCTCCAAGAACCTCCTCTGAGCCGGCCCGGTCCGTACGAGTCGCGTCACGCGTCCGCCACCGAGTCGAACCGCACCTCGTCGCGCCCCACCCCCCGCGCCTCGGCGTCCACCGACCTGCGCAGCGCCTCATGGAGCTTGGCCGGGGTCAGCACCCCCAGGAACCGCGCCCCGTCCAGCACCGCCACCCACCCGGCGTCGTGCTGCAGCATCACGCTGAACGCCCGCTTCAGCGGCGCCCCGACCGGAACCCAGGCGTCCATCCTGCGGGCCAGTTCGCCCACCGTGCCCTGCTCCCCGGCGATCCGGAGCGCGTCCGCCGACACCCAGCCGTGCAGATCACCCGCACCGCTGAGCACCACGGCCCAGCGGGCGTTCCCGGCACGCAGCCGCGCCGCCGCCACCGGCACCGGCTCCTCCAGCCACGCGATCGGCGGCTCCTCCAGGTCGTCCGGCTCGATCGCGGTGACCGACAGCCGCTTCAGTCCCCGGTCCGACCCCACGAACCGTGCCACGTACGGCGTCGCCGGGGTGCCGAGCACGGCCGCCGGACTGTCGAACTGCTCGATGCGCCCCTCCCCGTACACCGCGATCCGGTCACCCATCCGCACCGCCTCCTCGATGTCGTGCGTGACCAGCAGGACCGTCTTCCTGACCGTCGCCTGAAGACTCAGGAACTCGTTCCGCAGCCGCTCGCGCACCACCGGGTCGACCGCGCCGAACGGCTCGTCCATCAGCAGCACCGGCGGATCGGCGGCCAGCGCCCGCGCCACCCCCACCCGCTGACGCTGACCACCGGAGAGCTGCGCCGGATAGCGATGGCCGTACGTCGCCGGGTCGAGCCCCACCAGATCGAGCAGTTCGGCGGCGCGCGCCCGGGCCCTGGCCCGTTTCCAACCCATCAGCGCGGGGACCGTCGCCGTGTTGTCCAGGACGGTTCGGTGCGGAAAGAGGCCGACCTGCTGGATGACGTAGCCGATCCGGCGGCGCAGCTTCACCGGGTCCAGGCCCGCGATGTCCTCACCGTCCAGCAGAATCCGGCCGGACGTCGGCTCGATCAGCCGGTTCACCATCATCATCGTGGTCGTCTTGCCGCAGCCGGACGGCCCGACCAGAGTGACGAGTTCACCCTCCGCGACCTCGAAGGACAGCCCGTCCACCGCGCGCGTACCGTCCGGGTAGACCTTGCCGACCTGTTCGAACCGGATCATGACTGCACGCTAGGAGCCCGCGGAGCGCGGCGCACACGGGCCGGGACCGTACGAGTCACAGCCGTGTGCTGAACTGTCCGCAGACCCCGATCCAGGAGCCCTCATTGACCAGCTACCGGCAGCCCGGCCTCGTCCTCACCGACCACCACTTCACTGTTCCGCTCGACCACACGGACCCGAGCGGGGAACAGATCCAGATCTACGGCCGCGAGGTCGTGGCGTCCGGCCGGGCCGCCGAGAACCTGCCCTGGCTGGTCTATCTGGAGGGCGGTCCGGGCTTCGGAGCCCGTCGTTTCACCGGCAAGCAGGCGTGGCTGGGACGGGCGGTGCGCGACCACCGGGTGCTGCTGCTCGACCAGCGCGGCACCGGCCTCTCCACGCCCGCCAACCGGCAGACCCTGCCGCTGCGCGGCGGCCCGCGCGAGCAGGCCGACCATCTGGCCCACTTCCGGGCCGACAGCATCGTCCGGGACTGCGAGCTGATCCGTCCGCGGCTCACCGGCGGTGCGCCCTGGACCGTCCTGGGACAGTCGTTCGGCGGGTTCTGCGCCACCCGCTACCTCTCCGCCGCGCCCGAAGGTCTCGCTGCGGTCCTGATCACCGGCGGGCTGCCCTCGCTGGACGCCCACGCCGACGACGTCTACCGCGCCGCGTACCCGCGCGTCGAACGGAAGGTCGCCGCGCACTACGCCCGCTACCCGCAGGACGTCGAGCGTGCCCGGGAGATCGCCGCGCACCTCGCCGAGCACCGCCCGGAGAGCGCCGGCCACCGGCTCACCCCCGAGGGGTTCCAGTCCCTCGGCATCCTCCTCGGCTCGGGGGACGGCAGCCACCAGCTGCACTACCTGCTGGAGAACGCCTTCGTCCGGACACCGCTCGGCACCGAACTCTCCGACACCTTCCAGGAGGGGATGCGCACCGCCCTCTCGTACGCCGGGCACCCGCTGTACGCCGTGCTGCACGAGGCGATCTACGGTCAGGGCGAACAGCCCACCGGCTGGGCCGCCGAACGGGTCCGCGCGGAGTTCCCGCAGTTCGACGCGGGCGCCGCCCTGGCGGGTGACGGGCCGGTGCTCTTCACCGGCGAGAGCATCCACCCCTGGCACTTCGACGTCGACCCGGCGCTGCGACCGCTGCGCGAGACCGCCGAACTCCTCGCCAACCGCACCGACTGGCCCGTGCTGTACGACGCCGGACAGCTCGCCGCCAACGAGGTGCCGGTCGCGGCGGCCGTCTACCACGACGACATGTACGTCGACACCGGGCACGCCCTGCGCACGGCGGACACCATCCGGGGACTGAAGACCTGGGTCACCGACGAGTACGAGCACGACGGGCTGCGTGCGGGCGGCCCGCGCGTCCTCGACCGGCTGCTCGCCCTCGTCCACGACGAGGTCTGAGCGGCCGCGCACGGGGAGCGGCCCACGCGGGAGGGAGGGGGCGGGCGCGCGAGACACGTGCCCGCCCCCTCCCGCACCCCGGCGGGGACGGACGCGCGAGGAGCACCGTCCTTCGCGGGGAACGCGCGGGGGCCCTGTTCCCAACGGGCGAGCAACCGCTTAGTGTGCGCCGGAGCGGTGACAAGGCCCGGAGCGTCGTCGGGGAGGCCCCTCATGCAGGCATGGCGAGTGCGCCAAAACGGCGAGCCGGGCGAGGTGATGCGGCTGGAGGAGACCGGACGGCCCGTCCCCGGCCCCGGGCAGGTACTGCTCAAGGTGCGCGCCGCGAACGTCAACTTCTCCGACGCGCTGCTCTGCCGTGGCTCCTACCAGATCCGCCCGCCACTGCCCTTCACCCCCGGCGTGGAGATCTGCGGCGAGACCGCGGACGGGCGCCGGGTCCTCGCGACCCCCGTCCTTCCGCACGGCGGATTCGCCGGCCATGTCGTCGCGGACGAGGCGGCCCTGCTGCCCGCGCCCGAGGCCCTGGACGACGCGGAGGCCGCCGCACTGCGTGTCGGTCACCAGACGGGCTGGTTCGCACTGCACCGCAGGGCGCGGCTCCGGGCGGGGGAGACCCTGCTGGTGCACGCGGCGGCCGGCGGGGTCGGCAGCGCCGCCGTCCAGCTCGGGAAGGCCGCCGGGGCCACCGTCATCGGGGTCGTCGGCGGTCCCGAAAAGGCCCGTACGGCCCGCGAGTTGGGCTGCGACCTGGTCATCGACCGCCGCACCGAGGACATCGTCGCGGTGGTCAAGGGGGCGACCGGCGGACGCGGCGCGGATGTCGTGTACGACCCGGTCGGCGGCGACGCCTACGCCAAGTCCGCCAAGTGCGTCGCCTTCGAGGGCCGGATACTCGTCGTCGGCTTCGCCAGTGGCACCGTCCCCGCTCCGGCCCTCAACCACGCGTTCGTCAAGAACTACTCGATCCTCGGAGTCCATTGGGGGCTGTACAACACCGAGGACCCCGCCGCGGTCCGGGCCTGCCACCAGGAGCTGACCAGGCTCGTCGACCGGGGCGCCGTCAGGCCGCTCATCGGCGAGCGGGTCACGATGGCCGACGCGGCCGCCGCCGTGCAGCGCGTCGCCGACGGCACCGGCACCGGCCGCGTCGTCGTCCTGCCGGCCTGACCACCGCCCGCCGCACCGCCGTACGGTGACGGTCAGTCACCACCCGTACGGCGGGCATGGCAGTGAGCCGGACGCGAAGCCGGCTACGCGACACTGGCCGCCGAATGCCGCGAATCGGGCGCGGCGGAGGAGGCTGGTCATGGCCATTACGATTTCGTTGGTGCTGTTTCTGCTGATCTTCGCAGTGATCTTCCTGCGCAGCGGCGGACTGAAGATCTCGCACGCCCTGGTCTGCGCGCTGCTCGGATTCTCGCTCGCGGGCACGAGCATGGCGCCGACCATTCAGGACGGGGTCACCGCGACCGCCGATGTGGTGAGCAGTCTGCGGCCCTGACCCGCGGCGCCCGTGCCGCCCGCCGGAGGTGGCGGGTGGGTCAGCCGGTGCCCAGAAGATTGACGAGGCGGATGTACCGCACCCAGTCCCAGAGGGGCCCGGGATCGGTGTGGTCGCTGCCGGGGACCTGGTCATGGCCCAGGATGTGCGCGCGGTCCTTGGGGATGCCGTGACGGTCGCAGACCGAGGCGGTCAGGGCCGCGGACCGTTCGTACAGGGCGTCGGTGAAGTAGGCGGGGCGGTCCACCCATCCCTCGTGCTCGATCCCGACGCTCCGGGTGTTGTGGTCCCAGTCGCCCGCGTGCCAGGCGATGTCCTTCTCCCGGACGCACTGGGCGATGTACCCGTCCGCCGAGCGCACCACGTAGTGCGCCGAGACCCGCTTGGCCGGATTCCGGAAGATGTCGAGCGCGTCACCGAAGGTCTCCTGGGTGACGTGGATGACCACATGGTCGACGGGGTACGCCGAAGGGCGTTGCGACACCGTGTAGTTGGAGGTGGCGGCGGGAGTCCAGTGGGCGGGCGGATAGTCCGTGCCGGCCGGGGCCGCCGTGGCGGCTCCGGCGGGGAGGAACGCGGCGGCGGCCGTGACGGCGGCGCCCCGGAGAACTCCTCTGCGGTTCATGAACACTCCTGTGGGGGGAGGGCGGATGGCGACGGGTGGTGCGGTTCAGGACAGGACGTGGCTGTCCCCCGTGGACGACGAAGCCTTCGATGCGGGGTCACCGGCTCCGCACCGCCGGGCGTGGTCGCCTCGTTGGGCCGTACGGCAACGATCCGTGGGTCGCTCGTCGCTGTCGCGTTCCTGTCTTCCAGGGGGCTTTCCGGAGCTGTCTGCCGTTTCACCGGGACGGACGCCACCGGTCCGCGCCACCCGCTCGGGAGGAGCTGCCCTCTCCCGGTACTCCGGGGTCCTTCATCATCCCGGCCGAGCGTGGCGCGGGTCCCACCGTACGGCTGTGACGCCCGGCCACGGAAGACGGCGGCCGGACGAAGTGGCGTAAGAGGCAGATGGGTTGAGCGTGTCCGCCCTCCCCGTGGCGATGGCGTCGGCCGAGTCGAAGGGGGCACGCGGACGGGCGCGCGGAGCCCTGCCCGCACGCCCGCCCCGCGCCGCCCCCCGGCCGGGCATCCCACGACGGCCGCCGGTCGACGGCCGGTGAATCCTGGCCGTCAGCCGTCAGCCGTCAGCCGTCAGCCGTCAGCCGTCAGCCATCAGCCCTCGGCCCTCGGCGAGTGCCCCCGCCAACGCGGCGGCCGGGTCGTCGTCGGCCGGTCCGGCCGGGCACCAGCGTCCGCGTTCCTTGCGGTACGGCCACCAGCGCCCGTCCCGCCCGTACCGGAGCTGAGCGTCCGCGCCCACCACCGTCCACCGGTTGCGCACGGCCCGCAGACGCGGACGTTCATCGTCCTGCCACGCGGCGTCGAGTCTCGACCGGATACGGGAGAGCGTCTGCGCGTCGGGGCTCCATTCCTCGTCCAGCGCCGCGAGCGCCGCGGCCCCGCCGTACCGCCAGGCCCGCACCGCGGCGTCCAGCTCGGCCCGCTGCCGGCCCGAACCCGTCGCCAGCCGGGTGGCGATCCAGGACTCCGGCCGGGCGTCGGCGACCAGTCGTACCGCGTCCTGCTCCACCGTCAGCGCGGCGGGCGGCTGCTGCCGGCCGTGCCCGGCCGACAGCGCCTCGGCCAGCATCCGGTGCGCGCGCACCGCGCTGTCCGCCGCCAGGACCTCCAGCGCGGCCGGGTCGACACCGGGGGCCGGATCGGTCTCCGTGTCCAGGGACTGGGCGATTCCCGGCTCCGCGGGCAGCGGGGGAGGGGCGGGCAACGGCGGCAGGATGTCCGCGGCGGCGAACGCCTCGGCGGCCGGTACGCCCGTCACGCGCCGCTCCTCGGCCGCGGTCGGCCGCTCCCGTACGGCACGGTCCGTGCCCCGGGTCTGGAGTTCGTCGAGCAGCCCGCGCTCCCCACGCCCCCGCAACAGCAGCAGGACGAACGGGTCCTGGTCGAGCAACCGCGCCACCTGGTAGCAGAGCGCGGCCGTGTGCGGGCAGTGGTCCCACGCCTCGCAGGCGCACTCCGCGTCCAGATCACCGATCCCCGGCAGCAGTTCGATCCCGGCCGCCGAGGCGTCCTCCACCAGGTGCGGTTCCATCTCCCGGTCGAGCAGCGCGGCGACGTGTCCCGCCCGGTCCACCACCATGTCCAGGAAGCGGTCCCACTCCGCGTCGCTCAGCTGCTGGAGCAGCACATCGCCCCGGTACGCGACCCCGTCCCGGTCACGGACGACTGCGGTGAGCCTGCCGGGCCGTACGGAGACAGCGCCGACCCCGCCCTCCCGGGCCAGCTTCCGGCCCTTCTTGAGCTGCTGGTTGTCCAGCGCGGTGTCCTCCAGCGCCCGCAACCATGCCTGACCCCACCAGGACCGGGCGAAACCGCGGTCCGGGGCGGGCGGCAGCGCGGCGAACGTACGCCCGGCCTCCGGCCCGTCGGCGCCCTCGTCGCCGGCGCGGGCGCCGTGGTCGGTGTATTCGCCGTATTCGCCGTACTCCGTGTCGTCCGGCTCGTAACCGTCGCTCATCGCGTGCCCCCTCGCAGCTCCACCAGTTGCGCCAGTTCGGCGTCGGTGAGTTCGGTCAGTGCCGCCTCGCCCGAACCGAGCACGGCGTCCGCGAGTCCCTGCTTGCGGGCCAGCATGGTGGCGATCCGGTCCTCGATCGTGCCCTCGGCGATCAGCCGGTGCACCTGCACCGGCTGGGTCTGCCCGATCCGGTACGCGCGGTCGGTGGCCTGGGCCTCGACCGCCGGGTTCCACCAGCGGTCGAAGTGGACCACATGTTCCGCCCGGGTCAGATTGAGCCCCGTGCCGGCGGCCTTCAGCGACAGCAGGAACACCGGTGCCTCGCCCGCCTGGAAGCGCCTCACCATCTCCTCCCGCCCCGCGACCGGGGTCCCGCCGTGCAGGAACTGGGTGTCCACCCCGCGCCTGGCCAGATGCCGTTCGAGCAGCCGCCCCATCTGCACGTACTGGGTGAACACCAGGACACTCGCGTCCTCCGCGAGGATCGTGTCGAGCAGTTCGTCCAGCAGCTCCAGCTTCCCCGACCGGTCCGTGATCCTCGGACGGTCCTCCTTGAGGTACTGCGCCGGGTGGTTGCAGATCTGTTTCAGCGCCGTCAGGAGCTTCATCACGAGTCCGCGCCGGGCGAATCCGTCGGCGCCGGAGATCTCCGCCAGGGTCTCCCGGACCACCGCCTCGTACAGGCCCGCCTGTTCGGCGGTCAGGGGAACCGTCCGGTCGGTCTCCGTCTTCGGCGGCAGCTCCGGGGCGATGCCGGGGTCGGACTTGCGCCGCCGCAGCAGGAACGGCCTGACGAGTGCGGCCAGCCGTTCGGCCGCCGCCGGGTCGCCGCCCTCCGCCGCCCGCGCGTAACGGGTGCGGAAGGTGCCGAGCCGCCCGAGCAGGCCCGGAGTCGTCCAGTCGAGGATCGCCCAGAGCTCGGAGAGGTTGTTCTCCACGGGGGTGCCGGTCAGGGCCACCCGGGCTCCCGCGTCGATCGTCCGCAGTTGTCCGGCGGTCGCCGAGTACGGATTCTTGACGTGCTGCGCCTCGTCGGCGACGACCATGCCCCACCGTGTCCCGGCGAGCCGGGCCGTGTCGAGCCGCATCGTGCCGTACGTGGTGAGGACGAACCCGTCGTCCGCGAGGCCCGCGAGGCTGCGCGAACCACCGTGGAAGCGCCGTACCGGGGTGCCCGGGGCGAACCTCTCGATCTCCCGCTGCCAGTTGCCCATCAGCGAGGTGGGGCAGACCACCAGGGTCGGTCCGCAGCCGGGGTCGGCGCTCTGCCGGTGCAGATGCAGCGCGATCAGTGTGATGGTCTTGCCGAGCCCCATGTCGTCGGCGAGACAACCGCCGAGACCGAGCGAGGTCATGGTGTGCAGCCAGTTCAGTCCGCGCAGTTGGTAGTCGCGCAGGGTCGCGGCGAGCCCGGCCGGCGGGCCCACCGTCTGTGCCGCGTCCGACTCCGGATCGGCCAGCCGGGCGCGCAACCGCTCCAGCGGGCCCGCCGCGCTCACCTCGACCCGGCGTCCGTCGACCTCGGTGGAGCCGGTCAGCACGGCCCGGAGGGCGTCCACCGGGGCCAGCTCGCGTTCCTGGCTCTCACGGGCCCACCGCACCTCCTCCGGATCGACGAGCACCCACTGGTCGCGCAGCCGTACCACCGGCCTCTTGGCCTCCGCGAGCCGGTCGAGCTCGTCCCGGCCGAGCCGGTGGTCGCCCAGCGAGAACCACCAGTTGAACCCCTGCGGCGCGTCGGCGGACAGGAACGACGACGCACCGGTCCCGCCCCGTCCGGCGGCCCTCCCGGTCCCCGCGCCGTCGGGGTCCGTGCCCTCGGTGCCCGTCCCGTCGCCGGGCAGGCCGATCACCGCACGCGCCGTCAACGTCCTGGCCAACTCCTTCGGCCAGTGCACCTGTACGCCGGTCGCGGCGAGCGCCCGGGCGGCGGGGCCCAGGAGTTCGGTGATCTCCTCGTCGGCCGGTTCGAGGGCGTCCGGGACGGCGGCGGACAGCAGCGGGGCCAGTGGCGGCCAGGCACGGGCGGCGCGGCGCAGGGTGAGCAGGGCGTCCACCCGGGCCCGGGGGCCGAACGACGCGACGCCGGGCGCCGTGCCCCGCCACACCTCGGCCGCGTCCGCGACCAGGCTCGGATCGCTGACCGCGTGCAGTTGGGGGACGACGCGGAAGGACGGTCCGGCCGCGGGATCGTCGACGGCTCCCTCGTCCGGGTCCATGGCGGGGGCGCCGGACGCGATCAGTTCCACGCGCAGCGAGAGCCGTACCCCCGCGTCGTGCCCGGCGGCGACGTCGGCGGCCCAGGCACGCTGCCCGGTCAGCCGCTGCGGCTCGTCGGCGGCGAAGGCGGGGCCCCGGGTGGCCAGTGTCGCGGCGGGTGTACGCGGCAGTCCGTCCGCGACGGCGTCGATGAACTCACGCAGCAGCGGCTCCGGTTCGGGGAGCAGGACGTCGTCCGCGTCCGCGGTGAGCGGCACGGCGTGGGCGGTCGGCGGCATCGACGCGGCGAGAGCGCGGACGCGTTCGAGGTCTTCGGAGGTGAGCGGACCGGCCCGCCAGGCGTCCTGGTCGGTGCCGGTGAGCCCCGGCAGGAGGAGCCCGCGCGCGGCGAGTTGGAGGGCCAGGAGGGCCGCCGAACCCCAGAAGGCCGCCGACGGAGTACCCTTCTGCGACACCCGTGCCCGGGTGAGCACCGGCAGAGCGTCGCGCACGGGCAACAGCAGTGCCGGCACGCCGTACGGCCGGACGTCGGCTCCGACGACGTCCAGTTCCTCGACGGCCCCCGGGGCCTCCGGCGGAGCGGTGCCGTCCGGGTGCCAGAAGGCCATCCTGCCCGCACGGGCGGGATCGGCGGGCAGGAAGACCACGCAGCAGCGGGTCAGTTCGGAGATCTCGGAGAGCGTTGCGGTCGGAAGCCTGTGCACGGCGATTTCGGATTCCTCAAACTTGACTAGTGAGCCGAGTCGCCGAGGGTACTCCATGACACTTTCGGCCGGTAGCGACAATGCAGTGATTCACGACACACCTTCAGGCCGACCAGCCGCCGGGTGTAGCTGGCACCCCCTCCGGACGAGGGGGCTGGCACCAGCACAGACCGGGTGGTGGCCGCATGGCCACCCCGCACCCCGGTCCGTAGTTTTCAACAGGTCAGCGCGATATTCCACGCAGTGGCCCGAACACCGGAGACGACATGCCCCAGGCCGTATCCCCCCTCGCGGAGGACCTCCGCGAAGGCGCCGGAAGCGCCGCCCCCGCCGGAAGTGACTTCACCCCACTTCTGCGGGCCGTCAGGGGGAAGGGCCTCCTGGAGCGGCGCACCGGCTGGTACGCCGCGGGCATCGCCGCCAACCTCGTCGCCCTCGGTGCGGTGTACGCCGCACTGGTGCTGCTCGGCGACACCTGGTGGGCCCTGCTGCTCGCCCTGCCCCTGGCGGTCCTGTGGACCCGTACGGCCTTCGTCGGGCACGACGCCCTGCACGCGCAGATAACCGGCGACCGCAGGACGAGCCGCGTCATCGCCCTGGTCCACGCCAATCTGCTCATCGGCATGAACGAGGCGTGGTGGAACGACAAGCACGCACGGCACCACGCCAACCCGAACCACATCGACAAGGACCCGGACGTCGGCGTCGGGGCACTCGTCTGGACCCAGAAGCAGGCCGCGCAGCGCGAGGGATTCGCCCGCTGGCTCACCCGTAACCAGGCCGGACTGTTCTTTCCGATGCTGCTTCTCGAAGGCATCGCCCTCAAGGTCTACGGCTTCCAGTTCCTGCGCCGGCAGCCGATCCGCGAACGGGCCCTGTCCGGGCTGCTGATGGCCGCCCACCTCGCCCTCTACGCGGCTCTGCTGCTCACCGTGCTGTCCCCCGGCAAGGCCCTGGTCTTCGCGCTCGCACACCACGCGCTGTTCGGCCTCCACCTGGGCATGGCCTTCGCGCCGAACCACAAGGGCATGGAGATGCCCGACCCCGACGGTGACCGCTGGGGTCATCTCCAGCGCCAGGTCCTCACGTCCCGCAACGTGCGCGGCGCCGTTCTGACCGACTGGTTCCTCGGCGGACTCAACTACCAGATCGAGCACCACCTCTTCCCGAGCATGCCCCGCCCCTGTCTGCGGCTCGCGCAGCCCCTCGTCAAGGCGCACTGCGCGGAGCTGGGCATGCCGTACGCCGAGACCGGACTCGTCGAGTCCTACCGGCAGGCACTCCAGCACATGCACGACGTCGGCGAACCCCTCCGGTAGGCGGCGGACGTACCGCGAGGAACCGATGAGCGCGCGCACACGTTGTCAGGGAACAGACGCGGCCGCGGCCGCGAAGGAGGTGTGGACGATGTCGAAGAACGCGAAGATCGCCCTCGGAGGCGTGGTGGCGGCGGTCGTCCTGATGCCGTTCATCGGATTCTGGCTGTCCCTGCTGATCGTGATCGGGGTGCCCGTGGTCGCCTACCTGACCCTGGACCCGGCTCAGCGACGCAGACTCCGTAGGATCAACCGAAGAGAGATAGGCCGCTGACCCGCGGCCCGGGAAGGGGCGATCCGTGCCGAACGCGACGATCACGACGGTGAGCAGCAGCGGCTCCTACACCTTCACCAAGCACAACCGGGACAGCATCACCCTGCTGACCGGGCTCGGTGTCGAGGGGGACGTGCACGCGGGAGTCACGGTCAAACACCGCTCCCGGATGGCGCAGGACCCCACGCGGCCCAACCTCCGACAGGTCCACCTCATCGACGAAGAACTCTTCGACGAGCTGCGAGAGGCGGGCTTCGAGGTCGCCCCCGGTGATCTCGGGGAGAACGTCACCACACGCGGCGTGGACCTCCTCGCACTGCCCACGGGCACCCTGCTGACCCTCGGCGACGAAGCCGTCGTCGAGGTCACCGGGCTGCGCAATCCGTGCCTGCAGATCGACCACTTCCAGGACGGGCTGCTCAAGCGGGTCGTCGGCAGGGACGAGGCGGGCAACACCGTCCGCAAGGCCGGGATCATGGGGGTCGTCGTGGCCGGCGGTACCGTACGGCCGGGCGACCCGGTCAAGACGGAGGTGCCCAGCGGCCCCCACCGTCCGCTGGAACGCGTGTAGCCGCGCGGGCACCCGGCCGCGGGCCCGGACCGTACGGAACGGCCCCTGGACGAGGGCGCGTTCGCCGGACCGGGCCGCCGACCCCACCGTAGAATCGTTCCTCCTGGCATGGACGAGGGGACGATGCGGTGAAACGGTACGACCGGCTGAAGGAGATCCAACGCCTCGACCCGGAGCGGGACTTCCTGGAGATCTACCGGCTCACGGTGGCGTACGAATTCCCCTGGGACATCACGCGCGCACTCGAACTCGCCCTCTACCGGACCTACGCGGTCCCGGCCATCGGCCGACTGCTCGCGGAGACGGCCGAGCTGACGGAGCGTTCGCAGAAGCGGTACGACGACACCGCACTGCTGCTCGACGCCGTGACGGAACACGGCTTCGACAGTGTCCAGGGCCGTACCGCCGTCCGCCGGATGAACCAGATGCACCGCGCCTACGACATCGGCGACGACGACATGCGGTACGTCCTGTGCACCTTCGTCGTCGTCCCCAAGCGGTGGCTCGACGACTACGGCTGGCGTCGGCTCAGCGACCACGAACTGCGGGCCTCCGCCGCCTACTACCGGACACTCGGCGCCCGCATGGGCATCAAGGACCTGCCGGAGACGTACCAGGACTTCGAGCGCACCCTCGACGCCTACGAGGACGAGCACTTCGGCTGGGACGACGGAGGCAGGCAGGTCGCCGACGCGACACTGGCGCTCATGGCCTCCTGGTACCCGAGCGCTCTGGCGCCGCTCGTCCGCGGGGCCAGTCTCGCTCTCCTCGACGATCCGTTGCTGCGGGCCTTCCGCTACGAGCGGCCGGGCCCCCTGGCCCGTCGCCTCACCCGTGGCGCCCTGCGCGCACGGGCCCGCGCGGTACGTCTGCTGCCACCGCGCTCGCGACCGCACCACGCCCGCCAGAACCCGGAGATCAAGGGCTATCCGAACGGGTACGAGCTCTCCGAGCTCGGCACGTTCCCCACCCCCGGCATCGGCGGCTGTCCGGTGCCGCGCCCGCGCGGGACGGTCGCCCCCGCCGAGTGAGCACGCGTCCGCCGTCGACGCCGACGCGCGGCGCGGCGCGACCCATGGTCCGCCCTTCGACCGGAAGGAAGGGACCACGGGCCGCGCCGCTCCGCGCGTCGAACGACCTGGATCGCGTGTGGGAGGCGCGGCCGCCGCGGGAAGTGTCACGGACGCCGCGTGCCACTACGGGATCAGACGTTGACCCCGTAGTCGGACGCGATACCGGCCAGACCGGAGGCGTACCCCTGACCCACCGCACGGAACTTCCACTCCGCGCCGTGCCGGTACAGCTCGCCGAACACCATCGCGGTCTCCGTGGAGGCGTCCTCGCTCAGGTCGTACCGCGCGAGCTCCACGCCGTTCGCCCGGTTCACCACGCGGATGAAGGCGTTGCGCACCTGGCCGAAGCTCTGACCGCGGCTCTCCGCCTCGTGGATCGAGACGGGGAAGACGATCTTCGAGACATCGGCCGGGACGGCGGCCAGGTCGACGTTGACGGACTCGTCGTCGCCCTCGCCCTCGCCGGTGAGGTTGTCCCCGGTGTGCTGGACAGATCCGTCCGGGCTCGTCAGATTGTTGTAGAAGACGAAATGCTGGTCGGACAGCACCCTGCCCGCGTCCGAGCACAGCAGCGCACTGGCGTCCAGATCATGATCGGCGCCGGTCGTCGTCCGTACATCCCAGCCCAGGCCGACCGTCACCGCGGTCAGGCCGGGCGCCTCCTTCGACAGGGAGACGTTGCCGCCCTTGGCGAGGGTCACACCCATGAACTTCCTCCAGTGATCCAGTGATCCGTTGATCAGTGTTTCTTCGGCCGTCACTCTCCGGAACGACCGCAGGTCCCCCATGGTTCCCTGATTGCGCAATACGTGAAGTGAGCGGAGTGGCGCACGGGGAGCGTGCCCGGCGGGTGCGGCGCGAGGCGTGTGCCGCGACCGAGGTGCGGGTCACTTCGGCTCCTCGTCCCTCATGGCCCGGGTCTCGCTCTTGAGGATGCGGAGGGACTTGCCCACCGCGCGGGCGGTGTCCGGCAGTTTCTTCGACGCGAACAGTGCGATCAGCACGATGGCCACGATCAGCAGATGCCAGGGTTCCAGGCCGTTGCGCAACATCCTTCTCGGCGCCCTTCCTCTCGGTGTTCGGGGCACTTCACGGGTGGGTCCGATGATCCACTCGCTCGTCCACACTTGCTACATTGCGCAACTGTACAACCGTTGGGCGGGGCCGGACGTCTTCCTTCATGGAAGCCGGACAGACGAGGTGGCACATGGCGGGCAGTCACAAGGCGGCGAGCGGGCGAGGCGGGGACAGGGGGACCGGTCGCCGGAAGGGCGGAGGGCCGCGCCGGTTGGCACTGACCGGGCTCTCGTTCCTCATCCTGCTCATCGCCGGCGTCGGCTGGGGCTACCTCCGACTGACCGGCAACATCGACACGTTCGACGCGGACGGCATCTCCGGCGATCGGCCCCCCGGCTCGTCCAAGGGACAGAACGTGCTCGTCATCGGCTCCGACTCCCGCGCCGGCGAGAACAGCGACCTCGGCGGCGGCGACGGGGACGTGGGCCGCTCCGACACCGCGTTCCTGCTCCATGTGTACGCGGACCACAGACACGCGGTCGCCGTGTCGATACCCCGGGACACCCTCGTCGACATCCCGGCGTGCCGGCTGCCCAGCGGCGACTGGACCGCCCCACGGCACGACGTCATGTTCAACGCGGCGTTCTCGGTGGGGGAGACCGCCCAGGGCAATCCGGCCTGCACCCAGAACACCGTGGAACAGCTCACGGGACTGCGCGTCGACCACACCGTGGTGGTCGACTTCGCCGGCTTCTCGAAACTCACCTCGGCCGTCGGAGGGGTACCGGTGTGCCTGCCCAAGGACATCTACCAGGGGGATCTCGACCCGAACCGGGCCACACGCGGAAAACGGATCTTCGCCGAGGGACCGCAGACGGTCTCGGGACAGAAGGCCCTGGACTACGTGCGCATACGGCACGGCTTGGGCGACGGCTCCGACATAGGACGGATCAAGCGCCAGCAGGCGTTCGTCGGATCACTCATCAAGAAGGTCAAGTCGAAGGGCTTCGACCCGGCCACGCTGCTGCCGCTCGCCGACGCCGCCACCGATTCGATGACCGTGGACCCCGGCCTCGGTTCGGCCGACCGGCTGCTGTCGTTCGTGATGTCGCTGAAGAACGTCGATCTGCACAACACCAAGTTCGTCACCGTCCCCTGGCGGTACGCGGGCGCCCGCGTCGCGATCGTCGAGCCCGACGCCTCCGCGCTGTGGGCGGCGCTGAAGGCGGACCGCACCGTCGACGGCCAGGACGCCGGGGCCGGGGGACCGGGCGTCACGGCGTCCCCCGCACCGTCGCCGGGCTCCACCGGCCCGGTCTCCGGTACGGGCATCAGCGTCACCGTCGAGAACGGCACCACGGTCACCGGCCTGGCCGGCCGTGCGGGCGGACTCCTCAGGTCCCACGGCTTCACCGTCACCGGCACGGTCACCGCGGAACGCCAGGACCACACCACCACCGTCGTCGAGTACGGCCCCGGCCTGCGGGAAGAGGCCGCCATCACCGCCCGTCTGTTCGCCGGAGCCGAGACCCGGGCGGGCACGGCTCCCGGGCTCCGGGTGATCGTCGGCGCCTCGTACGCGAAGGACCCGGCCACCACCCCGGCCGCGCCGCCGAACGCCCCCTCCGCCCTGCCCTCGACGGTCGGGGACGGGGCCCGGTCCGCCGACGACGACCTGTGCGCCGACCTCTCGTACGGCTGACCGGGGGCGCCCCCACGACACCGGCCGGCGCGTCGGCGGGGACGTGACACGGAACCTGCCGGAGCGTACGCGGTCCGGGGGAGTACGCTCCGGCCCGGCCGGACCGGTCACGTCGTCCGCTTGTTCTCGTAACGCCTTCTCGCCGCCGCCAGCGCGGTGGCGTACAGCGCGAGGACGGCGCCGAGCAGCGGATAGTAGAGCGGCGGAAGCGCGCTCATGCCCAGCGGCGGCCCGAGCGGTGTGACCGGCAGCAGCACCCCGATCGCGGCCAGACCGCACGCCGCCGCCCACAGCGGCCTGCCGGTCCGGCAACCGGCGGCACGACGCCCGGTCCGCAGGAGCAGCATCACCAGAGCCTGCGTCAGCAGGTTCTCGGTGAACCACCCGGCGTGGAACGCCGCCTCGTCGCCCGTACCGCCCGGCCCGCGCAGGGCCAGGGCGAGCACGCCGAACGTCGCCAGGTCCGCGGTGGCGTTCAGCAGACCGAAACCGGTGATGAAACGCAGGAAGTCACGCGGGCGCAGCACGGTCGGGCGCCGGAGCACCGCCGGGGCGGGCCGGTCGAAGGCGAACGCCAGCTGGGCGGCGTCGAAACAGAGGTTCTGCACCAGGACCTGGGCCGGGAGCATCGGCAGGAAGGGCAGCATCAGCCCGGCGCAGAGCATGGCGATGACGTTGCCGAGGTTGGAGGAGAGCGTGATGCGGAGGTAGGTGGCGATGTTGCCGCTGCTGTGCCGGCCCGCGGTGATCGCCCGGTCGATCGCGGTGAGGTCCTTCTCCGCCAGCACCACCTCCGCGGTCTCCCGCGCCACGTCGACCGCGTTGCGCGGGCAGATGCCGACATCGGCGGCGTGCAGAGCGGGAAGATCGTTGACACCGTCGCCGAGGAATCCGGTGGTGTGTCCGCCGCCGCGCAGCGCCGAGACGATCCGGGCCTTGTGCTCGGGCGTGCAGCGGGCGAACACCGTGGCCCGCTCGGCGGCGGTGGTGAGTTCCCGGTCCGACAGCGCGTCGATCTCGTCGGCGGTGATCACGTCCCCGGCGGCCAGACCCAGATCGTGACAGGCACGGGCGGCCGTCCCCGGATGGTCACCGGTGAGGATCTTCACGGCGACCCCCCGCCGCTTCAGCACCGCCAGCGCGTCGGCCGCGCTCGGGGTGAGGGCATCGCGCAACGCGACGAACCCGAGGAACGTCAGCCCCTGCTCGTCGGCCGCTGTGTAGGAGCCGAGCCGGGCGGGTCGCTCCGTCCGGGCCACCGCGAGCAGCCGCAGGCCGTTCCCCGCCTCCGCCGAGGCCAGTGTCTCCAGCCGCAGCCGCTCGTCGTCGTCGAGCGCGCACCGCGCGAGCACGGCCTCCACCGCGCCCTTGGTGACCAGGGTGTGGACGCCGAGCCGACCGGGGCGCCGGACCACGGCGGTGGCGACGCGGCGTACCGGGTCGAACGGCAGCGCCGCCACCCCGTCGTAGGCCGACAACGACCCGGGCCGCCCCTCCGCCGCATCCAGCACCGCCTCGTCGAGCGCGTCCGGCGCGGGGAGATCGGCGAGCTGCAACGTCCACAGCGCGTTGACCCCCGCCCAGTGCAGTACCTCGCCGTCGGGCCGGCCCGTTCCGTCCAGGGCGCGGTCGACGACGGGCCGGTCCTGGGTGAGCGTGCCCGTCTTGTCGAGGCACAGCACATCGATCGCCCCGAGATCGTGCAGCGCGGGCAGCCGTTTGACGATCACCCCGCTCGTGCGTGCCAGCAGCGAAGCACCCCGGGCCAGCGCCGTCGTCACGATGACCGGCAGCATCTCCGGTGTCAGACCGACCGCCACGGCCACCGCGAACGGCAGGGTCTCCAGACCGCGCCCCCGCAGCGCGGCGTTGGCCATCAGCACCAGCGGCGGGGTGAGCAGCATGAACCGGATCAACGTCCAGGAGATCCCCTGCACCGACCGGTCGAACGCGCTCGCACCACGACGGCGGGCCGCCCCGTCGTGCGCGGCGGCGAACCGGGTGTCCGCGCCCGTCGCGACGACCACCGCCGTACCGCTGCCGGACGTCACACTGCTGCCCTGGAAACAGAGCTGGGGCCGCGCGAACGGACCGGCCCCGCCGCCCCCCGGAGCCGGTGCGTCGACCGGATACTTCGCGACCGGAGCCGACTCGCCGGTCAGCGCCGCCTGGTGCACGGTCAGCCCGCTCGCCCGCAGCAGCCGCACATCGGCCGGTACGAGATCTCCGGGACCGAGCCGGATCACATCGCCCGGCACCAGCTCACCCACCGGAATCTCACGCGGGGGCGCCGGGTCCGCGGACGTACGGCGCAGCACGCTCGCGGTGGTCGCCACCAGCTCCCGCAGCGACGCCATCGACCGGTCGGCCCGGTGCTCCTCGCCGGAGCGCAGCACACAGCTGAGGGTGACGAGCACGAGAATCACACAGGCCGTGCCCCAGGCGCTCACGACGGCCGAGACGATCCCGAGGCAGAGCAGCACCGAGGTGAACGGATCACGCAGACTGCGGACGAACCGCCGGGGCCAGGACACCGGGCGCCAGGCGGGAAGCACGTTCTCCCCGAAGCGGACCAGCCGCTCGTCGGCCTCCGTCTCCAGCAGTCCGCGCGGCCCGCTGCCCAGTGCGCGCAGCACCTGGAGCGAGGTGAGAGCGGCGCCGTCCCCGGACGCGGGCCCTTGAGCCGCTGCCGCGAGCCGTACCGGTACGGAGGACGGCGAGGCGTCGGAACCGGCGCGGCCGGTCCCCGCGGCTGCGCTGCTCTCAGGCACCGAGCTCACGGAGGCGGGCCGGCCGCGCGGTCGCGTAACCGGCACGCTCGGCGAGCTGTCCGACCATCAGCCGCACCACCGTCACCACATCGGGGTCGTCCACGAGATACACCTGCCGCCTGCCTTCCCGTCGCGAGCGAACGAGCCCGGCCAGCTTCAGCTTCGTCAGATGCTGGCTCACGGACGGCAGCGTCGAGCCGACCCGCTCCGCGAGCCCCGTCACATCGCACTCGCCCTGGGACAGCGCCCACACGATGTGCAGCCGCGCCGGAGTCGCCAACAGACCGAAGGCGGCAGCCGCCTCCGCCAGCACCTCCGCGGGCGGGTCGTCGAAACCGCTCACGGTACCTGTCGACACTCCCGCTCTCCCGTCTGCCTGGGCCGCCTCCGCGCACCGAGTGACCAGTGTAGGGCCAGGGCGGAGCCCTCTTCGGCGACTTCTACACGCCTGTAGAGTTCGTTCGCGGTCTGCCGCCCGGCGTGACATCCCGCCCAGCACCGAGGACAGAGACAGCGATGACACCCACCGCGCCGGCGCGGCGGAACCCCGAGCCGCCCCGGCCGCCCGTGCCGCGACGACCACGTGAACGGGCGGCGGACGGGACACCGTCGAGGCGCCGGGCGCTCGCCCACCGCTGCCGTTCGGTCACCGAAGCCCGCTGGTTCGCCGTCGCCGTCTTCGTCCTCATCCTGGCCAATGCCGTAGTGCTCGGCGCCGAGACCTACGCCGGGCTCGTCGACCGGTGGCACGGATGGTTACGCATCGTCGAGACCGGATTCCTCGTGGCGTTCGCCACGGAGATCCTGCTGCGCGCCGGGGCGTACGCCGACCGTCCCAAGGGCTTCTTCCGCGATCCGTGGAACCTCTTCGACCTCGCCGTGGTGCTCTCAGCGTTCCTCCCCATGGTCCGCGAGAACGGCACCGTGCTGCGCCTGCTGAGACTGGCCCGGGTGCTGCGGGCGGCCCGGTTCCTGCCCCAGCTGCGCATCGTGCTGGTCGCCGTGGGCAGAAGCCTGCCCGGCACGGTCAGCTTCCTGCTCGTCGGCTCGCTCCTGCTCTATCTGTACGCGATGGTCGGCTGGCTGTTCTTCTCCGCGGACGATCCGGAACGCTTCGGCTCCATCGGGCGGGCGATCCTCACCCTCTTCCTGCTGATGACGCTGGACGGTCTCGGTGCGGCGGTCCACGGCGGTCTGGAGATCTCCCGCTGGAGCTTCCTCTACTACGCGTCGTATGTGCTGATCGCCTCCTTCGTCCTGGTCAACGTGCTGATCGGAGTCGTGATCAACTCGCTCGACGAGGCGCGGGCCCTGGAGGGCGACGACGAGCGTGCCTCCGCGGGGGCGGCTCCGCGAGAGTCCCCGGACGGCGGACCGGACGGCGCGCGAGAGGCGGGGATTCCGGTGCCACCCCACTCGCCTGCCGGCGGACCGGTCCGGACGCACGAGGCGGCGATGCGGGCCGGGCCGGGTGACGCGGCGCTGCTGCGGACCAGGATCGAGGCGGCCAGAGTGGCCCTTGACGAGTTGGAGTCGACGCTCGGCCTGCTCATGCCTGGCGCTGCCGACGAGGTCGGGAACGGCTCCCCCGAGAGGGCCCTCGACGGGGCTACGGCCGGCTCGCCCGTCGGACAGGGGCGACGGGACGAGGAGCGGAGCGTCGAGATCAGGCCATTGCGCAATGAGGGGGTCTGTCGGCCCTGACCGGAGGCGGCGGGCGGGGGCGGGCATGACCGAGGGGCGGCCGGCCGGGGCGGGGAGCGGATCATGGTGCCCGTGGCGCGCGCCCGGTCCGGCGGCGAGCCGGCGTGACACCGCCCGGTAGGTGGGGGCTCTCGTGGCCGGTGGAGGAGACCCGGCCGGGGCACCGAGGCCCGGCACCCGGGGCCGACGGCACCAGGTGCGGTGCGGGCTCCGGTGCCGGCCGCGCGGAGGACCGACGGTGACGGGGCCGTCCGCGCGGACATCGGACCGGGCCCCGCGTCAGTCGGCCACGGCCGCGAGCGCGACCACCTTGTCGATCCGTACCCGGACGAGCAGTTCCCCGGGGACGGCATTGCGCGCGCCGAACTCGGCGGCAGCCCGCTCACCCATGTAGCGGCCCGCGATACGGGTCGCCCAGCGCCGCAACTCCTCCGGGTCCTCACTCAGTTCGGCCCGGCCCTGGAGCACCGCGTAGGCGAACGGCGGACGGTCGTCGTCGACGCACAGGGCGACCCGTCCGTCACGGGCCAGGTTGCGGCCCTTGACGGTCTCCTTCCCGGTGTTGAAGACGAGATCGTCACCGTCGAGGAGAAACCAGACGGGTGCGATGTGCGGACTGCCGTCGGCCCTGACGGTGGACAGCTTCCCGGTGCGTGTGCCCTCGGAGACGAACACCCGCCATTCGTCCTGACTCATTCTGTGTCCCATGTGCCCATCTTCCGCCGGATAACGGCCACGGCGCGAAGTGACGCCCCGGCGGCAGGGGGACGCTTGCCCGCAGGTGACCGGTAGGCAAGGCTGATGGGCGACGTGGGGCACGGGGAACGCATGAGCGGGGGAGGGCGGAGAGCGATGGCATTGGACAAGGAACTTGACTGGCTTCTCGACGATCTGACGAGCCGGGTCGAGTACATACGACACGCGCTGGTGCTGTCCAACGACGGACTGGTGACCGCAGCCAGCACCGGACTGCCACGCGAGGACGCGGAGCACCTGGCCGCCGTCTCCTCGGGGCTGCACAGCCTGGCCCGTGGCTCGGGACACCACTTCCGGGTCGGGAAGGCCCGTCAGACCATGGTGGAGTTCGACGAGGCACTTCTCTTCGTGACGGCGGCGGGGGACGGGAGCTGCCTGTGCGTGATGAGTGCGGCGGAGGCGGACGTCGGCCAGGTGGCGTACGAGATGACACTGCTCGTCAACCGGGTCGGGGAGCATCTGGGAGTCGCCGTGAGACAGGGTGGCGGCCCCGACGTGTTCTGAGTCGTTGTCAGTGACGTCCCGCTCCCGCTGTTGCCCGCCCCGCCTTGGTGCTGACGCCGACTCTGGCCCCGGCCCCGGTCCGGCCACCTGCTCTCTCTGTCGCCCCATGGCCATCTGCCCGTCCGACCTGGGGTTTTCGGTGGGAATCAAGGGTTTTCCACAGGCCGGGCAGAAGAACCTCCCGTCGAGCTACGGTGCTCACGGAGAGTATTCGAGTCTCACGGGGGAGGCAGTCATGGCAGTTGCGGACATCACGCGCGGAACGGCCACGCGCGGAACGGCCACGCGCGGAACGGCCACGCGCGGAACGGCCACGCGCGGAACGGCCACGCGCGGAACGGCCACGCGCGCAACGGCCACGCGCGCAACGGCTACGCACGGAAAGAACCCGCGTGGAAAGGGTCCGCGTGGAAACGTCGGCGGCGAGAACGCCACGCGCGAGCGGGTGACGCGCGGCGAGGCGCCGCGCGGGGGAGTGGCGGGCACGGTGGCCGTGGTCTCCGCCGCTCGGGAAGTGGGCCTGAAGCGGGGCGAGTTCGAGCTCGCCGTGCATCTGGGACTCGTCCGGGCCACGGTGGAGCGGAGCCGTGGCGGGTTCCGCGTCGGGCGAGGGGAGATCGACCGGCTGCGCGCGGAGCCGGGGTTCCCGGACGGGCTGAGGGCGCGGGTGCGCACGGCCGGGAGGACGGAAGCCGCCCAGTTGCTGGCCATCAGTCCGGACCGGTTCACCGGACTGGCCCGCGCGGGGTGCGTCGCGCCGATCACCTTCGGACTGAACCGGTACCGAGCGATCTGCTGGCTCTATCTCGTCGACGACCTGGTCCGGTTCCGCGCCGCGCACCCCGAGCTGCTGACGGGAAGAACCTCCGACGAGGTGCGTACGTTGCTGGGGACAGGGGTGGACTGGCGGGTGCGCAACTGGCGTGAGAGCCGGATCAACCGGCTGTTGGACCGCACGGACGACCCCTGGGCACGGACAGCGGTGCTGGCCGAGACACTGGACACCGCGCAGGTGGCGGAGATCGTCGACGATCCGTACGAGCGCGCCTACCTCCGGCGTGTACGTCCCGAACCGGTCTTCGGTCCCTCCTGGTCCCCGGTCACCCGGGAGACGGCGGCGCGGCTGATGGCGGCCGACGACCCGGACGAGATCCTCTGGCGCCGGCTGAACCTGACCATGGAGCTGGACCGTGCCAGGGAAGCCCGACCTGCCCCGCGCCCGGGAAACGACGACCACCCACGGCCGGAGGCCGGTGAAGGCGGGCCGGTGCGCGAACCGGTACGGGACCCGGAGGCCGGGCCGGAGCCGGTTCCGGGGCTGCTCGACCGGCTCGGTCTACGGGGGCGGGTGACCGCACGGAGGCATACCGGAAGGCGGAGGAACCGGACGTGAGTGGAGACCGTTGACGAAGTGACGCACCGAGGAGTGGCCGCGTTCCCGCATTGCGGGCTCACGCGGGCTCATGCGGGCGGGAACCGCGACGCGCGACCAGGACCCAGGGCAGAAGCAGGCAGGAAGGACGTCGAGGAGAATCGTGGGCGAGAACAAATGCCGGATGCTGGCCGGTGACTGGTACATCCCGGACGACCCGGAGCTGCGCGAGGACACCGTGCGCCGCATCGCGCTCTGCGAGGCGTACAACGCCGCGTCGTCCGCGAGCACGGAAGAGCGGTACGGCATTCTCAAGGAACTGCTGGGTTCGGTGAGCCCGGACGTGCGCATCCGCGCGCCGTTCCACTGCGACTTCGGCTCGCTGATCAGCATCGGCCCCGGCACGTTCGTCAACTTCGGAGCGGTCTTCCTCGATACCGCGCCCATCACCATCGGAGCCGATGTCCAGATCGGCCCGAACGTACAACTGCTCACCCCCGTCCACGAAATGGACGCGGAACGGCGACGAGAAGGCTGGGAGAAGGGTGTCCCCGTGACGATCGGGGACAACGTCTGGCTCGGTGGCGGAGTCATCGTCTGCCCCGGTGTGACCATCGGAGCGGACACGGTGGTCGGTGCCGGGGCCGTCGTGACCAAGGACCTGCCGCCGGGAGTGCTGGCGGTCGGCAATCCGGCCCGGGTGATCCGCCGCCTGGACGGGGGAGAGGAAGGCAGCCGATAGCACCCTCCCTGCGACAGGGAACCCGGTCCCTGTCGCAGGGGACGTCATAAGCACTCGCGGACGAGGGGAGCGCGACGGCATCCTGTGCTCATGCTGATCAGAGAAGCCACGGCCGAGGACTGGTCCGCCATCTGGCCGTTCTTTCACAAGATCGTCGCAGCGGGGGAGACCTTCACCTACCCGCTCGACCTGGACGAGGAGGCGGCCAGGGACTGGTGGCTGCTCCCGGCGCCGAACCGAACCGTCGTCGCGGTCGGCGACGACGGGACGGTCCTCGGTACGGCGAAGATGAACACCAACCACATGGGCAACGGTTCCCATATCGCCGGTGCCAGCTACATGGTCGATCCACGGCACTCCGGGCGGGGAGTGGGGCGGGCCCTGTGCGCCTACAGCGTCGAGTGGGCCCGTGCGGCGGGTTTCCGGGCGATGCAGTTCAACGCGGTGGTGGAGACGAACACCAACGCGGTGCGGCTGTACCGGTCGCTGGGCTTCGACATCCTCGGCACGCTGCCCGAGGGCTTCAACCACCCGACGAAGGGCTATGTGGGGCTGCACATCATGTACCGGCCCCTCTGACCCCCGGCCGCCCAGCCGCCTGGCCGCCCGCCCGGCAGGCGGTTCCGGGCGGGGCGACCCCGCCCGCCGGGCGGGCGGGGCCCCACAGGCGATCGGGCTCCGGCCGCTCGGCGCCGCTCGAACCGGCGGCACGGCGGCAGCTCGACACCGGTTCTACCGGACGATGCCGGGCAGTGCCCGGCCGGCCGGGCCGCCGTCCTCGGGGCCGCTCGCCGTCGTGGGAGGGACCACCGTGCCCGCCCATGACAGCGCGTGCCAACCGTCGCCGGGCGAGCCCTCCAGGACGACCACACCCGTGTTGTCGAGCGTGTGCGACGCGGCGTAGCCCACCGACACGTTCGCCGCCCGCGCCGCCGTCCAGATGCGGATCGCCGCCCCGTGGCTGACCATGGCCACCGTACCGGCGGTGCCTTCGGCGGCCTCGGCGACCACGGAGTCGAAACGGCCCAGAGCCTCCGTGCCGTTCTCGCCGCCCGGCATGCGCAGCCCCACGTCCCCGGCGGCCCAGGCGAGCGCCGTCTTCAGATAGCGCTCGACCGACGCCTCGTCGGAACGCATCTCAAGATCACCGGCCGACAGTTCCCGGATGCCGTCCCGGACCACCATCTCAAGACCGCGTACGGCGGCCAGCGGCCCCGCCGTCAGCTGTGTGCGCGTCAGCGTCGACACGTACAGGGCTCCGATGTCCTCACCGGACAGCGCGTCGGGCAGCGCGGCGGCCTGACGGAGTCCGAGCTCGGTCAGTCCGGGGCCCGGCGCCGCCGTGTCCAGGAAGTGGCTGACGTTGGACGGTGTCTGGCCGTGACGGATCAGGAGCAAACGCATGGGACGGATCGGACTCCAGCTTCAGGCGCACGCGCGACGACGGATACGTGTAATTCCCACTTTCTCATTGAGCCGTCAACGATCCGGACGTGCCCCCGTGCCACGGGCGCCACGTGCCCCGACGGGTCTCCGGATTCGGTCGACCGATCTCATGGCTGGGCGGCCGGTCCCGGGCCGCCGATCTCGCACCAGACGGTCTTGCCCTCGCCGCGCGGCTCGATGCCCCAGCGGGTGGCCACGGCGTCGAGCAGCAGCAGACCACGCCCCGACGTCGACGTCTCGCCCGGCGCGCGCCGTCTCGGCCAGGCGCTGGAGCGGTCCTGCACCGAGAGCCTGATCCGCCGCAGCGGCTCCGGCAACACCTCCAGAGTGAGCACCGCACCGCCCTCCGTGTGGAGGAGGACATTGCCCAGCAGTTCCCCCGTCAGCAGTTCGGCGTCGTCGGCCAGCTCCGTCATCTCCCAGTCCTCCAGAGCCTGCCGCACGATGGTCCGCGCCTCGGACAGTCCTTCCGGGTCCGCCTGGTGAATGTACTGGTGCAGTCGTGGCGCACGGGACGATCCCGGGTCCGGGCTGCGCCGCAGCACGAGCAGGGCCACGTCGTCACCCGACCCCCACCGCTCCCAGAGCCGGTCCGACAGGTGGTCCGCCAGGCCCTGGGCGCTCGCCGGACCCACACCGACCGCGTACTTCAGGGCTTCCACCCCTGTGTCGACGTCCGCGCCGGGCTCCTCCACCAGACCGTCGGTGTAGAGGACGAGTGTCTCCCCCGGTACCAGATCGAGGCGGGTCTCCGGGAACTCCTCGTGCTCGAACTCGGTGGAGATGCCCAGGGGCAGACCGCCCCGCACCCGCGGGCTGGCGACCCGCCCGTCCACATGCCGGATCAGCGGTCCGAAATGCCCTGCGCGCACCACCCGTACCGCACCCGACGCGAGATCCACCTGCGCGTACGCGCAGGTCGCGAAGCGCTCCGTGTCCAGTTCGGCGAGGAATCGTGAGGCGCGTGCCAGTACCGTCGAGGGAGCGTGCCCCTCGGCGGCGTACGCCCGGAGCGCGATGCGCAACTGGCCCATGATGGCGGCGGCATGGGTGTCGTGCCCCTGTACATCGCCCACGACGACACCGACCTGGTTCTTGGGCAGGGTGATCACGTCGTACCAGTCGCCACCGACCTGTCGGCCGCTCCACGCCGCGTGGTAGCGCACCGCGATCTCGCCGCCCTCGATCTCCTGGATTCGCCTCGGAAGCATCGCCGACTGGAGGCCGGTGGCGAATTCCCTTTCCTCGTCGAAGAGCAGTGCGCGTTGCAGGGACTGCGCCACGACCGCTGCCAGCCCCAGACAGAGGTTGCGCTCGTCGGCGTTGAAGACGGTGTACTCGCGGTAGAAGAGCGCGAGCCCGCCCAGCGGCCGCGCCTGTGCGACCAGTGGGAGATAAGCGGCGGACCGGAACTTCAGCCGTCCGGCGTACGGTTCGAGCCGGGGGTAGCGCTTCGCCAGGGACGTCAGCGAGTCGATGAACCGGGGCCGGCCGCTGAGGACACTGTCCGCCAGCGGCAGGCCCCGGTCCATCCTTCCGCCCCCGAGTCCGCCGAGCACTTCGAGCGAGTCGCCGCTGAGCGCGATGATGTCGAGCGTGCCGTTGTCCACCAGCCCCAGCGCGAGACCGTCCGCGCCGAGCCTGGACAGCCCGCCGGGCCCGGTCAGCGCGGCCGTCACATCATCCACGGTCACCGCCCGTGACAGCGCGCTCGTCGTGCGTTCGACGATGTCGGTCTGGCGCCGCCGTCGCTTCTCCAGCTCCAGCACGAAGGCCGAATGCGCGACCTCCGCCGTCGCGTCCCGTACGACGCCGACGATCCGGTGCGGCTTGCCGTCGCCGTCCCGCAGGATGCGCGCCTGGATGTGTGTCCACTGATCCGTGCCGTCCTGCAGCCGGACCCGGAAACGCACACTGTACGAGCTGCGGCCGTCGGCCAGTGCCTTGTCGAGAGCCAGGTCCAGACGGGTGCGCTCGGCCGGTTCGAGCCGTTCGACCAGGGATGTGGGAGATCTGCGCACCGTCTCCGGATCCGCGCCGAAGACGAGCAGCCCCGCCGCGTCGATGTCCAGTGACCGGGCGGCCAGATCCCATTCGAAGCTGCCGGTTCGATTCATGGCGAGACGCTCCGCCGTCCCGGTCTCGCCGCTCTCCAGCCGGTCGAAGCGGAAGGGCGCCGGGGAGCCGGTGTCCGGCCGTCGCTCGTGATCGCTCATTCCTGCTCCGGAGATCGTCCGGCGGGCTGCCGGGGCGCGACCCGTACGTATCCCCAATTGTCGAACCCGTTCGGCGGGAGTGCCACAGCGAACCGTTCTCCCCCCTTCCCCCGGTCCGCCCGTGTCCGCTCCCGGCCGTCGTTCCCGGTCCCGTTCCGACCGGTCCCGCCGCCGGACCGCCCGGCCCGCGGCGCAGAATGTCCGGAACAAGAACGTCCGCACTCCGCCGGACGTACCGTCCAGGGGCTGACCGGAGCGCACTCATGAACCACGACGACCCCGTCCTGCTGCGTACCGAGGGACGGGCCCTGCACATCACGCTCAACAGGCCGCGCGCCCTCAACGCGCTCACCCACGACATGGTGCGGCGGATCGACGAGGCCCTCACCGAGGCGGAGCGGGACGACTCGATCACCACGGTGGTGCTTCGCGGGGCGGGGGAGCGCGGCCTCTGCGCGGGCGGCGACATCCGCACCATCTGGGAGAACGCCCGTACGGGCGGTCACGCGTCGACCGCTTTCTGGCGCGACGAATACCTCCTCAACGCCCGGATCGCCCGCTTTCCGAAGCCGTACGTCGCACTCATGGACGGCATCGTGATGGGCGGAGGAGTCGGGGTGTCCGCCCACGGAGACGTCCGTGTCGTCACGGAGCGCTCACAGATCGCCATGCCCGAGACCGGCATCGGCTTCGTCCCCGACGTCGGCGGCACCCACCTCCTGGCCTCCGCACCCGGCGAGCTGGGCACCCACCTGGCGCTCACCGGAACCGCGGTCGGCCCCGCCGACGCGCTGCTGTGCGGCCTCGCCGACCACTTCGTACCCTCTTCGCGCCTCGCGGAACTGACCGAGGCCCTGGCCATGAGCGGAACGGCCGCCGAGGTCACGCGGACCGTGGAGCGGTACGCGACAGCCGCGCCCCGGAGCGGGCTCGCGGCGCACCGGGAGTGGATCGACGTCTGCTACGCGTCCGAATCCGTCGAGGAGATCGTCGACCGGCTCCAGGGCTGTCCCGCGCCCGCCGCCGGGGAGGCCGCCGGAACACTCCTCTCCAGGTCGCCCACCGCTCTGAAGGTGACCCTCGCCGCCGTGCGCCGGGCCCGTCGGCTCGGTGACCTGGAAGCGGTGCTCGATCAGGAGTTCCGCGTCTCGTACGCCGCCCGTGTCCTGCCCGATCTCATCGAGGGCATCCGTGCCCGGATCATCGACAAGGACCGTGCCCCGCACTGGCGGCCCGCCGGACTGGACCAGGTCACCGACGGCGACGTGGCCCGCTTCTTCACGCCGTTGGGCGACGAGGAGCTGGGGCTCGCCCCCGGGCGCGTCCCAGCGACCACCGGTCCGGACACCGGCGCCCGGACCGGCCAGGTCTGAGCCGGCCCGCCCGATCCGGACCAGGGACGGGCACCGACCCGCCGCGGGTCAGTGGGCCGAATCGGACAGGCTCGGCCTGAGCGTCCGTACGAGATCGAAGAACCTGGCCTCGTTGCCCGAGAGCCCGGCCCGTCGCAGCGCGCCGTCGGCCTCCGCGATCGGGGAGGCCAGCAGCGGCAGATACAGGGGCGCGTCGTCCGGGTCCACCAGCGCGGCGCGTGCCGTTTCCAGCAGCCGGATGTACGCCTGGGCCGCGGCGAGTTCGTCATCGCTCATCTCAGCATCTCCAGATCAGAGGTGTTGGCCCGTCAAGCATCCCCCATGGGTCCGACAACTCCCGTCGCCGCCGGGTACACGGCCGGTGCGTCGGCGTCAGCTCCTGCGGTCGCGGCGTGTGGGCGGCTCGACCTCCACGTACCGTCGGCGCCGTGGCCCGCGGTACAGCAGCGCCGTCCAGCCCAGCCCCTCCAGCACTCCGGCGCACCTGGCCAGCGCGTCCTCCTCCTGGTGCGCGGCCCCGCCGCCCGGCGGACCGAGCCACTCCACCCGTACGGTGCCGGGCGTCTCGCCCCGCCCCACGCGGTACCCGGTCGCCACCCGCGACCCGGACGGGTCGACCGCCGAGGCGGCCGTTCCCGACGCCTCAAGAGCCAGGGCCACCGCTCGTACCGGCTGGTTGAGTTCCCACCGGGCGGGGGAGTCCTCGGGCCTTCCCGGACCGGTGTTCGTCAGCCGACGGATCTCCAGCAGCCCGGCGAACGCCGTCCGCACCGACGCGTCTCGTCGTCCGTCCGGCTCGCCCGTCGGCGGGCCGTCCCCGGTGGCGGGCTCGAATCCGGCCCCTTCCCCGATGCCCATCAGCTCCCCTTGGATACCCGACCCCTGCGGCTCACCGGGGACAACCGTCTTCCCGATGGTTCCCCGACTCCCGGCCAGTGTCCTTTGCCGCACTGACAGTTGCCCGCCGTGGGGCGAGGACGTCGGCGCAACCCGGGTGAACCCGCCCGGCGGACCCGGTCGGTCCCGGGGTACTCGACGCCTTGACGGTGTCCACACCTCCATGCCTTCGCGACCTCGACACGTCGTGTCCGCCGCCCCCCGGTGCGACGGCCTCCGCGAGACCGGAGTCCGCCGGGCGCGTCAGCCCTTCAAGACGTCGTCCCCGGCCCAGGGGGTCTCCAGCACCTGCTTCAGCCGGGCCAGTGTGGTACGGATGTTGCCGCGCTGGAAGTCCGCGAAGGTGTGGCCACGGGTGGCTGCCCGGTCGAACGCGTCGGCCAGCCGGTCCGGCCAGCTACGCCGGTCGTCCATCCACGTCTCGGTCACCAGAGTGCCGCCGTCCACCGGCTCGAACCGGTACTCCCAGGTGGCGATGGCCCCGGGCAGCCGAGGCCGCCGCCATCCGATCGCGTGGACCCGGAACGCGAACCGCTCACCGGGGTCGGCGGCGATCACCGTGCACTTCGTGGTCCAGCGGAACCCGCCGCGCTTGTTGCGCCCCTCGAAGACCATGCCCACGTACGCCCCACCGTCCCGACGCTCCCCGCGCACGGTGGCGCCGTGGTTCTCCGGGCTCCAACGCCCCATCGACGTGGGGTCGCTGAGCTGTGCGTAGACGACGGACGGCCTCGCGCGAATCACGATGCTGTCCGACACGGACATGGTGCGGGGCACGGATCGACTCCTCTTCCGCGGTCGGCGCCGACGACCTCCGGGAACCGGACGGACCGCACGACCGTAGTCCCGACCCCCACACCCTACGCACCGGTAGGCAGTGGGTGTACCCCGGACCGGTGATCTTCACAGCCGTTTCCCGGACGTCCCCCTGGACGTGCACGACACGGACGACGGACGACGGACCCCGGCGCGGTGGCGGGGCGCGGCCGGCCTCGACCTGACACGTCGCGACACCGGTCGCCCCGGCCGGCCCGCGAGGTCCGTGCCGACCGCGGGGCCGGACATCCACCTCCGGCGGCCGGTCGGGGTGACGGCGCGTCGGACGGTCAGGCGCGCCACTGGGCCGTGCGCTCCGGGGAGGCCGACGCCAACGCCTTCACGATGGCGTCGGCATCGCCCTGGTTGCCGTAGACGGGCGTGCCGGGCTGCTGCCGCCACGACTCGTCCAGGCCACCGGCGTCCACCGTGTCGAATCCCAGCTCGTCGATGAGGTCGCGCACGAGCCGTTTCGCGGCCTGGTCGTCCCCGGCGACGGGCAGCGCCTGGCGGCCGGGACTGCCCTGGGGTCGGCCGTTGTCGAGGATGTCCTGCGCGTACGTCCCGTTGAACGCCTTGATCACCGGGTGGCCGATCCGCTCCTGCGTCCACAGGCTCTCCGGCAACCCGCCCTCGATGGCCGCGATACGGCCGTCGCGCTGCTGCGGGTAGTAGTTGCCCGTGTCGATGACCGCGACACCGTCCGCCGCCCCGTCGAGGAAGCCGGTGGGCAGGTCGGGAACGGCCTTGAGCGGAACGGTGACCACGACGACCTGTGCTCCCCGCGCCGCGTCCGCCGCGGCGACCGGCGTGGCTCCCGTCTCCTCGGCCAGCGCGCCGAGCGTGTGCGGACCACGGGAATTGGCGACCGCGACCTCGTGCCCGAGGGCGGTGAGACGCCGGGTGAGGTTGCCGCCGATATTCCCGGCTCCGATGATGCCGATCCTCATGATTCCGACCCTTCGAAGTTACCCATGTGAAGAAAAGATGAACAGATCGCACAGTTGGGGGAGTTGAAGAAAACATCCCTCGCGGTATCGCCAACTCCTCGCGTGCGGTACCTATTCCAAGGTCCTTATTTCGAACCTCAGAACGAGGGTGACAATCGGCAAAACGTTCCTACTTGGGGCGGACGGATGGGAACCGGTCACCATGGGCAGCAATCGGGACGAGAAACGGAATACCCCGACTCGCTTCGAGGTGGTGCCCATGCTGAACGGCGTCGATGTCAGCTCATACCAGTCGTCCTTCGATACGGACGGCCTGGACTTCGTCTTCATAAAGGCGACCGAGGGCCGCTCGTACGTGAATCCGCGCCTGACCGACCAGGCGAAAAGGGCGCGCGACGCGGGCTGCGTGGTCGGCTTCTACCACTTCCTGTGGCCCGGGAATATCGCGGCGCAGGCCGAGTACTTCCTCGCCAAGGCGCCGGAGAAGGCCGGGGACCTCCTTGCCGTCGACTGGGAACAGACCGGCGAGGGGACCTGGGCGAGCAACACGGACAAGGACAAGTTCATCCGGGAGGTGAAGCGGCTGAGACCACATCATCGTGTGCTGCTCTACTGCAATCGCACGTTCTGGCTGAACCGGGACACCACCTCGTACGCCGGGGACGGTCTCTGGATCGCCGACTACGTGACCCCCGGCAAACCCAGAATTCAGGCGTCCTGGCGCTTCCACCAGCACACCGACCGGCCGCTCGACAAGGATGTGGCCGACTTCGCCTCGCGCAAGGCGCTGCGCGACTGGGCCGCCGGGTAGCGGACACGCCGTACGGGACGCGGGGGCGAAAGGCGGCGCGGGGTTCGGGACGCGCGGGGACACCTCTCGCGCACCCCCTGAGCGGTCCCGTACGGGAAAGCGCGGGTCGTCGCCGTCGGACGACCGTCAGGGTCGGGGCTCCGGTCGTTCGGTACGACCGGAGCCCGACGAGGTCGCCTTCGGGACCGAGTGCGTGAGGGACTTCTCGGGTGCGGTGCGGCGCCGGGCGTTCGCGGCGGCCGAGTGCAGCGAGCGCAGGGCGAGCAGCAGGATGCCGATGTCGTCGAGGTAGACCGGATCGGGCAGCAGATCGACGGGCGACACGGTGTAGATCATCGCGGCCCAGACGAGTGCCTTGTTGTGCAGCGGAATTCCGGAGTCCAGCAGCATCTTCCTGGCCCGGACCACACGGACCAGGAGAACGGCCGCGATCCCCATGGTGAGTAGCGCGCCGACCGCGCCGAGCGTGAGCCATGCCGTGGTGTCCATGGCTCTACGCATACCCCGAGGCCGGCGGACGACCGCGCACGCCACGGGCCGGCCCTCGTCCGTACGGCGCACCGGCCGCCGTCGCCCCCGGGCCGGGTCCGGGTTTCCCACCTGAGACGTACACTCCAGTCATGGGCCACACATACGCGGTGAGGGAGTGCCTGCCGAAGGCTCCTCGCACGCTCAGCCCTACTGCGCCGTGGGCGCACTGCCGGGCCCTGCACGGCCACGGCTGACCGCCTTCTGACGCGCCACCCCCGTTCTGCCTGATCTCCTGACGGGTCTTTTCGACGGATCTTCGTACGACCTTCCGTATCTCTCGTCATCCCTCGTCCCGATGGGACCGCCCCGCATCACCCGGATCACTCCGCTGCCCTTCGCGCAGCACCCGCACCACATCCGCAGTACCCCGCGCACCACTCTCGCGGCTCCTCGGCGCACCGGACCTGTCACTCTGTGTGATTTTCCGGTGAGCCGTCCCGGCCGCACCCTCGAAGGGACCCCCATGAAGCTGAGCGAGTTGCTGGCCGGACACGACCATGAGGTCCTTCTGGGGGACCCGGAGACCAGGATCACCGCCGGGGCGTGCCTCGACGCTCACCGCGTATCGCCCGGGTCGCTCTTCGTCGCGGTGCCCGGCCACCGGGAGGGCGGCACGGAGGCCGTCGGCTCGGCCCTGGCACGCGGCGCCGTGGCGGTGTTCGTCGAGGCCGAGGCGCCCGACCTGCCGGCGGCGGTGTGGACCTCGGCCGCCGACGCCTGTGTCGTTCGCGTGCCGGACACGCGTGCGGCGGCGGCGCTCGTCGCCTCCCGTTATTACGGACAACCGGGACAGGCCATGGACATGGTCGCGATCACCGGCACCAACGGGAAGACATCGATCTCGTACATGGTCGAATCCCTCCTCCGCATCGCCGAGGGCGCCAAGGTGGGAGTCATCGGGACGGCGGGCAGCCGCATCGGCGACGAACTGATCCCGATGCCACGCTCGGTGCTGACCACCCCGGAGGCTCCGGACTTCCAGTACCTGCTGGGACACATGCGCGACCACGAGGTGGGCACCGTGGCCCTGGAGGCCACCTCCATGGGACTTCTGGAGCGACGGGTGGACCACTCCTTCATCGACGTGGGCATCTTCACCAATCTCACCCAGGACCACCTGGACGACCACGGCACCATGGAGAACTACCGGGACGCCAAACTCCGCCTGTTCCAGGGACTGTGCCGACGCGCGGTCATCAACGCGGACGATCCGGTGGGGGCCACCGTCGCGGCACTGATGCCGGACGCCTCCGTCACGTACGCCCTCGACACCGAGGCCGACTACCGGGCGACCGATCTCAGCATGAACGCCTTCGGGACCCGCTTCACCCTGCACCACGCCGGAAGCAAGTACCCGGCGGCGATTCCGGTACCCGGCCGGTTCTCGGTCTCCAACGCGCTGGCCACCCTCGCCGCCTGTCACCTCCTCGGCCACGACCTGGCCGGACTGGTCGCCGCGCTGGACCGGATGCCCCCGGTGCCCGGCCGGCTCGAACGCTTCGAGACCCCGCAGGGCGCGGCCGTGATCGTGGACTACGCGCACTCTCCCGACTCGCTGGACAAGGTGCTCTCCGCCATCCGGGACTTCGCACCCGGCCGGGTGCTCACGGTGTTCGGCTGCGGAGGCGACCGGGACGTGACCAAGCGGGTCCGCATGGGGCAGATCGCGGGTGCCCGCTCCGATCTGTGCGTGCTCACCTCCGACAACCCCCGGGACGAGGACCCCGAGGCGATCATGGATCAGATCGCCCCCGGTATCAGGGCGACCGGCACACCGTTCGCACGGTTCGCCGATCGTCGTGAGGCGATCGCCCACGCGCTGTCCGCCGCCCGGCCGGGCGACATCGTGCTGGTCGCGGGGAAGGGCAGTGAGCCGTACCAGATCGTCGGGGAGCGGCTGATCCCGTTCAGCGACATGGCGACGGTCCGCGAACTCTCCGCGGAGCGGACGAGCTAGGGACTTCCGTCCGGGTCAGGCCGGGCTCGCGGGCTCCGGCACCGCACCTCACGGCGATGTCGTCGGTCGGCACGGCTCCGCCATGACTCCCTCCTCCGCCTCGCGGCGCACGGCACCGGAGTCCGCTCCCCGATCCGGGCTGACCCAGACGAAAGGCCCTGGCCGACACGCGGTCCGCCTGTCCTCTTTCGAGTGATGATGCGACTGCCGGCCATTGGGGCCGACGGACTGTCGCTCCCTTCCCTTCCATACGTGTGACCAGGCACGGAACGTCCCGATAGGGGACGCCGCGGCCGTCGTGGACACCTCCGCGCCCGTACCCGGCCGACACGTCGGGCGGGCGAGAATGCCGGGACACACGTCATTCAGGGAGGGATGTTGACGGCGCAGCGCCACGGCCGGGCGACCATCGGAACCCCGGCCGCCGCACCGCACCCGTCGACGGGTGGCACCTCGGCGGCGGCGCCCACGAGGCGGCGGCCCCTGTCCGCTCTCGACGCCGGAGAATGGAGCGACCACCTCGCAGCCGCCTGCGTCCACGGCGACCTGACGGGCGGTCTCGGGGCCGAGGCGGTCCGCCGGACCGCCTCTGGGCTGATGTCGCTGCGGGATCTGCGGATGGTGCTGCTCGTCGCGGACGCCCGCGATGTCTGGGCACCCGTCCGGGAGGCGGCCCTGGCCCACGCGGCCCGCGTCCCGGAGACCGCGCGGGACGTCCTGCAACTGCACTGCCAGCTCGAAATGTGGCCCCCGACGGGGTTCACCGACACCCGCGACGTCTCGGACGGCGCGGGGACCTCCTTCGAGGTCGTCGCCCGGGCCGGGCTGCCGGGCCACGAGGTCACCGGACCGGCCCACCGGGGCCCGACCCGGCAGCACGCCCGCGACCGGGCGGCGACCGGTCTGCTCGCCCGGCTGGCCGGCGCCACCGATCCGCTCGCCCCCACCGAGCTGCCCCGCCCCCGTGCGACCGGCGACAGCGTTCACGGACTGGGAGCGGAGGCGTTCGAGGTCCTGCTGGACGAACGCGTCTGCTCCGACACACCCGGCCCGCGCCTGCTGGACGAGCTGCTGCGACGTGCGGAACAGGGCAGGTTCCAGCACCGCCACATGTACCAGCTCCTGTTCACCGCCCATGGCCCCGGCTGGCACGAGGCCCGGGTCGCGGCGCTCGACGTCGTCGCGCAGCGCTCCGGATTCGCCGAATCCCTGCTGGTCATGCGGGCCAAGGAGCTGGGCGTACCAGGGCCGGTCTACGAGCAGAGCAGCCGACCCGGCCCCGGCTCGGAGGCGCCCTCGTACCTGACCACCGCACGGTTCGATCCGGGCGGCGGGCCGGTGAACGGGGCCCCGCGAAGCGCGCGTGGACGCAGGTCCGCCCGGCACCGCGCGTCGGTCGGTCTGCTCGCGGCCCTGACCGCCCTGCCCGAGACGGTGGTGCGTCTGCCCGACCTCCCCGACCCCGACCCGCCGACGGTCTCGCCCGCGCCGGACCGGGCGGAGCGGGCGGCGGAGGACCGCGACGAACGCAAGCGCCGCCGTACCAACGCGCTGATGGACCTCAACCAGCTGAAGATGGATCACGTCATCGGCAAGCCGGAGTGGGTGTACGAGCGCACCGGGTCCGCGCACCAGCCCGCGTTCGTCTGTACCGGCCGCTGTCCGTACGACGGGCGGACGGTCGAGGCCAGGGGGCACGGAGGTTCGAAGGCGGACGCACGCATGGCCGCCGCGTCCGCGCTGCTCCGGTTGCTGCCGACAGCGGGCGGAGCTTCGAAGCCCCCGGCCGGACGGCCGCCCACGGCGCCCGTACCCACGGTCGCGTCGTCCGCCCACTCGGCCGCCGCCGACGCCCTGCGCGGCGGCTGCGCCCTGACCCTCCTCATGGACGGACCCGCCGACGGCCCCCACTTCCTGCTCTACCGCCCCGACGGCCGTCCGATGCCCGCGGCGACCCCGGCGGCGGCTCTGCCAGGGGCGGTCAGGGAACTGGTCCTGGCCCGCGATCACGGCGTCCGCCGCGTCCCGGTGGCGGGATGGGCCCTGCCGCTGCGCCCCGCCGTCCGCACACTCCTCGCTCTCGACGGCGACCGGGCCCTCCATCCCTCCGCCCAGGCGTGGCAGGCGGCCACCCGTCTGGGACTGGGGCTGGTCGCCGCCCGACTCGTCCATCCGGCGCTCGGCGACGACGGCCGGGACGCCTGGCACGTCGGCCCGCTCACCGGCCCCGTGCTCGGAGCCGTTCGACACATCGCCGAACAGATGCCCCCGCACGCGCACTGCCGAGCGCTGCCCGCTCCCGACGGTGCCCCGCGCATCACCACACCGCTGCACGCCGTGGAGGCATTCCTCCACGTCCTGGCCGACACCCTCGTCCGCACCCCGGGTGCCCACGCGCTCTTCGGCGACGGGCCGTTCCTCTCGGCCACCGGGGAGCCCGCGCCCGCGCTGCGGCGGTGGGCGGACGACATCGAGGACCGGGCCGACCCCGCCCCGCGCCCTCGGCTGCTCCTGACCGTCCATCCGCCCTCGGACACCGATGCGGCCGCCCAACACCTGCGCTCCACACTGTCGTTGTATCCGGACGACGACGAAGCCGGAGCCGCCGGGCCCGTCCCCGCCGACGACGTGTGGTCCGGTCGGCATCCCGGCGCCGACTCGCCGCTGAGGCGCCGCCAGGTCCGCCGCGCGCTGCGCCGGATCGCGGACATCTGGCCGGCCGCCGCACGACTGGCCACCTCGGCTGCCCCCGCCCGGCTGAGGCTGTCCGTCGCGGAGGCCGTGCGGCTCGTCGCCGAGGCCGAGCCGCTGGCGGCGGCCGGATTCCGGGTGCGCTGGCCCGAAGGGCTCATCGACGCGCTCACCACCCGAACCGTCGTCGGCAGCCGGTCCGCAACGCCGGAATCCCGGCTCGGGCTGGAGCAACTGATCGACTTCCGATGGCAGTTGGCACTGAACGGGCAGGCGCTCACCGAGGCCGAGATGGACGCCCTGGCGGAAGCCGCGCGTCCCCTGGTCCGGCTGCGCGACACCTGGGTCCTGCTCGACGAGACCACCGTGCACCGAGCCGCCCATCGGGGCCTCGCCTCGCTCAACGGCGCCGACGCCCTGGGCGCCGCGCTGTCCGGAAGCGTGAGTGTCGACGGCGCGACGTACGCCTGTGAACCCGCGGACGGCCTCGCCCAGTTGATCGCGGCCCTGCGCGCCGACGCCTCCGAGGCCGCCCCCCTGCCCCCGCCCCGGGCACTCCGCGCCCGACTGCGCGGATATCAGCACCGGGGCCTGACCTGGCTGGCCCGCATCACCGAACTCGGTTACGGTGCCTGCCTCGCCGACGACATGGGCCTGGGCAAGACACTCACCTCGATCGGGCTGATCCTCCACCGCCAGGAGGCCGGCGCCGCGCGGCCCACGCTCGTCGTCGCCCGCGCCTCCCTCGTCACCAACTGGGTCAGGGAGATCCGGCGCTTCGCTCCCCGTACCCCCGTTGTCGCCTACCACGGGCCCGGTCGCACCCTCGTCGACGTCACTTCGGACACGGTCGTCGTCACCACGTACGGCATCCTGCAACGCGACACCGGCCCGCTGACGGCCGTCGACTGGGACCTGGTCCTGGCGGACGAGGCGCAGAGCGTCAAGAATCCGGCGACGGCCGCGGCCCGTCGGCTGCGTGAACTGACCGCCGCCGCCCGCGTCGCCGTCACCGGCACCCCCGTCGAGAACCGCCTCGAAGAACTCTGGGCGATCATGGACTGGGTCAACCCCGGACTGCTCGGCACCCGCACGGCCTTCCGCGCCCGCTACGGCCGCGACGCCGAGCGCGACACCACGGGAGAGGCCGCCCGCCGACTGGGCCGCGTCATCAGCCCGTTCCTGCTGCGCAGGCTCAAGAGCGATCCGGGCATCGCGCCCGAACTGCCCGACAAGGTCCACTCCCGGCGGATCGTGCGGCTCACCCGTGAACAGGCGGCGCTCTACGAGGCCGCGGTGCGCGAGACGCTGGCCGCCATCGGCGAGAGCGCGGGTATCACCCGGCACGGCCTGGTCGTCCGACTGCTCACCACACTGCGGCAGATCTGCGACCACCCGGCCCACTACCTCAGGGAACCCGGCCCCCGGCACGCCGACGAGGCCCCCGGATTCGCCGCCCGCTCGGCGAAACTCGGGGCCCTGGACGAACTCCTCGACCAGATCACCGCCTGCGACGAGTCCGTCCTGATCTTCACCAGCTACGTCGAGATGGGGCGTCTCCTGCACGCCCACTGCGCGGCCCGTGGCCTGGCGCCGAGTTTCCTGCACGGCCAGACGTCCCTGACGGAGCGTCAGCGCATGGTCGACGCCTTCCAGGCGGGACGCGTCCGGGTGCTCATCCTGTCCGTGAAGGCCGCGGGGGTCGGTCTCAACCTCACCCGGGCCACCCACGTCGTCCACTACGACCAGCAGTGGAACCCCGCCGTCGAGGACCAGGCCACCGACCGCGCCCACCGCATCGGCCAGGACCGCACGGTCACGGTCCACCAGCTCATCAGCGAGGCGACCCTGGAGGACCGCATCGCCGCACTCCTGCACCACAAGCGGGCCCTGACCGATGCCGTGCTGACCAGTGGCGAAGGCGCCCTGGCCGACCTCGACGACGATGAACTCGCCCAGCTCGTCACCCTCGGGAGCACCCCATGACAGCCACCGCCCCGGCCCCCGCGCCCACCACCACCGGGGGCTGGGCCGCCGCCTGGCTCGCCGCGTTCGAGGCGGCCGCCGCCGCCCCGCGGCACCTGCGGTCCGGCAAGTCTCTGCTGGGCGCCGGAACACTCGGACAGGTGAACATCAGTGCCGGTCTCGCCCACGGCAGGATCAGCACGGGGAAGGCCGGGGCCACCGTACAGCCCCGGCTCGGCGTGACCGAGGTCGCCCCCGACCGCTGGACCCGGATCTACCGGGCGATCGCGGAACGCCCGGACGTCACCGAGGCCATCGCCTCCGGCCGGTTCGTCGACGTGCTCACCGACCCGGCCACCACCGCGGGTGTCCCGCTCGCCCCGCGGCCCGGGGACCTCTCCTTCTCCTGCACCTGCGGCCCCCGCGGAGTGGTGTGCCCGCACACGGCGGCCATCGGCTACAGCGTCGCAGACCGGCTGCGCAAGAACCCCGGCATCATCCTCAGTCTGCGGGGCGGCTCGATGAAGAGCCTCCGGGCCGCGCTGGGCCTCCGGCCGACCGCCGCCCCCGTGCCGGGCACAGTGGTCCCCGCGTCAGGGAGCACCACGCCGAGCGCCGTGCCGGACGCGGGAACGCCGGAGGTCCGGGATCAGGGAACGCCGGGGAGCGATCCGGCCGGTCCAGGAACCGGCATGCCGGCCCACGAGGCGTTCTCGCGCTGGAACGACCGTGCCGGTGCGGTGCCCGGCCCGCCTCGCGAACCCCTCACCGGGGCACCTCTCCTGGACATGCTCCGGGACGCCCCACCCGCCCCCGCCCCCGGCCTGGACGTTCTGCGCCTGCTCACCCGCGACGCCGCCCACCGCGCCTCGGCCCTCCTCGACGGCGGCCTCCCGGGGGCCGTGCCCGGCCGGGGTGACCGGCCCGGCCCACCCGACCCGGCGGACGGGACCGATCCGCTCCTCGACGCCGCCCGGATGCTGGCCCGGCCCGAGTTCCTGCCCTGGCTGGAGAGCGCCGCCGGCCGTCTCGGTCTCACCACGGTCCAACTGCGGCACCTCGCCCTCGCCCACGAGTACGGCGGCCCCGGCAACGTCGAGGCCGCCGCCCACCGCGTCCCGGCGGACCCGCGCGATCTCGCCCGTGCCGAGAACGCGATCCAGCCGCTCCGCCCGGCCCCCCTGGCCACCCTGGTGGGCGAGGACAACCGGCTCACCGACGCCGCGGCCCGGGTGCAACTGCGCCTCGCTGCGGGCCGCTGGTACCCGTTCGTCGACTGGCACGGCACCTGGCGCCCGGTCGCGGGCCACTGTGAGGACCCGGCCACCGCCTACCGGGCCGCACGCCGCGCCCTGCGCGGGGCGTGAGACGTCACTGTCCGTACGGTGCCGCGCCTTGTCGACGTTGCACCGATCCGGCATCCGGGTGACGATCGAGGTACGGGGGACGGTCCGGTCACGCATCCGGCCCCCGGCCGGTCTCCCTGTACGCGTGCCCGGACCGTCACCCGAACGGCCCGGAGGACCCGTCTGTTCGTCCTTCCGTTCCGAGGGCCGCACGGCCCAGGGGGACGAACGCGTGCACGATATATACAACGGACGCGACGAAACCGGAGTCCTCTCGGACGTCCGTAACCCGGCGAACCGGGCTTTCCCCGGATGTCCGTCCTCGACGAAGGGAGTACGCATGTCCCAGCCACGACCTCCGAACGGCCCCGAGGGTTCGGACGGTCCGGACGTGCCCCGGCCCCGGCCGTCGTACGGTGGCCGTCCGGGCCGGGAGGGCACCGAGCCGATCACCGCGCGCAGCGCCGTGGGACTGCGGATGATCCTGGCCTCCGTCGCACTGCCCGTCTTCGCGGTGGGCACGGTGCTGCTCGCGCTGTGGGCGGCGGATTCCGGGCCGCACGACTCCCCGAGTTCGCTCGTCGTGAGTGTGCTGGCAGGGATCTGTGGTGCGCTCGCGCTGTTCGCGGCCCTCGATCTGGCGGTTCTGCTGCGTCGCCGCTCGCGGGGGAGCGGGGCCGAGGGGAGAGGGACCGGGAGGTGACGGCCCGCCGCGTGAAACGGCCGCGTGGAGCGGCGGGTCCGTCATCCGGTTCGTCCGGTCAGGACAGCGTTCGTCCGGTCAGGGCAGCGGGGTTCCTCCGGTCGCGTTCATGATCTCCGCGGTGATGAAACTCGCCCGCGAGGAGGCGAGGAACACATACGCCGGTGCCATCTCCGCCGGCTGCGCGGGACGCCCCATCGGACTCTGCTTGCCGAACTCGGTGGTGTCCGGCATGGTCGCGGGAATGAGCGGGGTCCACACCGGGCCGGGCGCCACCGCGTTGACGCGGATGCCGTCCGACGCCAGCATCTGGGCGAGGCCCTTCGTGAAGGTGGCGATGGCCCCCTTCGTCATCGCGTAGTCCAGCAGATGGGGACTGGGCTTGTACGCCTGTACGGACGTGGTGTTGATGATCGATCCGCCCGCCGGGATGTGCGGCACCGCCCTCTTGCACAGCCAGAACATCCCGTACAGGTTGGTCCGTACGACCCGGTCGAACTGCTCCGTCGAGATGGCGCCGATCCCGTCCGGCTGGGCCATCTGGTAGGCGGCGTTGTTGACCAGGACGTCGATCCTCCCGAACTCCGCCACCGCCCGCTCCACGAGAGCCCCGCACTGCTCCTCCTCGCGGATGTCGCAGACGACCGGCACGGCCCGGCGGCCCGCCTCCTCGACGAGCCGGGCGGTCTCCCGCGCCTCGTCCTCCTCCGTCGGCAGATGGGTGAAGAGGACGTCGGCTCCCTCGCGGGCGTAGGCCAGGGCGACGGCCCGGCCGATCCCGGAGTCGCCGCCGGTCACGACGGCCTTCCGGTCCGCGAGGAGTCCGCTGCCCCGGTAGGAGTCCTCGCCGTGATCGGGCGGCGGGTCCATCGGGCCGGTCCAGCCGGGGTGCTGCTGCCCCTGCTGGGGGAAGTCCGGCCGCGGATGCGAGGTGCGGGGATCGTGGGGCTGTCCGGCGTCATTCATCCGTGGTTCCTTCCGTCGTGTCGCCCGGCGCACCGCCGGACCGATTCCCGGTACCGGGGGAGGCCGGCGCGTCCGTGGTCCTCGGGCCCGCCCGGCGCCGGTGGCTGGTGTCGCACCACGGAGGGACGCGGCTGCGGCGGCAGGTGCAGATGGCGACGGTGAAGCGGTCCGAGACCGCAACCGTTCCGTCGGCGCCGACCACCTCCACCGGCCCCTCGACGAGCAGCGGGCCCTCGGCGCCGAGGAAGACGCGACGGGGGGAGTCAGGAGCGTTCGGCACGGATCACCACCAGTTCCTCAGCGGCCTCGTCCCGGCTCATCAGCCCGCGCTCCCGGAGCCATTCCAGCCGGGACAGCAGCACAGGACCGAGGGGGACGCGCACACGGTCCCCGACCGTGGCGCTCAGTCCCGCGCGTGACAGCCGGCGAAGCGTGGCGCCGCTGTCGCAGAGCCCGGAATGGACCATCAGCAACACGCCACCGGGGCGCAGGACGGACGGCGCGGCGTCACAGACCCGGTCGACGATCGCGCGCCCGTCGTGCCCGGCGTCCCAGGCCCGTGCGGCGCCGCGTTCCGGCAGCCGGGCCCAGGGCGCGGGGACGTACGGCGGATTGCAGATCACCATGTCGTAGGACCGGCCGCCGACCGGTGACGTCAGGTCGCCGCGGTGGACGGTGATGCGCCGGCGGGACAGCAGCGCGTTCAGACGAGTGGTCAGGACCGCCCGCCACGCGATGTCCACGGCGGTCACCCGCGCACCCATGTGCGCGGCCCGTACCGCGAGCGCGCCGCTTCCCGTGCCGAGATCCAGGACGTCCGTCCCGGGACCGACGCCTTCTCGGCCCAGCGCCTCCATCAACAGTCTGGTGTCGTGCTGCGGTGCGTACACCCCGGGCAGCGTCACCAGGCGGTACGGGCGGGGCGGTGCGGCCGTTCCTGCGGACATGGGGGACTCCGTGGGAGAGAGCGACGGGGCGGCGACCGAGTCCCAGACTCCCCCGGTTGAGCCCGACCCACCACCTGAACACTCACTCTCCGTGTCGGGTGCGGCAGTCGGGCGCGGGGCGGAGGTGAGGAAGCGGTGACCGTCCCGGTTCGGTGGCCGGGAGGACGGGGAGAGGGGTTCGGCCGGTGGGTGACGCATGGGTGGGCTGCCTCCTGTGTCCGGCGAGGACTGATCGTCACCCTCGGGTGCCCTGTCGCACGCCGTCCATCCCCGGCTCAGGTCCGTCCGGGCCGGGGATGGACGGCGTGCGGCTCTCACCGTGCTGGCACCCGGCCTCCCCTCACCGTCGCTCTCCGGCCGGCTCCGCTCCGTCAGCTGCCCGGCCCGTTCCCCGAGCCGCGGCCGGTGCTCCGGGCCGGTCGTGCCCTTCGCCGCCCGGCTCACCTGCCGGCTGTTCGCGCGTCCGGCGCGCACGATCCGCGTCCGCGTCCGGAACGCTCATGGTCTCTCCTCCGGGCAGCGTGCGAACGGCCGACGCCCTCAGCGAACCGGCCGGCACGGGCGGGCGCGTCCCGTGCGGTCGCGTCGGCACCGGACGACGGGGGCCGGGGCGCGGGCCGAGCCCCTCCCGTCCTCAGGACCGATAGGCGGTTGTCCCGGCCTCAGGACCGCCAGCCGGTCAGCAGCCGGTCGGCGAGACGGTCCTCCACGTACGAGGTCGCGGTGACGCCGAACGCGATGTCGGCGGCCAGCTCCGGTTCCTCTTCGAGGAGCCCTCCGATGACCTCACGGCGTACGACCTGTTCGTGGACGGCGTCCGCCTCGACGTGTTCGGTGTAGAAGAACTCGGCGGCTGCGCCCGCCCCCGCCCGCCGCATGGCCGCGGCCATGCGGCGGGAGCTCGGTGACGAGGTGATCTCGACCGCCGCGAAATGACCCACCAGAGCCCCGCGCAGCCGCCGGTGGAGCCCGAAGAGGGACATCAGGTTCACCAGGGCCAGCATCTCGGCGCAGCCGTCGTCGAGGTGGCGCCCGTAGGTGGGGTCGATCCCTAGATCGGTCATGAGGTCCGCGAACAGCCGCGCGTGCACACGGTCGGCGCGGCCACCGCCGAACTCGTCGTACTCCACCGCCGCCATGCCCGCCTTCGCCCGCCCCCACAGGCGTGGCAGCACCCATGCGTGCGGGTCCGCCTCCTTGAGGTGGTACAGCGACCGCTGGACGGCGTACTCCCGGAGGTGCCGCAACTCCCCCCGCTCCTGGAGGAAGTGCGACACCCCCGAGCCGTGGACCGGTTCCACCAGGAGTTCGGCGAGTACGTCGTCCAGGGGGCGGGATTCCTCCGCGTCACGCCGCAGGGCCGTCAGGAACCGGTCCTCCAGCGCGGCACGCACCGTGAGCAGGGCGGGGTCCCACTCAAGTGCCGGATCGACCCCGGCGAAACCCCGGTAGTGGAGTTCGTAGCAGACGTACAGGGCGAGGTGGAGATCCTCGCCGTAGGGATTCGCCTCCCGCGCGGCTTCGGTACCGGGCAGCGCGCCGTCCCCTCCCAGCCGTCCGACCACGGCTGTCGAGAGCGGGCCGCGTCCGCGCGGCAGAGCTGGTTCAGTTCGTCCTTCGGCCATGACCACCTTCTGCCCGGACCACGACGAACCGAGCACCGTCGGGGTCACTCAGTACGGTGCCTCCACCGTCCGGAGGGCCCGGCTCCCCGACGACGCTGCCGCCGCGCCGGACCGCGGCGGCCACGGCGCTCCCCACGTCCGGAACGGGGAAGTGCAGATTCCAGCGCGGGTTCCCCCCGCCACCTCCGGCCTCCGGAGTGGCCGCCGACGTGATCCGGGCCGCCATCCTGCCGTCGTCCCACAGCACGACCTCGTCGCCCTCGTAGCCGACGTCGCAGCAACCCGGTCGTCCGCAGGCCCAGTCGAGCACCCCGCCGTAGAAGATGGCGGAGTCGAAGGCGTCGACGGCCCGCAGATCCAGCCACCAGGGCCGGTGCGCGCGCCAGGTCCGCCAGTCCTCGACCAGCCTGCCCTCCCAGATGCCGAACCGGCCGCCCTCGCGGTCGGCGGCGAGCGCGCCCCGCCCGACGGGCAGTTCGAGCGGCCCGACGGCGACGGTGCCGCTTCGCTCCCTGATGCGCGCGGCGGCCTCGTCGGCGTCGGTCACGGCGAAGTACGGGGTCCAGTCGGCGGGGACTCGCAGCGCGGGCGTGAGGGAACCCAGGGCCGCGGTGGGTACGCCGTCCGAGACGGCCACGCTGAACTCCTCGCCCAGCTCGGTCGGCCGGAACTCCCACCCCAGCACGGCGCCGTAGAAGTCCTGGGCCCGGGCCAGATCGCCGGTCATCAGACTGGCCCAGCACGGTGCGCCGAAGGTGGTCGGGTCCGCCGTGGTGCTCGGCGCCGGGTACGTCCGACCGGTCACCTCGACGGCCTCCCGGCCGACGGGACCGTCCCACCGGCCGCACCACCGCCGGGCGGCCGGACGAGGAGCGGGGGAACCGGACGCGCGGTGCGGTCGTGCGTCGGATGGCACAGCGTGGACGCCATGTTCTCAAGACCTCGTCTTCTCAGGACCTCGTCGTGGTTCGAAGTGGTCGAAGGGTGGCCGGGGGTGCGCCACGGCCGGGGACCGGGCGGCGCGGGACGCGGTCCGACCCGTGACCATGGTGCACGAGCCCGGCACCCCGGGCGAGCGCGACGGGGGCCGACGGGCGCCGGGCGAGCGCGGCCGGGCGCCGGCGACGGGCCAACAGAACGCGCGCACAGGTTTCTCCTGGGACAAGCTGGTAACCCGGACGGTGGGCGGATGTCCAATCCTCGGCCGAGCACCCCGCGGCAGTGTCCACCGCCCGTCGCGGACCGGACCGGTGGCGGCGGACAGCCGCGACCGCACCCGGTGGACACGCGGCGCGCGAGGCGGCGCCGCCGTGACACGGACGTGCGGGAGCCGGTCCGCTCCGCAAGGCGAACAAGGAGATCTCGATGGCGGACAAGAAACAGGAACAGCGCGACAGCGTCCGAGCGGCCGACCCGGCCGGCGGCCCGCTGACCACCGATCAGGGGGTGACCGTCGATCACACCGACGACAGCCTCACGGTCGGTGACCGCGGCCCCACCCTGCTGGAGGACTTCCACTTCCGGGAGAAGATCACCCGCTTCGACCACGAGCGGATTCCGGAGCGGGTGGTGCACGCCCGTGGCGCGGGGGCCTACGGCTACTTCGAACCGTACGAATCGTGCGCCGAGTTCACCCGGGCGGCCTTCCTCCAGGACCCGGCGGTGCGTACCCCGGTCTTCGTCCGGTTCTCGACCGTGCAGGGCCCGCGCGGATCGGCCGACACCGTACGGGACGTGCGTGGGTTCGCCACCAAGTTCTACACGTCGGAGGGCAACTACGACCTCGTCGGCAACAATTTCCCGGTCTTCTTCATCCAGGACGGCATCAAGTTCCCCGACTTCGTGCACGCGGTGAAGCCGGAACCCCACAACGAGATCCCCACCGGAGCCTCCGCCCACGACACCCTGTGGGACTTCGTGTCGCTCCAGCCCGAGACACTGCACACGATCATGTGGCTGATGTCCGACCGGGCCATCCCGCGCAGCTACCGCATGATGCAGGGCTTCGGCGTACACACCTTCCGCTTCGTCGACGCCGAGGGGAACGGCACCTTCGTCAAGTTCCACTGGAAGCCGAAGCTGGGCGTGCACTCCCTCGTCTGGGACGAGGCCCAGGAGGTGCAGGGCCGCGACCCGGACTTCAACCGCCGCGACCTGTGGGACACCATCGAGGCCGGTCAGTACCCGGAGTGGGAGCTGGGCGTCCAGCTCATCCCGGAGGAGGACGAGCACTCCTTCGACTTCGACCTGCTGGACGCCACCAAGATCGTCCCCGAGGAACAGGTCCCGGTCCGCCCCATCGGCCGCATGGTGCTGAACCGCAACCCCGACAACTTCTTCGCCGAGACCGAACAGGTCGCGTTCCACACCGCCAACGTGGTCCCCGGCATCGACTTCACCAACGATCCGCTGCTCCAGGCACGGAACTTCTCGTACCTCGACACCCAGCTCATCCGGCTCGGCGGCCCGAACTTCGCGCACATCCCCGTCAACCGGCCCGTCGTCGACGTACGCAACAACCAGCGCGACGGCTACCACCAGGAACAGATCCACACGGGCACCAACTACACGCCGAACTCCCTCGGCGCGGGCTGCCCGGCGCTCGCCGACCCCGACAGCGTGGCGTACCGCCATCTGACGGAGAAGGTCGAGGGCAGGAAGATCAAGCGCCGGAGCCCGAGCTTCGACAACCACTACCTCCAGCCGGCGCTGTTCTGGCACAGCATGACCGACTGGGAGCGGCAGCACATCGTCGACGCGTTCCGCTTCGAGCTGGGCAAGGTGTCGGCGATGGAGGTCAGGGCCCGTACCGTCGGACAACTGGCCCTCGTCGACGGTGACCTCGCCGACGCGGTCGCCGACGGCATCGGTGTCGATCGGCCGGGCCGCGCCGACACTCCGGCCCCCGACCGGTCGGCGGCGCTGAGCATCGAGAACAACCGGGGCGACGGATCGATCGACACCCGGCAGATCGCCATCCTGGTCACCGACGGGGTCGACGGCGCACAGGTCACGGCCGTCAAGGAGGCGCTCACCGCACGGGGAGCGGTGGCCGAACTGCTGGCGCCGCAGGACGGCACGGTCGAGACCGGTCAGGGCGAGAAGCTGAAGGTGGACCGTGCCCTGCCCACCGTCGCGGCCGTCCTCTACGACGCCGTCGTGCTGCCCGACGGCGCGGCCTTCACCGACGACCCGGTCCGCAGGTTCGTCCGCAACGCCTACCGCCACGGCAAGCCGATCGGCGGGTACGGGGAAGGCGCCACGGCCCTCGGCACGCTGCTCCCCGCAGCGGTCGCCGCTCCGGCGACGGGTGACGCACCGGCGGTCCGTGACGGTGTGGTGAGCGCTGCGTCCGGCGGTGACGCCTTCCGTACGGCCTTCGCCGAGGCCGTCGGCGCGCACCGGCACTGGGGACGACCGGGGCTGGACGGATGACAGGGCCTGCGCCCGGCCTGCGCGTCGTCGTCACGGGCGCCACCGGGAACGTCGGCACCAGTGTCGTGCGGGCCCTCGCCGCCGATCCGAAGGTCGCGTCCGTCCTCGGCCTGGCCCGGAGACTGCCCGGCATCTCGGTGCCCGGCACCACCTGGGACACCGTGGACCTGGGCGGACGGGACAGCGCCGCCGAGCTGGAGAGCCACTTCGCCGGAGCGGACGCGGTCGTCCACCTCGCATGGCGGTTCCAGCCCACCCATGACCCGGTCGTCACCTGGCAGAGCAACGTGACGGGCTCGATGCGGGTGTTCCGGGCGGTCGCGGCGGCCGGGGTCCCGGCACTCGTGCACGCGTCCTCCGTCGGCGCCTACTCACCGGGTCCGAAGACCGAGCCCGGTGTCGACGAGCGGTGGCCGACCCATGGCTGGCCCGACGCCGCCTACTGCCGCGAGAAGGCGTACCTGGAACGGGTCCTCGACACCTACGAACGGGACCACCCGGAGATCCGGGTCGTACGGATGCGGCCCGGGTTCCTCTTCAAGGAGACCGCGGCGAGCGAACAACGCCGCATCTTCGCCGGGCGGTTCGTACCGGGACCGCTGCTGCGGCCCGATCTGCTGCCCTTCGTGCCCGACCTCGAAGGACTGCGCTTCCAGGTGCTCCACACCGACGACGCCGCCCAGGCGTACCGCCTCGCCGTGCTGAGCGAGGCGAGAGGGGCGTTCAACCTGGCGGCCGACCCGGTGATCGACGCCCGCACCCTCGCCGCGCAGCTCGGCGCGAAGGTGGTCCGGGTGCCGAGGGCGCTGGTCCGCACCGCGCTGTCCGCGGCCTGGCAGGCGCACGCCGTGCCCGCGTCACCGCACCTGTTCGACGCGGTGCTGCGACTGCCGGTCCTGGACTGCTCCCGCGCACACGACGTGCTGGGCTGGCGGCCCGCGCGGACGGCCGACGAAGCACTCGACGCGTTCCTGCGCGGAGTACGCAGGGGCGCGGGCGAGAACACACCCCCGCTGGTCGGCAGATCGGTGGGCTGAAGCGCGGGCGGCCGGTCGTCACCGGCCGCCCATGACCGAACCGGACACCACCACGAGGACGACGAACCGGAGGTGATCTCGTGCCCCGCGCACAGATCAAGGACGAGAAGACCTATCAGGCGCTGCGCAGGGAAGGAGCGGGCAAGGAGAAGGCCGCCCGGGTCGCGAACAGCGCGGCCGGCTCGTCCCGGTCGGCGGTGGGCCGCAAGGGCGGCAACGCCGGTACGTACGAGGACCGGTCGAAGCACGATCTGTACGAGCAGGCCAAGAAGATCGGCATCGAGGGCCGTTCCACGATGTCGAAGGACCAGCTCATCAAGGCGCTGCGCGACCGGTGACATGCCGGGCAGCCCCGCTCACGCCCGCATCCGCGCGGGAGCGGGGCCGCGGCCGGTATCCGAAACGATCCAGTGGAGACACACGTGAACGTGGCCAAGCTGACCTACAAGCCGGTGGGACTGGTGCTGGGCGGGGTGAGCGGAGTCCTGGCCGGCGCGGTCTTCAAGCAGGTGTGGAAGCGCGTCGGACACGAGGAGGACGCCCCGGACGCCACCGACCAGGACCGGCGCTGGCGGGAAGTGGTGATCGCCGCCGCGATCCAGGGCGCGATCTTCGCGGCGGTCAAGGCCGTGGCCGACCGAGGCGGCGCCACCGCGGTCCGCCGTCTCACGGGAACCTGGCCCGGCTGACGTGACACACCCCGCGGCCCCGCGACGGATCTCTTCGTCGCGGGGCCGCGGGGTGTGGCGCGCCCGGGAGGGCCGGCGGGGCGGGGTGAGGGGGAGCGGGCACGGACGGAAGGCGATGCGGACATCCGAAAGGGCCGCCGACCGGGACGCCCAACGGCAGCCCGGTCGGCGGCCCTCGCTCATGGCCGCCCTCGTGGGGGCCGATCAGCGGTATCCCGCCGGATCAGCGGTCGCGTTCCGCGGACTCCTGCGCCGCCTCGTTGGGCGACAGCGCGTCCCCCGACTCCCCGTCACGCTCGCTCCGACGCCGGGCCGACGACGGCACATCCGTCTCCGCGTCCTCGAACTCCTTGAGCACCTCGTCCAGCGCGGACTCCTCCGCCGGGGACGAGCCGTGGCCGGTGTCCTCGCCGTGCTTCTCGTTCCTGCCGCTCATCGTGTCTCCGCTCGCATGTGCCGTGTACGGATACGGGGCCGTGTCCGACTCTCCGTCCTGGTGGCCCGTTCCGCACCCGGAGAGGGGCGTTCGCGGGCCACGAATGGCGCGTTCCCTCCAGGAGCCGAATGAATCCGTCCGGTGGAGGTGGAGGTGGAGGAGGGACGGGGGAGGGGACGGGACGGGGAAGGAGCGCCGCGAGAGGCGACGTACGGTGCCTGCCGGGAGAGTCCCGGGCCTCCTGGCCGCACCTCGCCCGACCACCGGCGCCGTCGACCCGGTCGACGGCGCCTCAAGCAGCGCCGGCGCCCTCCCTCAAGCGGCCGTCGATCACCGTCGCAGTGACCGCACCAGAGCCCCCACGCCCACCGCCGCACCCACCACGGCGCCCCCGGTCAACGCGGGGTGCCGGGCCAGCGCCGCCTGAGGGGACCACGTGGCCGCCCGCTCGTCGAAGATCCCGTGTGCTCCGAAGTCGCCACCGCCGGGCCCGTCGACCGGCTCCCAGAGATTGTTCGGCCGGTCGCCCGCCACCTTCTCCCCGGTCTGCTGCGAGTCGAAGCCGGTACGGGCCAGGTATCGGTCCAGGAGACCGGGCACCACCCTGTTGGCAAGGATCGTCGCCACGGTCGACGCGCCGATGAAGTACTGCTTGCGGCCCGGGTGGTCGGCCGCGTGGACCACGGCCCGCGCCGCCACCTCGGGCTGGTAGATCGGTGGCACCGGCTGGGGATGGTTCGGCAGCCGGGAGAGGACCCAGGAGAACTGCGGAGTGTTGACCGCGGGCATCTGCACCACCGTGATCCTCACCCGGCTGCGCTGATGCAACAGCTCGGTGCGCACGCTGGACGTGAACCCGTTGACGGCGTGCTTGGCCCCGCAGTACGCCGACTGGAGGGGAATGGAACGGTCACCGAGAGCCGACCCCACCTGCACCACCACACCGGAGTCCCGCGGCACCATCCGCCGCAGCGCCGTCCTCGTACCGTGCACATATCCGAGGTAGGACACCTCGGTGACCCGACGGAACTCGTCGGGCCCGATCTCCGTGAACGGCGCGAACACCGAGGTGAAGGCCACGTTGACCCAGACATCGATCGGCCCGAAGGCATCCTCGGCCGCCTCGGCCGCGGCCTCGACCTGGGCGTGGTCGGCGACGTCCGTGGGCAGTGCCAGCGCCCTGCCGCCCAACTCCTCCACATCGGCGACCGCCGCGTCCAGCCCGGCCGTCCCCCGGGCCAGCAGCACCACGTTCGCCCCCTGACGGGCGAAGATCCGTGCGGTGGCCCGGCCGATGCCGCCGCTGGCACCCGTGATGACGACCGTGCGGTTCCTGTCCCTCATACCAGCACCTCTCTGTTTCTCTGTTTCGCGTTCTTCGTACGGGAAAGCCCCACGCGCGGGGCGGCGGGGCGGGGCGGGCCGGGAATCCCGCCTCCGCCTCATCGGGGGCCGTCGTCCGCCAGCACGGCCGACGCCTCCAGCATCAGCGCGTGCACGAACGCCTGGGGGAGATTGCCGCGCAACTGGCGCTGAGCGATGTCGTACTCCTCCGCGTACAGACCGGCCGCCCCGCACGCCTCCCGGTTGTGAGCGAACCACCGGTGCGCCTCGACGTGGTGCCCCTGCTGATGCTCGGCCAGCGCCATGACGAAGCCGCACAGCAGGAAGGCGCCCTCCGCCTCCTCCAGCGGGCGGTCGTCGTGCCGGAACCGGTAGGCGTGACAGCCGTCGGTCAGCTCCCGCCGGTACGCCCGCAGAGTCGCCCGGGTGCGTGGATCGTCGGCCGGCAGCAGCCCCCGCAACGGGGGCATCAGCAGGGACGCGTCCAATGCGGAATCGTCCGGAGCGCGTTGCCAGCAGCCGTCGGGACGCAGCGCCCTGGCCCCGGTGTCGGCGAGCAGCGTGTCGGCGGTCCGCGCCCAACGGCGCCCGCGCGGATCGTCCGGTGTCACCCCGGCCATGCGGCGCAGACCCGCCGCGCAGATCAGCCTGCTGTGCGTCCAGGCCCGGTCGTCCAGCTCCCATATCCCCGCGTCCGGCTCCCGCCACCGCCGCTCGATGACGTCCGCGGCGATCCCGGCGGCCCGCAGGCCGTCCGCGTCCAGCCGGCCGCGCCGCGCCGCCGCCCCGAGGAGCAGCAGCGCCTCACCGAACGAGTCGAGCTGGAACTGCTGGTTGACGTGGTTCCCGACCCGGCCGTAGCCACCCGGATAGCCGGGCAGCCGCAGCTCACGCTGGTCGGGGACCGCGCCGCCGTCGACGGTGTACGCCGGGGCGAGCCGGGGCCCGTCCGCGTGCAGCCGCGCCGTGACGAAACGGACGGCGTCGTCCAGGAGGGGATGCGCTCCGGCGGCGGCCACCGCCTGTCCCGCGTAGCACTGATCGCGAATCCACACATAGCGGTAGTCGTAGTTGCGGCCCTCCTCGGCACGTTCCGGGAGGCTCGTGGTCGCCGCCGCGACCATGCCGCCGTCCGAACCGGTCATCCCGCGCAGCACCGCGTACGCGGAACGCGCGTCCCGGTCCGCGATCGTGTTGTCCAGTGCGGGAACGGCGTCCGCCCACGCCCGCTCGGTGGCGGCCCAGGCGCGTGACGCGTCGACGGGCGGACCCTGCGGCGGCGCCGTGCTCAGTTCCAGCACCAGGTCGTGCCGCTCCCCGGCGTCGAGCACCAGGTCCAGCACGAACCCGTCGCCCGCCCCGGACGGCGAGAGCCGAGCCCCGCTCCCGCCCGACCAGCGCAGGTACGAGGCGCCGAGCCGCGCGGTCCACACCCCGTCCTCGCACCTCGGATTCCGCAGCGGCGTGGTGCCGTACCCGGCGACAGGACGCAGCAGCACCCGCACCCGCGCCTCGGACCGCCGGGCCAGCACTCGGCGCAGCAGCACCAGCCGGCCCGGCTCGCCCGGGAACGCCAGGGCCTCACGGCACTCGACGATGCCCGTCCCGGTGACCCAGCGGCTGCGCCAGATCAGTGATCCGCTCTCGTAGTGCCCACCGGGCACGAACCGGCCCGACGGGCTCACCGAGTAGAGGCCGGGGCCGCCGATGAGCGTGGAGAAGACGGAGTCGTCGTGCCAGCGCGGCGCGCACAGCCAGCAGATCTCGCCACGCGGGCCGACGAGCGCACCACGCTCACCGTCCGCGAGCAGGGCGTAGTCACGAAGCGCCTGGGGTGGGAAGGCGACCTGCTCGTCGTCCGCCGGGGTTCCGCCCATCCGTCCGTCCTTTCCTGGAGTGCGGACGTGTGTCCGAGGCCCGTCCGCCCCGTGGCCGCCCGGCGCGTCGCCGTTCGGCCGGAGCCGTCCGGCCGTGTCGGGTACGGGAAGTTCCGCCGGCCTTCCGAAGGGGCTCGCCGTGCGTACGCCCTTCGGTGTACGGCGTGACCGCGCCGCTCAGCCGGTGCGGTACCGCTCGGCCGACCCGGTGCGCAGCGACAGCCCGTGCCCCGGCGCCCCGTCGGCACCCGGACGGATGCTGCCGCCACCCGGATCGAGGGTCCCGGTGAACAGCAGACGTTCGATCCGGACATGGTCGTGGAACCACTCCAGATGCCGCAGGTTGGGCACCGCGGCCGCCACGTGGGCGTGCACGTGCGGGGCGCAGTGCCCGGACACCTCCAGGCCCGCGGCCTCCGCGAGCGCCGCCGCCCGCAGCCACACGGTGACCCCGCCGCAACGGGTCACGTCGGCCTGGAGACAGTCCACGGCTCCCGCGCCGAGCATCCGCGCGAAGTACGGCAGGGTGTAGCCGTACTCCCCGGCGGTCACGTCCGCCATGACGGAGTCCCGAATCCGTGCCAGGGACACCAGGTCGTCCGACGAGACGGGTTCCTCGAACCAGATGACGCCCTCGGCGTCCAGCCGCGGCGCGAGCCGGACCGCCTGCTTACGGGTGTACGCGCCATTGGCGTCGACGTACAGCTCCGTCGTGTCACCGATGCTGCCCCGTGCCCGCGCGACCCGCTCCAGGTCCCGTGGCCCGGCCCGGCCCCACGCCTCCCCGATCTTGATCTTGACCCGGGGGATGCCCTGGCCCTCCACCCATCCCCGCAGCTGTGCGTCCTGCCGCCGGGCGTCGTACGGGGTGAAGCCGCCGCTGCCGTAGACGGGCACCGAGTCCCGGGCCGCGCCGAGCAGCCGTACCAGGGGAAGGTCCAGCAGCCGCGCCTTGAGGTCCCACAGCGCGATGTCGACGGCCGAGAGCGCCCCGGCGACCAGACCGGGACGGCCCGTGTTGCGGACCGCCCGGTTCATCGCCTCGTTGGCCGCCGGAACGTCCCACACGCACCGCCCGGTCACCACCCCGGCCAGCTCCTCCTCGACCACCCGGGCGGTGGCGGGCGCCCCGTAGGTGTAACCGAGTCCGGCCGTTCCGCCGCTCCGCACCCGGACGAGCACCAGCGTGGTGGAATCCCAGGCCAGCGTGCCGTCGCCCTCCGGCGAGTCGGTCGGGACCGTGTACACGGCGGTCTCGACGGAGGTGACCGCCGGTCCCGCCGAGCCGGTCGGATCGGGAGTCACCGGCCGTTCCGCTCCTCCCGCGCGTGCGGGCCGTCGCCCCGGCCCTTGTGCCCCGGAAGGAACTCCTGCACCTTCGCCTTGATCCCCTGCTTGACGATCCCGGCGCTGTCGCTGTCTCCCTTGACGATGGCGGAGACCACCGCTTCGGCCTGCTCCCGGGTGGCGTGCGGCGGGATCGGCGGCACGTTCGGGTCGGTGCGGAAATCGATCACGAACGGGCGGTCGGCGCCGAGCGCCCGGTGCCAGGCCGCCTCCACCTCGCCGGGCTTCTCCACCCGCACCCCGTCCAGGCCGATCGACCGGGCGAAGTCCGCGTACGGCACGTCCGGCAACGACTGGGACGGCAGGAACTGCGGGGCGCCGGACATGGCGCGCATCTCCCAGGTGACCTGGTTGAGGTCCTGGTTGTTCAGCACCGCGACGATCAGCCGTGGGTCCTCCCACTCGTGCCAGTACTTGGCCGCCGTGATCAGTTCCGCCATGCCGTTCATCTGCATGGCGCCGTCGCCGACGATCGCCAGCGCGGGCCGTCCGGGGTGGGCGAACTTCGCGCCGATGACGTACGGCACGCCGGGCCCCATCGTCGCGAGCGTCCCGGACAGCGAGCCGCGCATCCGGCCCCGGATGCGCAGATGACGGGCGTACCAGTTCGCCGCGGAGCCCGAGTCGGCGGCCAGGATCACATCGTCCGGAAGGAGCGCGTCGAGGGCGTGCACCACGTACTCCGGATTGATCGGGTCCGCCTCGACGCCCGCGCGCCGCTCCATGACGTCCCACCAGCGGGCGGTGTCCTTCTCGATCTTCTTCCGCCACGACCCGTGCTTCTTGCGCTTCAGCTTCGGCAGCAGCGCCGTGAGGGTGGTCCTCGCGTCCCCGACCAGGTTGACCTCGAACGGGTAGCGCAGCCCGATCATCGACGGGTCGATGTCGATCTGCACCGCTCGCGCCTGGTCGAACTCCGGCATGAACTGCGCGTACGGGAAGCTGGAGCCCACCACCAGCAGGGTGTCGCAGTCCTGCATCAGCTCGTACGACGGGCGGGTGCCCAGCAGCCCGATCGAGCCGGTCACGTACGGCAGGTCGTCGGGCAGGGCGTCCTTGCCGAGCAGCGCCTTCGCCACCCCGGCGCCGAGGACGTCGGCCAGCTTCTCGACCTCGGCGCGTGCGCCCCGCGCGCCCTGCCCGATCAGGATGGCGACCTTCTCGCCGGCGTTCAGCACCTCGGCAGCCCGTGCGATGTCCTCGTCGGCCGGGACGGCGGAAACGGCCGAGACGCCCAGGCTCGACGGCACCATCTTGAACGCGTGCGTCGGCGCCGAGTAGTCGAGCTCCTGGACGTCGGCGGGAATGATGACCGCCGTCACCGTCCGCTTGAGGTACGCCGTCCGCATCGCGCGGTCGATCACGTTGGGCAGCTGTTCGGGGACGGTCACCATCTCGCAGAACTCCGAGGCGACGTCCTTGTACAGGCTGAGCAGGTCCACCTCCTGCTGGTAGGAGCCGCCCATGGCGCTGCGGTTGGTCTGGCCGACGATCGCCACCACGGGGACGTGGTCGAGCTTCGCGTCGTAGAGACCGTTGAGCAGGTGGATCGCGCCCGGCCCGGACGTCGCCGCGCACACACCGACCTTGCCGGAGAACTTGGCGTATCCGACGGCTTCGAACGCGGACATCTCCTCGTGGCGGGACTGCACGAACTTGGGCTTGTCGTCGGCCCGCCCCCACGCGGCGAGCAGACCGTTGATGCCGTCGCCGGCGTAGGCGAACACATGGTCCACCTCCCACTCGCGCAGCCGCTGGAGAACGTAGTCGGACACCTTCATCGACACGGGGTTCCTCTCGTTTCGTTTCGGTGGTGGTGAAACACGCGGTCCCCGGGGGAGGACCGGGTGTGGAATCCCGGCGGGAAGGTCATGCCGGGCGGTCGCGCCGTCGGCGGGTCAGCGCGCCGGCGAGGCCGGCCGCCGCGGCGACGGCTGTCAGTACGCCCGCCGTGACCAGCCGGGCGTCACCGGCCGACGCCGACGGCCGGCCGGCGAGCCGTTCGGGACGGTGCGCGGGCAGGGGACCGTCCAGGGCGAGCGCCAGTGCCTCCGCCAGGTGCAGGGCCCGCCGCCCCGTTCCGCCCTGCTCGATCTGCGTACGGCAGCTGAAACCGTCCGCGAGCACCAGCGCGCCGGGGGCGGAGTCACGCACGGCCGGCAGCACCCCCTGCTCGGCGATGGTCATCGACAGATCGTGGTGACCACGCTCGAAGCCGAAGTTCCCGGCGAGCCCACAGCACCCCTCGTCCAGCACGTCGGCATCGATACCGGCGCGGCGCATCAGCTCGCGATCCGCGTCATGGCCCATCACCGCGTGCTGGTGACAGTGCGTCTGCACGGTGGCGGACCGGGCGAGCGACGGCGGCTGCCACCCGTCCGGGGCATCGTTCAGAAGCAGCTCGGAGAACGTACGGAACTGCTCGGCGACCCGCTGGACGTCCTGGTCGTCCGGCATCAGCTCGGGCGCGTCCGCGCGGAAGACAGCGGTGCACGACGGTTCGAGCCCGACGATGGGCGTCCCGGCCTCGATCCACGGACGCAGCACCTCCAGGGTCCGGCCCAGCACCCGCTTCGCGGTGGCGAGTTGCCCGGTCGAGATCCAGGTCAGCCCGCAGCACACCGCCCGGGTCGGCACGGCCACCCGGAAGCCGGCGTCCTCCAGCACCCGTACCGCCGCCTTCGCGACGGCCGGATGGAAATGGGTGCTGAACGTGTCGGGCCAGAGCACGACCGTACGGGGGTCCGCCGGATCGGGCTCCTCGGTGCCACGCGCCGCCCACCACTCCACGAACGACTCCTCGGCGAACGGCGGCGCCTCCCGCGCCCCGGCCACCCCGGCCAGCGCCTTCCCCAGCCGCGCGACCCCCGGGGCGTGCGACACCGCGTTCACCCAGCGGGGCGCGATCCGTGACAGCCGCGCCCACAACGGCAGCCAGCCCATCGAGTAGTGGGCGGCGGGCCTCAGCCTCCGCGCGTAGTGATGACTCAGGAATTCCGCCTTGTACGTGGCCATGTCGACACCGACCGGGCAGTCCGACTTGCAGCCCTTGCACGCCAGGCAGAGATCGAGCGCGTCACGGACCTCGGTGGAACGCCATCCGTCCGACACGGCCGAGTCGGCGTGTCCGCCCAGCATCTCGAACAGCAGCCGCGCCCTGCCCCGGGTCGAGTGCTCCTCCTCGCCGGTCGCCCGGTACGACGGACACATCACGCCACCGCTGTGCGACCGGCAGTTCCCGATGCCCACGCACCGCAGCACGGCCCGGTCGAAGGAGCCCTCGTCGTCGGGGTAGCCGAAGTGCGTCTCCTGGCCGCGCGGACGCCACAGCGGTCCCAGCCTGAGGTCCTCGTCCACCCGGTGGGGGGCCACCACCTTGCCGGGATTCATCCGGTCCCGCGGGTCGAAGGCCGACTTGAGCTCGCCGAACGCGCCGACGAGCTTCGCACCGAACATGTGCGTGAGCAGCTCGCCCCGGGCCTGCCCGTCACCGTGCTCACCGGAGAGCGAGCCTCCGTAGGACGCGACCAGATCGGCGGCCCGCAGCAGAAACGCCCGGAACGCCGCGACGCCCTCCGCGCTCGTCAGCTCGAACGGAATCCGGGTGTGGACACACCCCTGCCCGAAGTGCCCGTAGACGGAAGGACTCCGGTACCCGAACTCCTCGAAGAGCTTCTTCAGGTCGCGCAGATAGTCACCGAGCCGGTCCGGAGGCACCGCGGAGTCCTCCCACCCCTCCCAGGTGTCCCGCCCGTCCGGTGGCCGCGCGGTCACCCCGAGCCCCGCCTCGCGCGCCTTGAGCATCTTCTGCTCGCGTCCGGGATCGTCCGAGAACGTCACCGTGGGGTCCTTCTCGGTACGCCCCAGCGCCTTCAGCAGCCCCTGGCCCTGCGTGTCCACCTCCTCCTGGCTGTCACCGCTGAACTGGAGCAGCAGCCAGCTCTCGCCCTCGGGGAACGCGTCCAGCGACTCCAGGAACGCGTGCTCCTCACGCATCAGCTGCGCCATCCGCCCGTCGAGCGCCTCCAACTGCGTCGGAGAGCTGTGCTCCAGGAGCCGGGGGACGTCGTCGGCGGCCGAGCAGATGTCGTCGTAACCGAGGAGCAGTATCGACTCGTACGGCGGCACGGGTACCAGCTCCAGCTCCGCGTGGAGCACGGTGACGAGGGTGCCCTCGCTGCCGACGAGCGCGCGGGCCACGTCGAAGCCGTTCTCCGGGAGCAGCGAGTCCAGGTTGTATCCGGACACCCGGCGCGGAATCCGGGGGAAGCCCCGGCGCACGTCGCCGAGGTGGTGGTCGACGATCCGCCGCAGCTCGCGGTAGAGCTCGGCCCGGCGGCCCCCGGCGGCGACGATCCGCTCGAACTCCTCGTCGGGGGTGGGACCGACCCAGCACCGGAGCCCGTCGTAGGTCAGGATCTCCAGCCGCCGTACGTTGTCCACGGTCTTTCCGTACGCCTGGGCGGAGGCGCCGCACGAGTTGTTGCCGATCATGCCGCCGAGCGAGCAGTGGCTGTGGGTGGACGGTTTCGGACCGAACTTCAGTTCGTGGCCGGAGAGCTCACGGTTCAGCTCGTCCAGCACGATGCCGGGTTCGACCACACAGGTCCGCCGCCCGGCGTCCACCGAGACCAGCCGGTGGCAGTACTTCGTCCAGTCGATGACCACCGCGGTGTTGGTGCACTGCCCGCCCAGGCTGGTGCCGCCACCCCGGGAGAGGACCGGCGCCCCGAACTCCGCGCACACCGCGACGGCGGCGGCGCCCGCCTCGACGTCACGGGGGACGACGACGCCGATCGGCACCTGGCGGTAGTTCGACCCGTCGGTCGAATAGGCCCCCCTGCTGCCCGCGTCGAACCGCACCTCACCGTTCACGCGGCCCTGGAGCGCGCGTTCCAGGGCCGGGACATCGAGTTCCTCGGTCCGCGTCGGGGCCGCGCCGGCGTCTTCGTCCGGTGATGATTCTCGCGCCATGTCACATGCCCTTCGTCGAACGCCTGCGGCGGCGGACTCCGCGTCACCCGCCGCCGTCGGCCGATGGCCGCGGCAGCCCGCTTCCGTGAGGCCACAGGTCCCCAGGGGGGCGTGGCGCCGGCGGTGGTGCCGCCCGGCCGGGAGCGCGTGAACCGTGTCCGGCCCGGTGACCCCGTCCGGTCGACCAGTGACACGGGTTCCCTGATACGGCGACGGCTAACGCCGCCGGAGACCGATTACGCCGGTCGGGCCGCCCGCCCCTCGGCGGGGCCGCACCCCTCGGCCGGCCCGCTCCTCGTGCGGCTCCGGCCGCGGTCCTCGCCACCCGTTCCGGTCAACACCCGTGCGCGTGGAGCGGGATGACCTGCCGTACGCGGCAGCGGGAGGGGCATGACACGGGCGGCGCCCGACGAACGCGGACTCCGCGGGTTCGGACGTTCGATGAGCTGAAGGGTCATGCCGAGCGGCGGGCCCCGTCCGTCGCGAAGACCTGCGCGTCGTCCGTGAACGCCTTGAACTCCAGGGCGTTGCCCGCCGGGTCGCAGAGGAACATGGTCCACTGCTCGGCCGGCTCGCCCGCGAAACGCAGATAGGGCTCGATCACGAACGGGGTGCCCGCGCGGCCGATCCGCGCGGCCAGGGCGTGGAAGTCCTCGGCGGACAGCAGGACTCCGAAGTGCGGTACCGGCACCTGATGGCCGTCGACCGAGCCGTACCGGCCCTCGTCCGGACCGGCGGCGAGTACGGGTGCGAGATGGGTGACGAGCTGATGACCGTACAGGTCCCAGTCCGTCCAGGTGCCGGAGGACCGGCCCCGGGCGCAGCCCAGCACTTCTCCGTAGAACACGCCGGCCGCGTCCAGGTCGTCGACCGGTACCGCGAGATGGAAGCGCGGGCAGTTCACGAGAGCCGCCATGAAAACCTTCTTCCCGGGAGCCGTACCGCCCGCGCGGATTCGCGCGGGCCGGAGCGGGCTCCCACAGGGGGACGCCGGGAGATGCCCGAGGTGTCACTCGTGCGCTCCGAGGGTGGGCCCACCCCGGATAGAATGTCAACATTCTGACAACTGATGGTTCCGGAGGACTGGTCATGCGAGGTTCTGGGCAAGTGGGGCCGGCGGCGCGCCGGGGGCTGGCCGACGAGGTCGCGGACAGAATCCGCGAGGCGGTCTTCGACGGGACCTTCGCGCCGGGTGCGGCCCTGCGCGAGGTCGAACTCGCGGGCATGCTCCAGGTCAGCCGGGGGCCGGTGCGGGAAGCCCTGATCCGGCTGGAGCGTGAGGGCCTTGTCGTGTCGGGCTGGCACCGCGGCACGGTGGTGCGCACGCTGTCCACCGAGGACATCCGTGAGATCTACAGCCTGCGAGCCGCGCTGGACCGGCTCGCGGTGGCGACCGCGGTGGAGCACGCGGGGGAGGCGGATCTGGCCGCCCTGGACGCCGTCGTCGACAGGATGGCCGACGCCGTGCGCGACGGGGCCACCGAGACCGTGCTCGCCCTGGACATGGAGTTCCACGATCTGGTGTACCGGGCCGCGGGGCACGGACGGCTGGAGGAGGCGTGGCGGGCGATCCGCTCCCAGGTGCATCTGTTCCTGCTCACCCGGGCCGCCGGGAGTGACGACTACCGGCCCGTCGTGGTGGCGGAGCACCGCGCGATCGTGGAGGCGGTGCGCTCGGGCGACACGGAGCGCGCGGTGGCGTTGTGCGAGGAACACCTGCGGGAGGCGTACCAGCGGCTCGTCGCGCGGAGCTGACCCGGGCGGAGGCGACCGGAGGTGGGGGCCGGACCGGCGGACCGCCCTCCGGATCTTCGGGGGCCGTGCCCTTGCGGCCTCCTGTCTCCGCCTCCGGTGAAGGGCGGAACGGGCGTGCGGCGGCCGGTGCAGGAGCGGCGCGGAACTAATGTTGACATTCCTCTTGTCGACTGTCGACTGCCGTCCTACAGTTTGGGCCAATTCCCCCGGCGGTATTCCGGAGCCGGGCGAGGGGCGCGGAACGACACGCGCCCCGCGAGTCCGAGGAGGGCCTCTTGTCGACCCAGCGGATCGATGTACTCATCGCCTCTCCTCTGGAGGCGGAGCACGTGGACCGGATCTCGGACGTGGACCCCCGGGTCAACGTCCTGTACGCCCCCGAACTGCTTCCCGTACCCCGCTACGACGCCGACCACGTCGGCACCCGGCCCGACCTCGGGGCCGAGGACCAGGCACGGTGGCGGGCGCTGCTGGCCCGCGCCGACGTCAGTTTCGACTTCGACTGGTGGGTACCGGCCGACATGCCCGTCAACTGCCCCCGGTTGACCTGGATTCAAGCCACCAGCGCTGGAATCGGCCAGTACGTGGAGCGCACGGGACTGGCCGAAAGTGACATCACCTTCACGACGGCCGCCGGTGCCCACGGGGTGCCGCTGGCGGAGTTCGCCCTCGCCGGAGTCCTCCACTTCGTGAAGGGCCTGCCCCGGCTCCGTGACTGGCAGCGGGCACACCACTGGGAAAGCCACACCACCCGGCAGCTGGCCGGGTCACGCGTCATGGTCGTCGGACTCGGTGGCATCGGGCGCGAGGTGGCCCGCCTCTTCTCCCTCATGGGCGTGGAGGTCTGGGGGGTGGGCAGGCCGGGGCGGTCCTACACCGTGCCGGGCGTGAGCAGGGTCCACTCCTTCCTCGACTTCGAGGCGGCCCTGCCCGACGTGGACGCGCTGATCCTGGCCTGCCCGCTGACCGGGTGGACCAGGGGGCTCATCGATGAGACCCGGCTGCGGATGCTGCGACCGGACGCGGTCCTGGTGAACATCGCCCGTGGCCCGGTCGTCGACGAGGAAGCCCTCGTCGAAGCCCTGCGCGAGGGCCGCCTCGGCGGCGCCTGCCTCGACGTGTTCGCGGCCGAACCCCTGCCGGCCGGTTCCCCGCTGTGGGACATGGACAACGTCATCGTCTCGCCCCATTCCGCGTCCACGGTCACCACGGAGAACGCGTACATCACCGACATCTTCACCGACAACCTGCGGCGCCGGCTGGAAGGCCGTCCGCTGCGCAACCTGTACAGCCGGGAGAACGGCTACTGACACCCGCCCCGCCACCCTCCCCGTACTCCCCGCACCCCACGTAACCCCTCAGCGGTACCCGGCATTTGCCGCGCAGCCCCGGAACACCACGGCCGCGCCCCCTCCCGCGACCCGATTGTCGACAGTCGACGACAGCCCTGGCGGCGTCGGCCCGCGCCCCGGCATGCCCGGAACCGCTCCGCGGCACGTGTTCCGTCCCTCGCCTCCACCCTCGTTCCACTCCTGAAGGAGACATCCAGGATGGCAAGAAGACAGCTCAGCGCGACCGCCGTCGCCCTGACCGCTGCGCTCGCCCTCGCCGGCTGCAGCGTGCCGGACACCCAACAGTCCGACGGTTCCAAGGCCGACAGCGGAACCCCACGCGCCGGCGGCACCATGACGGTCGCGTACAAGTCCGACCCCAAGACGTTCGACCCGGCGGTCTGTTACGACGCGACCTGCTGGAACAACATGCGGATGCTGTACGACCGCCTGTACGATTACAAACGCGACACCACCGAGGTCGTCCCGCAGATAGCCGGGGCCGCGCCCGCGGTGTCGGCCGACGGACGCACCTACACCATCAAGCTGCGGCCCGGACTGAAGTTCAGCGACGGCAAGCCACTGCGCGCCCAGGACGTCGCGTACTCGTTCGCCCGCATCCTCGACCCCGCCACCAAGTCCCCCGTACAGGGATTCTGGGACGGCGTCGACGGCGCCGCCGCCTACGCGAAGAATCCCACCGGGCTGCCCTCCGGCATCAAGGTGAACTCCGAGACCGAACTGCGGATCACACTGTCCCGGCCGAACTCCTCCTTCACCTACGTGCTGGCCATGCCGCACGCCTCGGTGGTCCCGGAAGGCAGCGGGGAGCGCCTGGCCAGATCACCGCTCGGCTCCGGCCCCTTCGTCCTCAAGAAGTTCACCCCCGGTCAGCAGATCACCCTGGAGAAGAACGACGGCTACTGGGACCGCCCGAAGCCGTACGTCGACAAGGTCGTCGAGAAGCTGGGCATCGCGCCCGAGGTCGCCCTCCTGGAACTGCAGAAGGGCGGCATCGACCTCATGGGCGACCAGATCCCGCCCGCCCAGTACCTGTCGGTGACCCGCGACCCGGCCCTCAAGTCGCAACTGGTCTCCATGGCCAAACCGAGCACCTACTTCCTCACGCTCAACACCCGGATGAAGCCCTTCGACAACCCGAAGGTGCGCGAGGCGATCTCGTACGTCTTCGACCGCGCGTTCCTGCTCAAACTGGTCAACGGGCAGGGCGAGGTGGCGAACGAGTTCCTGCCGCCGGGGGTGCTCGGGCACACCGACGAGAAGCTCACCCACGACCAGGACATCGCCAAGGCGAAACAGCTGCTCACCGAGGCCGGCTACCCGAACGGCTTCTCCACCACGCTCTTCACCTGGAACACCCCGCCGTGGACCAACCTGCTCCCGCAGGTCCAGCAGGACCTCGCCAAGGCGGGAGTGAAGGTGGACCCCCGGCCCATCCAGCAGAGCGCGCTCTTCGACCTCGCGGCCACCCCGGGCAAGGCCCCGATGACCTTCAGCTTCTGGGTCGCGGACTACCCCGACGGAAGCGCCTTCTTCAACGCCCTGACCTCCTGCGCGGCAGCGGTCCCCGGCGGTCAGAACTGGTCCTTCTACTGCGACAAGGACGCCGACGCGCTCGTCGAGAAGGCACTCACGTCCGGCTCCAAGGACGCCACGGCCAAGCTCTACACCGACACCTCGAAGAAGGTCCTCGGCGACAACGCGGTCGTACCCCTCTACTACGGCTCCAAGACCGAACTGATCGGCAAGGGCGTCGGCGGCTACTTCATGCATCCGATCTGGGCCTGGGACATGGCCCAGTACTGGAAGAAGGACGGCGCGGCGGCCACGTCCTGACCCGGCCCGGTCCAGGCCGGCGGCCCGGTCCCGTCCCCGGTCGCGCCGCCGGCCCGCGCTCCACCGCTTCCGCGCCCTCCTCGTATCCCCGACCTCCCCGACCTCCCCGCATCCCTCGTCCGTCATCCCTCGTCCGTCATCCCTGAACCGGGAAGGTGTCCATGCCCGAGCTGCTGGAGGTCTCCGACCTCGTCGTACGCTTCCCGACCCCCATCGGCGACTGCGACGCCGTACGCGGTGTCTCGTTCTCGGTGGCAGCCGGCGAACGCGTCGGTCTCGTGGGGGAGTCCGGCTCCGGCAAGTCGGTGACCGCCCAGGCGGTCATGCGGCTCATCGCACCGCCGGGGCGCATCGCCGAGGGCCAGGTCCGATGGGCCGGCGAGGACGTCCTCGGCTACGACCGGCGCTCACTGCAACGCTGGCGCGGCGCCCAGGCCGCGATGGTCTTCCAGGACCCCCTCTCCAGCCTCAACCCGCTCGTACGCATCGGCCGCCAGATCACCGAGACCCTGCGACAGCACCTCGGCCTGGACGCGCGGACCGCCACCGCACGGGCCGTGGAACTGCTCACCAAGGTCGGCATCCCCGACGCGGCGGCCCGGCTGCGCGACTACCCGATGGTGTTCTCCGGCGGCATGCGCCAACGCGTCGCCATCGCCATCGCGGTGTCCTGCTCTCCCCGGCTCGTCATCGCCGACGAGCCGACGACCGCCCTGGACGTCACCGTCCAGGCCCAGGTCCTCGACCTGCTCGACGAGATGGCCGCCGAGGCCGGCACCGCGATCATCCTCATCAGCCACGACCTCGGCGTGGTGTCCAGCTTCTGCGACCGCATCGTCGTCATGTACGCCGGCCGGATCGTGGAGACCGGCACCACCGACCAGATCATCGGCGACCCCCGGCACCCCTACACCCGGGCCCTGCTGGACTCCATCCCCCGGATGTCCGGCGTCCTGCCCGACCGGCTGCCGTTCATCCCCGGCAGCCCCCCGGCGGCCGGGACCCGGACCCCCGGCTGCGCCTTCGCCGACCGCTGCGCCCTGGCCGTCGACCACTGCCGGGAACACGACCCGGCCCTGCTCCCGCTGACCACGCACGACCGACGCGAGGCCGCCTGCCACCTGGTCGACGGGTCCCTGGCGCACGCGAGGAGCAGCGACTCCGGAAGGAGGAACACACCATGACCAGCAGCCACGAACCGCGTCCGGAGAACCGGCCCGTCGTCGAAGTCACCGACCTGGGCGTGCACTTCACCCGAGGCGGCGGATTCCTCGGCCGCCGCGGCGCCACCGTACGGGCCGTCGACGGGGTGTCCTTCACCATCGCCCCGGGCGAAACCCTCGGACTGGCCGGCGAGTCGGGCTCGGGCAAGAGCACCGTGGCCCGCTCGATGCTGCGCATCACCGATCCGACCTCCGGAAGCATCAGGATCGCCGGCGCGGACATCGCCGCACTCCGGGGGAGCGCCCTCAAGGCGTTCCGCCGCCGGATGCAGATGGTCTACCAGGACCCGTACGACTCACTCAACCCACGCCTCAGGATCGCCGCCACCGTCGAGGAAGCGCTGATGGTAGGGGGCGTGGCCGCCGGCCGGCGACCGGCCGCCGTCCGTGAACTGCTCGAACGCGTCGGCCTGCGACCGGACTTCGCGACGCGCTACCCGCACGAACTGTCCGGCGGACAGCGTCAACGGGTCTCGATCGCCCGCGCGCTCGGCGTCGGCCCCTCCGTCATCGCCTGCGACGAGGCCGTCGCCGCCCTGGACGTGTCGGTACGCGCCCAGATCCTGAACCTGCTGCGCGACCTCCAGGACGAATCGGCACTCGCCTACCTGTTCATCTCGCACGACCTGTCGACCCTGCGGTTCATCGCCGACCGGGTGGCGATCATGTACCTCGGACGGCTCGTCGAGGTCGGCAGCCGCGACGAGGTCTTCGAGAACCCGCAGCACCCCTACACCCAGGCCCTGCTCTCCGCCGTGCCCGAGCCGGTCGCCGGACGGCGCACGACCGGCCGGCGCGTCAGGCTGGCCGGCGAACCGCCCAGCCCCGCCGACCCGCCCCCCGGCTGCCCGTTCCACCCCCGGTGCCCGCTCGCCCAGGACGTGTGCCGCACCGAGCGTCCCGCCCTCATCCGTAAGACATCGGGCCAGCTCGCGGCCTGTCATCTGGTGGCCGACGCCGCTCCCGCGCCCAAGGAGGTGTCCACCGCGTGAACGACCCCGCGCCCACCGACCCGGCCCCGCCCGCACCGACCCCCGTCCCCCTCCCCGTACCCGCCCCGGTCTCCGCTCCCGGGGACGCCCCCGCCACCCCCGGCATCCTGCGGCGGGCCGCCCGGAGCCTGCTCCACGACATCCCCGCCCTGCTCTCGGTGAGCGTCCTGGTCCTGCTCGCCGTCGCCGCGCTCGCCGCACCACTGCTGGCGCCCCACGACCCGCTCCAGACCTTCGCCGAGGGACTCAGCGACCGCGGCGGACCGGCCGGACCCAGCGGCGACTTCCCGCTCGGCGCCGACCCCAACGGCCGCGACGTCCTCTCCCGGCTCCTCTACGGCGCCCGCGTCTCCCTGACGATCGGCGTCCTCGCCAACGGGCTCGCCACCCTCCTCGGGGTCGCCGTCGGACTGGTCGCCGGATACTTCGGCGGCTGGGTCGAGAGCGTCCTCATGCGGATCACCGACATCGTCATGTCGTTCCCGATCCTGCTCTTCTGCATCGTGCTCATCGCCATCACCGGCCCCAGCCGGCGCAACGTGATCCTGGTGATCGCGTTCATCTACTGGACCGCCCTGGCCCGCGTGATCCGCGGCCTGGTCCTCTCCCTCAAGGAACGCGAGTTCATCACCGCGACCCTCACCCTCGGCGTCGGCCGGGGACGCATCATCCTGCGCCACATCCTGCCGCACCTGGTCCCCGCGATCATCGTCTACACCACGCTCGGCGTCGCCTCCTCGATCCTCATCGAGGCGTCCCTGTCGTTCATCGGGGTCGGCGTCCCGGTCCCCGACCCGTCCTGGGGCCAGATGATCGCCGACGGCCGTAAGTACTACGAGATCGCGCCCTGGCTGCTCTTCACCCCCGGGATCTGCCTCATCGTCACCGTCCTCGCGTTCAACCTGGCCGGCGACTGGCTGCGCGACCTGCTGGACCCCACCGCCCCGCACCCGAGGTGAGGACGACATGAACAGCCGCTGGCTCCTGCGCCGCCTCGCGCAGATGGTGCTCGTCCTCCTGGGCGTGATCACCCTCTCCTTCTTCATCACCTACGCGGTCCCCGGCGACCCCGCCCGCCTCATCGCCGGCCCCAACGCCGACGCGGCCACCGTCGCCTCCATCCACACGCAACTGGGCCTGGACGCCTCGATGCCCTCGCAGTACGTCTCCTACCTGGGCCGGCTGCTCCACGGAGACCTGGGCACCTCGTACGCGATGCAGGGCACCCCGGTCGCCGAGAAGATCGCCGCCGCGCTCCCGGTGACCGCGATGGTCGCGGTCGGCGGCATCGTGTGGCAGCTCGTCATCGGCGTCCCCGTCGGTGTCGTCTCCGCCTACCGGCCGAAGAGCCCCCTCGACCGGCTCGTCACGCTCGGCTCCCTGCTCGGGCTGTCCGCGCCGCCGTTCTGGCTCGGCCTGCTCCTCATCTACTACCTGTCCTTCAAACTGTCGCTGTTCCCGCTCAGCGGACTCGGCAGCCCGATGTGGTGGTACCTGGTCCTGCCGACGTTCACGCTCGGCTTCGGCGGCGCCGCCTGGTACGCCCGCATGACCCGCACCACGATGATCGACGTCCTGCGTTCCCCGTACATCCAGATGGCCCGCGCCAAGGGCATGCCGGAGCGCAAGGTGCTCCTGCGGCACGGTCTGCGGCACGCGTTCATCCCGCTGATCACGATGATCGGCATGGACTTCGGCTACTTCCTCGGCGGCGTCCTCATCATCGAGTCCGTCTTCGGCCTCCCCGGCGCGGGCAAGCTGACCTACGACGCGATCGACCAGCTCGACATCCCGATGATCACGGGCACCGTCGTCTTCGCGGCCTTCTTCATCGTCGTGATGAACCTCCTCGTCGACATCGCCTACCACGCGATCGACCCCCGCGTACGCGCCCGCGGCTGAGCCGCCGCGCGCCGCTCCCGCCCTTCCTCCGCCCGTACCCCCACACCCCACGCACAGCAGCGACCCACACGAGAACGAACAACGGAGAGCAGAAGCCATGACCAAGGACATACTGCGGGTGGCCGTGATCGGCGCCGGCCGCTGGGCCCGCAGCGCCCACATCCCCGGCTGGCAGCGCGACCCGAGGGCCGAGGTGGTGGCCCTGGCCGACGTCGACGCGGAGGTCGTCGCCGAAGCGGGCGCGGCCTTCGGTATCGGCCGCGTCACCACCGACTACCGCGAACTCCTCGAAGACCCGGCCATCGACGTCATCGACGTGGCCACCGCGAACCACTCGCACTTCCAGGCGTCCTGGGACGCGCTCTCGGCGGGCAAGCACGTCCTGTGCGAGAAGCCCGTGCACCGCGACTTCCGCGAGACCCGGCGGGCCGCCGAACTCGCCCGCGCCAAGGGCCTCAGGACCAAACTGGGCTTCACCTTCCGCTACGCGCCCGCGGTGCAGTACGCCAAAGAACTCATCGACGACGGTTTCATCGGCGAACCGTTCATGTTCAACGGCTACGAGCAGAACAGCCAGTGGCTGGACCCCGAGAACCCGATGCGCCAGGTCGACCCCGACGCCGACCCCGGCACCATCCAGGTCTCCTCGATCGAGGGCTACGGGGCGCCGATCATCGACATCATGCACTGGTGGATGGACGCCCCGCTGACCAGCGTCGTCGGCACCATGCGCAACTTCGTGCCGGAAAGGGTCGTCCAGGCGACCGGTCGCAGACAGCGGCTGAACATCGACGACGGCGACATGTGGATCGCCGAGTTCGGCGGCGGACGCCTCGCCTCCATCCAGTCCTCGTACGTCACCGTAGGGAACTTCCCCGGCATCGAGGCCAGGATCTACGGCTCCGAGGGGGCGCTGATCGTCCGCCTGGTCGAGGAGGCCGGCATCTGCCAGGTGCTCAGGGGCGCCACCAAGGACGCCGTCGAGTTCACCGAACTCGACGTGCCCCAGAGGTTCTTCCCCGCGGGCGGCAGCTCGGACGAGTACTGGCCGTTCCTCTTCTACTCCAACCTCCTCAAGGACTTCACCACCGAGATCCTCGGCGGCGACGGCGGGAGCGGCCACGGCGACTTCGCCCAGGGCGCCCTCGTCCAGGAGACGATCAACGCCTTCGAGCGGTCGTTCCGCACCCGCGCCTGGGTCGACTTCCCCCTCACCGGCCAGGAGTGACGCCATGACCCCACGACCCGGACCCCACTCCTGGGGCGAGACCGCCGACCCCCGTACCGCCGACGCCCTGCTGGAGGCGGCGCTCGACGCGGCCACCGGCCCCGGCGTCGACCACGCGGACGTACGCCTGGTCGAATGCGAGGAACTCCGCCTGTACGCCCACCACGGCGCGGCCCCCGACGAACGGGTCGAACACAACCTCGGTATCGGTGTACGGGTCCTGCTCGACGGGGCCTGGGGCTTCGCCGGGCTGCCCCTCGGCGACCACACCACCGCCCGCGAAGCCGCGCACCGCGCCGTCGCGAACGCCACCGAGGCGGCCCGGGTCAACACCGAACGCGTCACCCTGCCCGCGCGGACCGCGGTGACCGGGCGGTTCAGCACCCCCGTACGGACCGACCCGTTCGCCGTCCCCGCCCAGGAGCGCTACGCCCTGCTCGACGCCGTGCTGGCCGCCGCCACCGCCCCCGCCCGGGTGGTCTCCGCCCAGGCGGGCTTCAACGCCAAACGCCAGCACCGCCACTTCGCGGACACCGAGGGCTCACGCCAGCACCAGGACTTCACCGAGTCCGGCGCGATGCTCATGGCGTTCGCCGCCGACCGCGGACAGGTGCAGCGCCGCAGCTACCCCAACTCCTTCCATGGCAACACCGCGGCGGCCGGCTGGGAGTACGTCAGGTCCCTCGACCTCGTCGAGGAGGCCGCACGCGTCGGGGACGAAGCCGTCGCCCTGCTCACCGCGCCCACCGCCGATCCGGGCATCGCCGACCTCGTCATCGGCCCGGCGCAGATGTCGCTCCAGATCCACGAGTCGTGCGGACACGCCCTGGAACTCGACCGGATACTCGGCGACGAGGCCAACTACGCGGGCACCTCCTTCATCACCAAGGACGCCATCGGGGCCCTGCGCTACGGCTCGGAGGCGGTCGACATCACCGCGGACCCCACCCTCCCCGGCACCCGGGGCACCTTCGCCTTCGACGACGAGGGCACCCCCGCCGCCCGCCGCCCCCTCGTCACCCGGGGCGTCGTGCGGGACTTCCTCTCCCACCGCGACAGCGCCGCCCGCATCGGCCGGGCGCCGATCGGGGCCGCCCGCTCCGACGGCTGGGCCTACCCGCCGGTCTGCTTCGCCACGAACGTCTTCCTCGAACCCGGCCGCGGCAGTACCGGCGAACTGCTCGAACGCCTCGGCGACGGCTACCTCATCGACGACAACCGGAGCTGGTCGATCGACGAGCGCCGGCTCAACTTCCAGTTCGGCACCGAGGTCGCGTACGAAGTCAGGAACGGGCGCAAAGGGCGGCTGCTGCGCGACTTCAGCTACGGCGGGACCACGCCCCAGTTCTGGGGTTCCGTCGAAGCCGTCGCCGGACCGGAGGAGTTCAAGGCGTTCGGCATGCCCTGCGGCAAGGGCGAACCCAAACAATGGGGCTTCCTCGGACACGGCGCCGCCCCGACCCTCGTACGCGGTGTGCGGATCGGAGTGGCGTGATGACGGAGAACCAGCGGGACACCGGCCCCCGGCACGCGGTCGGCGAGGACCGGGCGCTGACCGCGCTCGACGCGGCCCTCGCCGCCAGCGACGCGGATGCCACGGAGGCGTTCCTCACCGCCAGGTCGGGGGAGTACACCCGGTTCGCGGACACCCGCGTCCATCACCCGCAGGACATCGTCGAACAGCAGCTCATGGTGCGCGTCGTCGTCGACGGACACGCCGCACGCGCCGCGACCTCCCGGATCGAGGACATCACCGGCACCGTCCACCGGGCCTGCCGGGCCGCCCGCGCCCAGGCCGCCGCCGGCCTGCCCGGCCACGCCCACCCGGTGGCGGCCGCGCCGGAGGGCCGTCCCGACGCTCCCGTCCGGCACCCCGACACCGGGACCTGGGACGTCGGTGAGCGCTCCCGGCTCGCCGGGCACGCGATGGACGCCGCCCGCCGGGCGGGCGGCGCCGCGTACGGGATGTTCGGCCGGGCGACGACCGAACTGGCGGTGGCCACCTCCGGCGGAGTACGCGTCCACACCTCCGCCACCGAGGCCGGCGCGGCACTCACCGTCAAGATCGACGACGGCTCGTCCCACTGGACCGACCTGGGCCGCTCGTCCACCGCCCTCGACACCCACGCGAACATCACCCGCGCCATCGGCCAGGCGCGCGCCGCCCGCACCCCGGAGGAGCTGCCCGACGGTGTCCACGACGTCGTCCTCGGCCCGCTCGCCGCCGCGGAGTTCCTCGACTTCTTCGGCACCTTCGGATTCACCGGCTCCGCACTCGCCGACGGGGTCGGCGCGGTCGCCGAACGCCGGGGCCACCAGGTCGCGTCCCCGCTGATCACCGTGGCCGACGACGCGCTCGCCCCGGTCGGGCTGCCCATCGCCTTCGACTTCGAAGGCGTGCCCAAGCGACGGGTCACCTTCCTCGACCGGGGACGCGTGGCCGACGCGGTGACCGACCTGGCGTCCGCCGCCCTCCTCGGCACCACCTCCACCGGCCACGCGCACATCGCCCGCGAGGAGTCCCCGCGCGCCATCCCGATGAACCTGGTGATGTCCGCCGGGCACACCCCGGAGGACGCGCTCATCGCCGGCGTCGAGCGCGGCGTCTACATCCAGCGCTTCTGGTACACCCGCGCGGTCGACACCCAGGCCACCACCATCACCGGCGTCAGCCGCGACGCCTGCTTCCTCATCGAACACGGCGTACTCACCCGCCCCGTACGCGGCAGACGCTTCACCGAGAGCGTCTTCGGCGCACTCGCCCGCGTCGACGCCGTCGGCGACCGCCTCGCCTCCAAGCCCCTCATGAACACCTGGAACGGCTGCGCCAGCGCCCCCGCCCTGCGGATACGCGGATTCAGGTTCGGCAGCCGCCCCGCCACGAGCAGGGACACCTGACATGGACGTACGCACCAATGCCCACCGGCTGGTCACCCAGATCCTGACCGGCGAGGTGTGGCCGCCCCTGGCCGACCGGCACGGCCACCGCGCCGACGCCGACGGCCGCCCGTTCCTGCTGCCCGGCATGGGCGGGGTGACCCTCGGCGTCCACCCCGGCGACCCCGCCACCGGGTACGCCGCCGACCACCTGGAACCGGGCCTGTCGATCCGTCACCGCGACGCGGGGGCGAACATGGCCGTCCAGTTCCTCAGCTGCGTCGGCAACACCGTCCGGGTGTGCGACGGCCCGGCCGCCGGCCAGGAGGGAATCGTGACCGGCCAGCACGCCTACGTACTCGCCGACTTCCCCGAACCGGTCCTCGAACGCGTCACCACCGGCGACACGGTGTCCATCACCGCACGCGGCCAGGGCCTGCGACTGACCGACCACCCCGAAGTGACCGTCAAGAACTGCTCACCCGAACTCATCGACCGGATGCCCGGTGCCACCCGCGCCGACGGAAGACTGGAGGTCCACGTCGCCGCGCACATCCCGGCGGAGGCCGTCGGCGCCGGTACGGGCATGCCGTCCGAATTCGCCAACACCGACCTCATGGGCGCCTACGCCGGACTGTCACCGGACCTGTCCCTCGGCCTGGAAGCGCTGCGCATCGGCGACTTCGTCGCACTGTGCGACCAGGACCACCGCTACGGCCGGGGCTACCGGGAGGACTGGATCACCATCGGTGTCATCTCGACCGGCCACTGCGTGCTCCACGGACACGGCCCCGGCCCCTCCACCCTGATCACCGGCCCCGCGCAGGCGTTCCACCTCGTCGACGACCCCGGCGCCAACCTCGGAACACTCTTCCCGTCCGAACCGGCGGAACCATCCGTCCCGTCCACCCGGGAGTACAGCCGATGACCCCACAGCCGCCCCACCCGATCACCTCGGCGGCGCCGCGCCCCACCGAGGTCAACCTCCTCGGCATCGTCGAACACCCCGCGATGGCCCACTTCGATCCGTACCAGGTCGACGCCGACGGCGCCCCCTACGTCTCCGTCGGCACCACGGGTGTCGTCCTCGGGGTACGGCTGGGGGACTCCGTCTTCGCCCACGACGCCGACCATGTGGCACCGGGGGCCTGCCTGGCCCATCCCGACCAGGAAGCCCGGCACGCGCTGACCGCGTTCGCCTGCCTGGGCAACCGGGCCGAGGTACGTACCGGAGACGCCACCGGCGCTGTCGGCACCGTGATCGGCAAACGCGGCGAGGAGGGACGCGTCATCGTCTCCCTGCCGCAGGACGTGCTCGCCCGGCTCCGCCCCGGCGACCGGATCGCCGTCCGCGGCTCCGGCCAGGGAGCGCGCCCGGCCTCACCCGCCCTCGACGGACGCGTAAAACTCCTCAACATCGACCCGGCGTTGCTCGCCCGGCTGCCGCTGGACCTCACGGGCGACACCGTGACCGGAAGTGTCCGGGGCACGGTGCCGAGCCGTCTCGCCGGAAACGGCCTGGGACGGCCGGCCCCGCTGTGGGACCTCGACATCCAGCTCACCGAGGAACGTGCCGGACGGCTGGGGCTCGCCCGGCTGAGCCTGGGCGACCTGGTCGCGCTGGCCGACATGGACGTACGCACCACCATGGGATACCGCGCGGACCGGCTCACGGTCGGGATCGTCGTGCACGGCGCGAGTCCACTGCCCGGCCACGGACCCGGCGTCACACCGATCATGACCGGCCCCGCCGACGCCTTCGCCCTCACCCGCGACCCGGTCGGGCACACCGGACTCACCGAAGCCGTCCTCGAACTGGTATGCAGGCCCGGGTGACCGAGTCGCCCGCACACGTCGCACCACCCATCCAGGTCTCCAGGTCGGAGGAATTGTCAGTGCTGGAACACCTTTCCCTGCCGGAGACGGTCCGGTTGACGCTGCGCCGGCGCATCCTCAACGCCGAACTGCCCGCGGGCACCCGGCTGATCGAGGCCGGTCTCGCCGGCGAGTACAACGTGAGCCGGGCCACGATCCGGCAGGCACTGCACGCCCTTCAGGCGGAGGGCCTGGTCGAGATCTCCCCCCGCCGCCACAGCGTCGTCACCCGGCTGTCGGTCGAGGACGCGACCGACATCTGCCACGCCCGGTCGGTGCTGGAGGCCAGTGCCGCCCAGGAAACGGTACGCGTCGCCCCCGACAGCCTCTTCGAAGCCCTGGACGAGACGGTCGGCCGGATGGAACGGGCCGCCCGGGTCGGTGACATCGCGGAACTCGTGGACACCGACATCCGGTTCCACACCCTGATCGTCACCACCTGCGGACGGCGGCGCCTCCTCGAACTGTGGCAGACCCTCGACGGCCAGATCGGCGCGCTGATGCGTTCGACCCTGGACCGGGAGCAGGAGGACCTCGCCGATGTCGTGCAGTGGCACCGGGACCTGCTGGAAGTCCTCGCCACCCGGGTCCCCGAGGAGGCCGCCCGGGAGGTCCGCCACCACTACATGGCCAACGCCCCCGGGTGGACGCGCACCGGGTCGCCCCTCTCCTGAAACCGGCCCCGCCGCACCCCGCCCGGACCGCCGGACCGCGGCGGCCCGGGGAGCCGGCCGTCCGCACCCGGGGCAAGGACCCATGGCCCGGCGTCGCGGTTCATTTCCTGGTACATGCCACGGCGTTGAGCATGAACCACGTACACTCGGCCCCGTTTCCGCCGGTCGGCGGAGAGCGCACGCACTGATCGACCAGGGAGTTTCGACGTGAGTTTCACGGACAGGACCGAAATACCGATCTACGCGGGCCTCGTGGAGGAGCAGGGGGACGTCCTCGCCGAGGTGCGCCAGGTGGCGGAGCAGACTCTGCGCGAGGCGGGCCGGGCGATCGACTTCAGCGACATCCGGGCACCGGCCCGGTGGACCCCCCCGACGGGTCATTCGCATCAGGGCGGAACACTGTTCGCACCGGAGCCGGAGCAGAAGCAGGCCCCTTGACCGAGCGGTTCCATCACGCGGCCGAGGACGCCGCGCGTCGGACCGTTCCCTGTCGCGGCGGACATCGCACCGGCGGACATCGCACCGGGGGACGCGCCACCCGCGGCGGGGCGACGGGCGGCCGCCAGGAGGTACGGCGAGCCGACGGTCCGTGAACCGGTCCTCCCGGCCGGGCGCCGCCGAATGAGCCGACGCCGTGGTCTCGTGCCGTGGTGACGGCCGGCGTGACAGGCCGACGACCGTGCCGGCCAGGACGGCGAACAGCGTGAGGGCGCCCGCGAACGCCACGGCGGCGCGGTCCGGCAACCCCGGCCAGGTCGGCCCCGCCGCCTTCGCCCTGACGGGCCCCCGCCGTGACACACCTCGCCGGGCCGGACGCCCTGCCGCACCGGTGACGACGCGGGCGCCGCAGCCGGCGTGGGACACATGCGCACCCCGCACCCAAGACGAAGCGCACGGGACGCCGCCGCACATCATGTACGCCGTACCCGGCGCCGCGGACGCGAGGGAGTTCGCCACCGCTCCGTAGCGGTAGCGGCTCCTCGCGCCGAGCGGCCCGAGCAACGGGAGCGGCAAGGAGCCGGGACCCCGGACCGGGGACTGGTGAGTGGCCGGGACGCCGGACCGGGCACGGCGAGGGACCGGGACTCCCGCATCCCGGATGCGGGAGCCCCGCACACCCCGGACACCCCTCTCCGACCGCCGCCACCTCGGTCGACGCGGCAGGACGCACCGGATGTCGCGTTCCCTCCAGATATCGATGGGTGGCCAAACCTCACTTTCCTGGCGTTTCATCAGCACATCGCGCATTGGTCTTGACCAATACCTGATCGTGTGAAAAGTATGGGCAAAAGCGCCACAGAGCCTTCACATTCACCCCCGCAGGAGCACCAGGTCCCATGCGCACAACTGCAACCGCAACCGCCGCAGCCGCCGTCCTCGGCGGAGCCCTTGTTCTCGGTCTCGCCGCCGCCCCGGCCGTGCAGGCCGCGCCCGCCGATCAGGCCGGATGCGCCACCGACGCCTTCGGGATCGCCGGGAAGTACGGTGAGTTCGTCCTCGGCGACGACGTCCACTCGCCCGACGCGGAGGGCGCGGTGGCCGTCGGCGGCAATGCCGACTTCCGCGGCGGCTTCAGCGTCGCCAACGAACTGTCGGCCGCCGAGGTCGCCGCCCTGCCCGGCCGGGCGGCGCTCGTCGTCCGTGGCGACCTGGTCAACGGCGCGTCGGCCACCGTGGTGATGAAGGGCGACGCGGTCGTCGGCGGCAAGGTCAGCACCCGCGCCGTCGAGCTGCACTCCGGCGCCTTCCGCCAGGACGCACGGCTGATCGACTTCGACGCCGAGTTCGCGAAGCTCCGTTCCTACTCCTCCGCCCTCGCCGAGGAGCCGGTGACCGACGGCGTCCATGTGACGCTCCAGGGCACCAAGCTCACCCTGGAGGGCGGCAACACCACCCGCAACGTCTTCAAGGTGACGGCGGACCAGCTGGAGCAGGCCAAGGACATCTACATAAAGGTCCCGGCCGGCGCCACCACGATCGTCAACGTCAGCGGCGGGAGCTACGACATGGAGAAGGCCGGCACCACCGGCTTCTTCCTGTCCGGCGGCCAGGACTACGTGCTGGACGACAAGCTCCAGAGCGCCTCCGACGGCAAGGTCCGGGCCCGGCTGCTGTGGAACTTCCCCGAGGCCCTCACGGTCACCAAGAGCAGCAAGGGCGCCTGGCCCGGCAGTGTGCTGGCGCCCCGCGCGCATCTGGAACTGGGCACCGCCGCGCCGGTCAACGGATCGGTGTGGGTCGCCTCGCTGCACGGTTCGGGCGGAGCGGAGACGCACCACTTCCCCTTCAGCGGCTGCCTCCCGGAGACCGGCACGACCCCGCCCGCCACGCCGTCGCCGAGCGGCACGCCCGAGACCACGCCTCCGGTGGACGCCACGCCCTCCGCCTCGGTGACACCGCCCGCGGAGAGCGGCACGCCGGGCACCGGCACGCCCTCCGACGACTCCTCCGGGTCCGCCGCACCGGGCACGCCGACCGCGTCGGAGAGCCCGGCACCCGGCGCCGGCGGCGGTGACCTGGCCTCGACGGGCAGCAGCGGTACGGTTCCGCTGGTCATCGGCACCTTCGTGGTGCTCGCCGCGGGCACCGGCCTGGTCGTCGTGGCCCGCCGCCGGACCAAGCGCGCCTGACATCCGGGGACCCCGCCCGTGCGGCGGGCGGGGTCCCCGCGGTTACGCCCTCCCGACCCTGACGCCAGGCCCCGGTCACGGCGGTCGGAACACCACTCAGGGAGCGTCTCGGAGCGTCCCCCTTCCTTCCTCACGTCGGTCCGGACGGCTCGGGATCAGGGCCGACCGCCCTTGAGGGGGCGGTCGTCGTGAGGCCGGGACCACCACACGCCCTCACCGCCGGACAGGCCCGGCAGCCGGTGCTGTACCGCCTGGACACGGCGGGCCGGGATCGTGCCCCTGAGCAGCCACGAGGACGTACCGCCGGTGGTCTGCTCGATGTCCGCCTCCAGCATGCCGAGGCATCCGACGACCGGGGTGAGGGCGTCGAGGGGAACATCCACTTCGAAGGCGTGATAGGGCTCGTACACCTGTGTGCCCGCCTCCTCCAGGGCGCGGGCGAGCACGATCGGAGTGAGGCCGCGGAAGTCACCGGCCGCGCTGATCGGGCCGGCGAAGCCCGAGCGGACGAGGGTGACGGTGCAGTCGGTCACCGCCCAGCCGTGCGGTCCCCGGCGCAGTGCGGTGTGCACGGTCTCCTCGACGGCGCAGTGGAAGGCGGGGGGCAGGGCGCCGAGTTCGGTCTCGTACCTGAAGGCCGTTCCGGCGCCGCGGTCCGCGGGCTCGACCCGCAGCCCGACGGTCGCCCAGAAGCCGCTCTCGCTCGGACCGCGCCGTGCCATCTCCTCATGCGCCTCACCCGTACCGACGGGACGTTCCAGACACACCGTCCGACTGGGCTCGAAGACGGCGTCGACGCCGTAGTCGTCCGCCAGGACCCCCGCGATGATCTCCTTCTGGATCTCCCCGTACAGCAGTACGGAGGTGGCGCCTCCGGGTTCCGGGCGGGTGTGGATGAGGGGGTCCTGTTCGGCGAGGTTCCGCAGCGCCGTACGCAGACGGGCCGCTGAGCCGGGTGCCGCGTCGCGGGGGCGGACGACCGACCGCAGGGTGGGGGCGGGGAAGAACGGCCGTGCGGTGCCCTTGTCCGCGTCGCCCGGCTCTCCGAGCCGGTCTCCCACCCGGATACCGGCGATCCCTCCGAGCTTCCCGATGTTCCCCGCCGTCAGGACGTGGCAGCGGGTGGCCTCCCGTCCGACGACGTGGAGCGAGGTGACCCGGCCGGTGAGGCCGTCGCTGCGGCCTTCGGGGTTCCGGCGGTGGAAGGTCACCCGCTGCCGGAGGGCCAGTTCGCCCGCGAACAGACGCAGATAGGCGGTCTTCTCGCCGGACGGACCACGTTCGACGGCGAACACCGTGCCCCGCGGGCCGTCCGCCGGCCGCGGATTCGCCGTCCTCAGGGCGTGCCCGGTGGGCGCGGGCGGGAGCAGCAGCTCCGTGATGGCGTCGATCAGCGCCCCGGTTCCCTCCCCGCTCAGGGCCGATCCGAAGTAGACCGGATGCAGCAGCCGTTTCGCGGTGCGGTCGGCGACCCACGTGTGAAGCTCACCGGGGGAGAGGGGCGGGCCTTCCACGACGCGGGCGAGGAGCCCGTCGTCGGTCCCGGCGAGGGCTTCCTCCGCGTGCGCGCGGAAGTCCGGGTCGTCGAAGGACCGTGGCAGTGCGCGCGCGGAGCGGGTACCGAGGTCCCGCACCGCCGTCATCGGGAGGACGCGGGGGGTGAGCTTCTCCCGGATGGCCGCCAGCAGTTCCTCCTGCCGCGCGCCCGGCCGGTCGATCTTGTTGACGAACAAGAGGGTCGGCAGCCCCACGTCCCGCAGGGTGCGCATCAGGAGCCGGGTGTGAGCCTGGACGCCCTCTACGGCCGAGAGGAGGAGAACCGCGCCGTCGAGCACGCCGAGGGCCCGTTCGACCTCGGCGATGAAGTCGGCGTGCCCCGGGGTGTCGATCAGATTGACCTGTGTGGAGCCGACGACGAAGGAGACCACGGCCGAGCGGATGGTGATGCCGCGCTGCCGCTCGATGGTCCCGGTGTCGGTCCGGGTACTGCCCGCGTCCACGCTGCCGAGCCGGTCGATCGTGCCGGTGTCGAACAGCAGACGCTCCGTCAGGCTGGTCTTACCGGCGTCGACGTGCGCGAGAATGCCGATGTTCAGGGTGCGCTGGGTGTGCATGGGTGAGTGAGTCCTCGAAAATCACTGTCCGGTAAGGGCGCTGGAGTGTTTCGAGGGATCGGCGCATCGCATGCTCCTCATAGGATCGAGTCGGTCCCGCCATGCTGACAGCTCCGGGCGTCGAGGCAACTGATTATCGTCCGGCGTGGGTCCCGTGGAGCCGGGCGGGAGAACGGAAGCGGTCCGAGGGGTGTCCTGTGATGCCCGCCCCGGGGATCACAGGACACCCCTCGGGGGCGGGCCACGGCCGGTCAGCCGGGGGACGCCGGGACCAGGTTCTGGATCGCCGCGCAGAGCAGGCGGACGCTACGGGTGAACTTCTCGTCCGTGTCGTGGGCGGACGCCGCGGCCACGGTGAGGGGGAAGCGTTCCTGGAGCGTGGTGACGTTCTCCGGAGTGATGGTGACGGCGGGGGAATCGCTCTGCTCCTGGAGGACGTAACCCGTCACATGGCTGAGCAGGGTGTCCACGGCGACGGCGAGGTGTTCGGCGGGCACGTCGGCGTCGGTCAGGGTCCGCAGCAGCCGTTCCATGAGGGAAAGTGCTCCGGTGCTGAGGACCTTCGGACTGTCGGCGAGCATGATCGCGCCACCGGGATGCCGGAGGACGGTCCGGCGCAGTGCGAGGACCTGGGCCTCTACCCGGGCCTGCCAGCCGGCCCCGGCGGGCAGGGCCGCAAGGGCGGTGCTGCCGGCGTCGTAGGCGTGGCGGGCCATCCGGTCGGCCATCAACTGGAGCAGGGCGCCCTTGTTGGGCACGTGGTAGTAGAGGCTGCCGGCCTGCGCGTCGAGTCGCTCCGCCACCTGCCGCATGGACAGGCCGTGATAGCCGGACTCCGCGAACACAGCCATGCCCGCGTCGATGATCCGGTCTGCGGTCAGTTTCATACCGCTCAGCTTAGCGGTAGTTTCAAACGCTGTTTGAATTCTGGCTCCGAAGCGCTAATGTCGTGACGGGCGAAGCGGGCCGGGAACGGCGCCGGCGCTCCGGACGAGAGCACACGGGGTTGGAAGGGGGACCGGGGCGATGGGCGCACTGCTGTTCAACGTGACCACTGCGGGGCTGATGGTGCTGATGCTCAACGGGGGCCTGGCCCTTGTCGGGCGGGACACGGTCACGCGCCGTCGCATCCCCTGGGCGGCGGCCGGACTGACGGTGATCGCCGTCGGCGGGGTGCTCACCCAGCTCTGCTGGTCGGGGGCCATGGCGGCGTTCGACAGCGACCCGGCGAAGGCGGGCTGGTGGCGAGTCGTCACCTCCGTCTTCATGCAGAACGGCGGCGTGCTGGGCGCGGCGTGGAACATCGCCACCCTGGCCGTCATCGCCGCCCTCGCGCAGTGGTTCTGGGGCGGACCGCTGATGGTCGGACTGTTCGCCGCGGCGATCCTGTTGCCGCAGCACATCGACTCGCTCTTCGGCGAGACCGGCACCAGCACCGATCCCCGTAACTTCGCCGGCAGTTCGGGCGCGACCTACTTCCTTGCTTCGACACTGGCCGCCGGCCTTCTGCTGCGTGGCGGCCGGGACGGGCGGAACCCGGACACCGGGAGCCGGGCCGAGCGGGATTCGAAGGAGACGCTGCTCGCGCTCGGCGTACCGGTGCTCGGCCTGGCGATGTGGTTCGCGCAGTCCAACGGGCACGGACTGGTGTCGGTCCACGGGTTCGTCCTCGGCGTGCTCGTCCGGGTCCTGGCCCACCGGGTGCTCCATCCGGACCGTGACCTTCAGCGGCTCCCGCGGATCACCGTCGGTTCGGTCACCGCGTTCGTAGCCGCGCGACAGCCGCGCCGCGCCGGCTGACGTCGACCCGTCGACACGCGGCGCCGCGGGTGGCTCGTTCGGCGTCCGGAGACCCTGATCGGGGGGCCCGGCCCCGCCGCGAAGGCGACGAAGCCGCCCGTGACGAACTGGTCCGGCGCGCCGGGCCGTTCGCGCGGACGGGCGTCGACGCGTGCGGACGAGGGAGCCGGACCGTCCCTCCGTGCCGGGGGCGACGCTCCTGCCGCCGCCGACCGTCCCTGTCGCCCGCCCAGGGCAGGGATGGTGGAATTGACGGCAACGGCCCCAGGACGGGCGCGGCCGGCCCGGACACGCTCCCGGTGGCCGTCTCCAAGAGATTCCCTTCCGTCGCGGCGGGGGGAATCCGCCGACCCGAGGCGCCGGTCGGCCGGGCGGGTCAGACGCGGCCGGACCACTGCTCCGGCGCGCGGCCCAGCAGCAGGAGCGCCTCCTGCAAGGGGCCCGCGCCCTCGGGTACGTCCAGCGCGGGTGCGAAGGGGGAACCCGGTTTGCGGTAGTCGGCGTCCTGCGGAACCAACCGGGCCACGGCCACCGCCGCCTCCAGGACCGGGTCCGGCAGCTGGACGTCCACGCCCAGCGTGGCCGCCACGTCCCAGGCGTGGATCACGTAGTCGATGAAGTGGAAACCGACGGCCATCCGGCCGGGATAGTTTCCGCCCAGCTCGGGAAGGGCGAACTCCCGCTCGGTGACGCCCGGTTCGGCGAAGGCGTCGAGCACTGAGGCCGCGGCCTCCCGGTGCGGCCCGGCGGGCTCGCTCAGGTCCTCGGCCTCGTGCCAGTGCGCAGGCTCCTGCCCGGCGCCCCTCGCGGCCGCCGCGAATCCGTGGTGCTGCGCGGTCATGTGGGCCACGAGCCGGCGCAGGGACCAGCCCGCGCACGGGCTGTCCCGCTCCCAGTCCTTGTCCTGTGCCAGGTCGACGAGGCGTGTCGCCTCCTGTACGGCGATGCGGTCGAGAGCGACGATGTCTGTTTCGGTTGCAGTCATGGATCGATCATAAAACTATCCGAACGGTCGTGCTAGATGGGGGAGGGAAACTTCACCCGATCGGTGTGCGTTTTCGGACAATCGGACGGTCGGAAAGCTTCGCTGAGGTTTCCTCTCTCCGGTTCCTCCGGTTCCTCGGGCGGCACCGGGCCCCCGTCGGTCGCGTTGACGGACCCGGTGAATCGGCCCCGTGTTCGTGCAGCTACGGCGAACAGATACGTAGCCCTGTGGAATCGCCCCTTGCCCTCCTTTCCCCGTGGGGGTGCGTTTCGTTGAGCTGGGCGAGTGATCGCGGGCGGGGGCCCCTATCTCTTTGGTCAAGGCCGTGGGTCCAGGATGACGGTATGACGACCTGGTTCCGCACCTGGTACGAGGAGGAAGATCTGTGGCTGTGTGTCGAGGCCGATGACGGGGGCTGGGCAGCGCGGCAGGTTGAGGCCGGGGGCAGGACCCGCGTCCGGTGACGGCGGCTTCCTTAACAGCCGCCTCGGTCTGGACCTGTCCGCCCGGGCCACGGCGCCCGGCCCGCGCACCCCGCGGGACGGGGCAGCAGTAACCCCCGCGACACTCGGCGGGCCTGGCCGGAGCCCGAGTGAAGACGATGTCGCCCGGGACGCTCCGGCGTGACGTCCCGGGCAACACGCGTGAGCGACAGCGGCGGGGATCGAGTGCGGGGCCTGCCGCATGGCCTCGCCGGCGCCGACGGGTCGTGGGTGCTGCCGCCTTTGCAGTGCCGGGCAGTCCACCGGCCGGAGAGCGAACGGCGGGCGGCCCGGTCGCCGTTCGGTCAGGGTGTGATCAGGGAGCGAGTACGACTGTCTTGCCGGGCAGCCGCCCGGCGCCGGCGTCTTCATGCACGGCAGCCAGTTCGGCCAGCTGGCGGTGGGCGGCGACGTGGACCCGGAGCTTACCGGCATCCACCTTGGCGACCAGCTCGGCCAGCTGGGCTCCGTCGCTGCGGACCCACAGACTCGCGCTGCGCACTTCCCTCGCGGGGTCCCCGGGGATCGGGCCGGCTGTGCTGGCGGCGACCCCGCCGTCGGCGACGTAGCCCGTCAGCTGCGCGAGCTCCTCGGGGGAGACCCGCACATGGTTCACCACGACCTGGAACGGACCGCCCACGGCGGCCGGACCCGCGGCGAGGACGAGGGGGCCGACGACCCGGTCCGCGCCGTAGCCCCGAAGGCGGTCGGCGTGCTGCGGCGAATCCACCGCGGTCACGTGCGCTCCCGCGTCGACGGCGAGCTGCACCACGAGGCTGCCCACCGCACCCCCCGCCCCGTTGACCAGGACGGTCTGACCGGGCTTCAGCTCGGCGAGCTCGAACGCCGTCTGCCAGGCCGCGAGGCCGGTCAGCGGCAGCGCCGCGGCGTCGACCAGCTCGGTCGTCCGGGGCGCCGGGGCCAGGGACCCGGCCGGAGCGAGCGCGTACTCGGCGGCGCCGCCGGCGGAGTCGAGGGGCAGCATCGCCACGACCCGGTCGCCGACCTCCAGGCCAGTCACGTCCGCGCCGAGTTCAGCGACGGTGCCCGCCAGGTCGATCCCCGGCACGTACGGAAGGGTGATCGGGATCATCTCGGCCAGGAGACCGGCGCGGATGTGGTCGTCGACCGGATTGAACGACGTGGCCGCCACCCGCACCAGCACCTGCCCGGTGCCGGGGACCGGACGATCGACATCCTCGTGGCGCAGGACCTCGCTGCTGCCGAACTCGTGGAAACGTATTGCCTTCATGGACTTTCCTCAGGGTGTATTGATGTCGTCGCCAACGGATGAGGCGATCAGGCGGGAAGGTGAAGCACGTCGAGGCGCGCTCAGGTCAGCTGTACCGACCGGATGGAGTTGCCCATCACCATGCGGTCGATGGCACTCACGGCGCTGCCGGGATCATCGGCGGCGCCGACGGTGAGCAGCAGCGGGACGAAGTGGTCGGCCGTCGGATGGGCGACCGCGGCGCCGGGTGCCTTGTTGCGGTAGTCGGTGAGGGCGTCGGCGTCGCCCCGGGAAAGGGCGTCAACGGCCCATTCGTCGAAGGCCGTGGTCTCGGCGGCGAGCTCCGGCCGGCGGAAGACGGCGAAGCTGTGCGTCATGAAGCCCGAGCCGAGAACGAGGATGCCTTCTTCGCGCAGGGGCCGCAGACGTGTCCCGAGTTCGAGCAGAGCGCTGGGGTCGAGGCTGGGCATCGACAACTGCACGACCGGGACATCGGCCGCGGGATACATGGCCATGAGCGGGATGAAGGCGCCGTGGTCGAGGCCGCGGTCGGCGAACTCGTGCACCGGTGTCCGGCCCAACAGGCCCGTGAGCCGCCGAGCCAGGTCGGTGGCGTCCGGGGTCGCGTACGGAAGGGTCTTGTAGCGGGGGTGGAAGCCGCTGAAATCGTAGTGGAGCGGAGTGTCTGCCGCAGCTCCGGACATCGCGACCGGTGCCCGTTCCCAGTGGGCCGAGGTGACGACGACGGCCCGGGGTTTCGGCATCGACCGGGCCCAGTCGAAGAGGTCGCCGAGCCATTGCGGATCGTCAAGGGTGAACGGGGCCCCGTGGCTGACGAAGAGACTGGGCAGAGGACCGTCGGAGGGGTCCCACACCCGCTGTTCGCGTGCCTGTGGCAGGACCCGGGCGAGGAGTTCGTCGTATGCCGCGGCTGGTGTGCGCGACGGGAAGGGGGAAGTCAGGCCGTTCGGGGAGGCCAGGCTGCTCGTGGTGGTCATCGAAACCAGCTCCTTCACTTGCCTCGGCAAGTGATTTCACTTTCCGAGGCAAGTCGAAAGTTAGCTCATCAAGACTTGCCCAGGCAAGTAACGTGAGTTGTCCGGGCAAGTATGATGGGACTCATGGACACCCAGTCACCCTGGCTCGACGACGACCAGCAGGACCTGTGGCAGGCGCTGCTCACGGTCGTCATCGCCCTCCCGGCGGCTCTCGACCGCCAGCTGCAGCGAGACGCGGGAATCTCCAACTTCGAGTACGGGGTTCTGGCCCAGCTGTCCATGACCGACGAGGCCACGATGAGGCTCAGCGACCTGGCCCGGGTCTGCGACAGCACCCAGCCCCGCCTGTCGAAGGTGATGGACCGCTTCGAAGCCCGCGACTGGGTCGCCCGCCGACCCGACCCCAGCGACGGTCGGTACACCCTCGCCACTCTGGCCGACGCCGGCCGGCAGAAGCTCGTCGAGAGCGCACCGGGACACGTCGAGCAGGTGAAGCGGCTCGTGTTCGACCCGCTCAGCGCCGCTCAGCGCCGCCACCTGGAGGCCGCACTCACCCGCATCGCCGCTACCGTGCGCCGGGAACTCGAAGGAGGCTGAGCGCCGTCTTCAGGCGGGGTCTTCCGTCAACCCTGCGACGCCAGTGATGTGGTGCGAAAGGTGAACCGGCTCGGTTCCGGGAATGGTGTGCGACAGCGTCCAGGGTCATGAGAGGCCATCAGGCGCACTCGTGTCCGAAGCGGACGAGGTCGAGCACCACCCCTGCCCGCGCTGTAGCGCATCGCGGGGTTCGCCCTGTCGCTCGCGCTCCGGCGCGGTCGCCGGGACCTGCCGCACCGGCCGTTTCACCAAGGTGCCCCGGCTCGCGAAACTCCTGCGCCGGTCGGCACCCGCCGACCGCGGTCCCGGCCGGCCGTGGCACCCCGGCGCCCGCGCCCGTCGACCCGGACGCCCCGAGCGCGGGCATCCGTGTCGGGTACGCGAGGTGCTCCGGCCTCACCCAGGAACTCCGGTCGCGGTTCGACCCGCTCGCCGGACACGGTATCCCGCGGGACGAGGTCTTCGCCGGGAAGATCGGCGCCCGGGTGCGGGTCCGCCCGCGGTCCGAGGCCGCGCTCGCCGCCGCGAGGGAGACCAGGGCCTATGTCCCGCGCTGCCGGGTGGTGTTCACGGCGACGGCGGCACATGCCGGCTTCGCCGCCCCGCAGCGGAGCGGTCGCGGCCCCACGTAGTTGATCAGCGCTACATGCCCGCTCGCCGTAGCTGTACGAGAACAGGGCCGAATCCGGCGTGGACCGAGGAACCGCTCTTCCGTTCTGGGGGTCCGTCGACTCCCCCGAGCCGATCCGGAAGGGGCGGTCAGCCCTCGGCTCCGACCCGGCGGTCGGGGCTGCGGCCCTCCGGGGCGGACCGGGGGACCGTGGCCACCGTGCCGGAGCCGGCCGGCAGTCCCGCGACGGCGATCAGGACGACGAGGAGCCAGGCCGCCGCGCCCAGGAGGAAGGCCAGGGTGAACTGACTCTCGGCGGGCAGGGACGGCACGCCGGGGGGCAGCCCGTGCAGGGTCTTGGCCGCCATCAGCGTGGCGATCACCGCGCTGCCGATCGCGCTGCCCGCCGAGCGGGAGATCGAGTTGATGCCGTTGGCGATACCGGTCTTCTCCGGCGGCACCCCGGTGACGATCAACGCGGGCATCGCGGCGTAGGCGAAGCTGATCGCCGTGCCGCTGACGATGCTGGCGGCGATCACGGAGGCGGTGGTGTCGTGGGCCGCGGCCAGCCACGAGGAGCCGAGCACGCCGAGCACTCCACTCACGCCCAGCACCAGCCGCGGGCCGTGACGCTTGACCAGGGCGCCTCCGAGCGGCGCACCGAAGAGTGAGAACGCCGTGCCGGGCAGCAGGTAGACGACCGAGGCCCGCAGCGTGGACGCGCCGAATCCGTAGCCGGCCAGCGACTCCGGGATCTGGGCGAGGAAGGACAGGGCGAGGAACTGGGCGAACATCACGAAGCCGACGAGCAGCCCGGCCACATTGGTGTTCAGCACCGGACGCAGTACGAAGGTGGGCAGGTCGATCATGGGCTCGCGCACCCGGCTCTCGGTCACCCACCAGGCCGCCGCCAGGACCGCCGCGGCGATGAAGCAGCCGATCGTCACACCCGAGGACCAGCCCCACTCCTGCCCCTTGGAGACCGGCAGCAGCAGGAGCACCAGGAAGGCGCTGAAGGTGAGGGCCCCCAGCACGTCGGTGCGCCCGCCCGCCCCGTCGCGGTCCGCCGGCACCCACACCGTCACCGCGATCAGTGTGACGACGGCGAGGCCGACCGAGAGCCAGAACACCCGCCGGTAGTCGGCGTCGGCGCCTTGGGTCAGCAGGCCGGTGAGCACCAGCGCCAGTCCGCTGCCGATACCGAGCATCCCGCTGACCAGGGCCATGGCGCCGGGCAGGCGCTCGTGGGAGATCTCCCGGCGCAGGACGCCGAGGGCCAGTGGGAAGATCGCGGTGGCGCTGCCCTGCATGACACGGCCGGTGATCAGCCACGGCAGCGAGTGGGTCAGGGCGGCCAGCAGCGACCCGGCCAGCAGCACGGCGGTGACCGCAACCAGGACGCGCTTCCTGCCGTGCTGATCGCCCAGGCGGCTCAGCAGCGGGGTGAAGACGGCCGCCGAGAGCAGTGTGGCGGTGTTCGCCCAGCTCACGGCGGAGGCAGAGGTGTGCAGTGCCGACTGGATGACGCCCAGGATCGGCACCAGCAGGGTCTGCATCATGGACACGACCATCGCGGCGGCGGCGAGGCTCACCACCACGGCGGTACGGCCGCTCTTCTCGGGCCCCGGGGCGGCCGACGGGGATTCGATGGGTGTGGGCATGTCGGATCGATCTCCCTTGCTCCGGGCCCTTCCGGTGGTGCAGGTGGGCGGCTGAGATATTAGCACGGCCGATCGTATTGATTGTTGGGCGGTGTTGAGAAATGATGTGAACGACCGTGTCGCCCCCCTCGGTGCGCGACCTCCCGGCTCGAACGCAAGAAGGGACTGCGGCACACGTGATGCCCGACGACAGTGACAGCGCACGTGCGGAGCGCGTCGATCCGTACTGCCTGGAAGAAGGGGAGGCGGACCGGCTGCTGGCCGGGCACCCCTGGAGGCGGTTCGTGGCGTTCGGGGACAGCGTGGCGGAGGGCCTCGGCGATCCCGTACCGGGCTACCTCGACCAGCCGTGGGCCGACCGGCTGGCCGCCACCCTCCAGCAGCACGCCTCCGGCATGGCGTACCGGAACATGGGCCGGCGCAACACCCGCGCGGCCCTCGTCCGGTCGACCCAGCTGGCCAAGGCGCTGGACTTCCGCCCGGACCTCGCCCTGGTCGCGTGCGGCGGCTACGACACCCTCGTCACCGGCTTCGACCCGGAGCGCGTCGGCGCCGAGCTGCGCGCGATCGTCACCGCGCTCGCGGAGAGCGGCTGCACCGTCGTCACCGTCAGCATGATCGACGGCTCGCGAGACCCGCGGATGCCCGCCTCCGTGCGGGACCGGTTCGGGCAGCGGCTGCGTGCGTTGTCGGAGGAGACGGGAAGGCTCGCCCGCGAACTGGACACCATCCACATCGACCTCTTCGAGCACCCCGTCGCCGGTGAGGGCGGTCTGCTCAGCGCCGACGGCAGGCACGCGAACCGGCGTGGCCACGCCATCGCGGCCGCAGAGGCGATCCGCGCCATCGGCGCGTACCTGGACCGGACCGGCGTGAGGAATGGTGTGGCATGACAACAACCTTCGACCGGACGGCCGCGCCCTCCGTGCGGGACCGGATCGCCCTCCTCGCCATCCTGACCGGCGGCTGGCCGGCCCAGGCGTGCTACGCCCTGACCAAGCTGGGGGTACCGGACCTGCTGGCCGAAGGCCCCCGCCCGGCCGATGAGCTCGCCGCGGCGACCGGCGCCGACGTCCGTGCGTTCCGCCGCCTGGTGCGTGTGCTGACCGCGGTCGGCCTGCTGAGTGAACCCGGGCCCGGGGTCGTCGCGTTGACGCCCACCGGCAGGCTGCTGTGCGGCGACACCGTGCGTTCCAGCCGTCCTGCCGCGCTGTTGTTCGGTGAAGAGGTGCACCGGTCCTTCGGTGGGATCATGGATTCCCTGCGTACCGGACTTCCCGCCTTCGACGCGCTGTACGGGCTGCCGTTCTACGACTATCTCGCCGACCGGCCCGAGGTGGCCGCCGAGTTCACCGCCGCGATGGGTACCGCCCCGGTGCCGCCCGCGCTGGACAAGGTGGACCTGAGCGGTGCCGCCACGCTGGTGGACGTCGGTGGCGGCGAGGGCAACCTGCTCGCCAAGCTGCTGCCACGCCACCCGGAGATGCGCGGTGTGCTGGCCGAACTGCCGGAGGCGGTCGGCCCGGCCCGCGAACGGCTGGCCGCGTTGGGCCTCGCCGACCGGATCGATCTGGTGGAGGGCAGCTTCTTCGACCCGCTGCCCGCGGGCGGCGATGTCTACGTCCTTTCCCGTGTGCTGCACAACTGGGACGACGAGCGGGCCGGGCAGATCCTGCGCCGGGTCCGCGAGGCGATGCCGGACCATGGCCGGCTGCTCGTCGTGGAACGTCTGGAGGCTCCGGTGCCCGAGGGCGCCGAGCTGTCCCAGCAGGCGGTCCAGGAACGGCTGATCGATCTGCTGATGCTGGTGATGCTCCAGGGCTGGGACCGGTCGGAGACCGAGTACCGGGGCCTGCTCGAAGACGCCGGTTTCGATGTCCGCGCCGTGCACAGCCCCAGGACGCGCTCCGACCGGGCCGAGCGCGTCATCGAGGCGGTGCCTGCCCGCCCGGCTGCACCGGTCGACGGGGAGACCCGGTGACCACGTCGGACACCTCCACCACCGTCCCGGCCACGGCTGCGTGGCCGGAGTCCGCCGCCGGGGAGCGGTTGTTGGTGGTCAGTGTCGGTGCGCGTCCCGGGTTCCACGACGCGGTGCGTACCGCGTTGGCCGATGCCACCGACGGCCCGGGAGCCCCGGAGACTCCGGTCCATGACGACCGGCCGGACGTCTATCAGGAGACGGTCCGGCGTGCGCACCGCTTCCTGGCCCGGGCGTTGGTGGACGACGAGGTCACGGTGGTGAGCGCGGACACGCTCGCCGAGGCGGCGGAGGCGGTACGCGGCGTTGCGGCCGGTTCTCCGGCACTTGCCCTCGCGCTGCTGCTGGTGGACGCGCCGTCCGCCGGGCTGGACACGGACCCGTTCGCGGACACGGTCCAGCCGGCGCTCGCCGGGTTCTTCGCGGCGCTGCCCCGTGAGGTGATCGCCCACGATTCGGCGTACAGCGTGCATGTGTACGACCGGCTCGGGCGGTCACCGGCCCGGCTCGGACGGCCGTACACGCTCAAGCAGGTGCCCGACCGGTCCTGGCTGCTGGCCGCGGATGTCATCTGCGCGTTCACGGACCAGGTGCAGTACCGGCACGTCGCCCAGGTCATCCGTGCCGGGTCCGTGCCCCGGCGCGTGCTCGCCCAGTGGCTGCACTCGTTCCTGACCGCGCGCGCCGGCGACACCTGGGGGCTGCACTACTACACCGGCTCCATCATGACCGGCCTCATCGGTGAGCTGGAGCGGACCGCGGAACGCTCCGGCAACCCGGTGCTGCGGGGCCCATCCGAACACGGCCTGGCCTGTGGGGCGTTGGCGCGCTGGCAGCTCGACGAGGCGCCGTTCCTCATTGTCGTCACCAACGGCATGGTCGACGAGTTCAAGGGCACGCTGGCCAACTTACGCGAGTCCCGGGCCCGTGGCTTCATCGTCTGCGGTGAGCCGGACCCGGGCGGCTGGTTCCCGTTCCAGGGCACGATCGACCAGGACGGTGACTCCCGTGAGGTGCTGCGGGCCCGCCGTCTGGTCACGCTCCATCTGGACGATCCGGCCCGGCTCCCCGAGGACCTCGCGGCGGCCCGGGAGGCGTACGACGCCGATGAGGGCCCGGTCGTCCTGCTGGCCACCCACACCGTGCTGAACGCGTCCGCCACCGGAGAGGAACCAGCGGCACCCGGCGCTCCCCCCACGAACCGTGTCCAGGTCACCGAGAGTGCCCTCACTCCCGTGGTGCGGCTGGTCAACGAGGAACCCGCCCGGTTGCTGTGGCAGTGCGGCCGGCTCGACGAGGAGGAGCGCACGCTCACCCTTTCCCTCGCCCGGTCGGCCGGGATCGCGCTCGCCGACTCGCTGACCCGGCCCGGCACGGTGAGCCGCTATCACGCGGGCGCGCCCGTGCCGAACTATCTGGGCACTCTGGGGATGATGGGCTGCTCGGCGCGGGTGCACGCGTTCCTGCATCACGAGGGACGGCTGCGCGGCCGGGCGGACCAGGCGCTGTTCTTCCTCAAGAGCCGGATCACGGAGCTGTCGACGCCGTTCCCGCCGGACGCCCTGGAGCGCCGGCTGCGCGTCGTGCAGGTCACCGACACTCCCGGACACATCGCGCCGTTCACCGATCACCCGGTGGTCGGCGACGCCAAGGGATTCCTGCGGGCGCTGCGAGAGCGCCTGGCGGTCGATCCGCAGGTGCTGGAGGGCCGCCGCAGGGCGATCGAAGCGACCCGGGACAGCGCCTCCGATGTGCTGCACCGGCTGCCGCTGAGGCCGATGAGCCCGAACTACTTCTTCCATCAGCTCGGTGAACTGCTCGACGAGCTGATCACCGGTCACGGCTACACCTATACCGGGCTGTACGAGGTGGGGCGCGGCGGCATCTCCGCCGTGCGGAACCTGCCGCGTACCGGACCGGGCTTCTCCGGCTGGTACGGGCGGGCCCTGATGGGCGACGCGCTGCAGGCGGTGCCCGCGGTGGCCGTGACGCGCGACGACAACGTCCTGGCGTTCGTCGGGGACGGGGCCGGTGCCCTGGTCCCCGACATCGTGCCCACGCTGGTGCAGCAGGCGGTGCTGTACGGCAGGCGGCCCGCCGGCAACGTCAGCGTCTTCCGGCTGGTCGACGGCGGTCACTCCGTCATCCGTACCTACCGCGAGACCCAGACCGCGGTCGCGGCCGACCGTCAGACGCAGGTGCTGCACCTGCTGGAGCCCGAGTGGTCGCACGCCTACGGGCCGCTCACGGTCTCGCACCGGCACCTCACCGATGTGCCGCGCGAGGAGCTGCGCGAGCGGCTGCTGCGGCGTGGCGCCGTCGATCTGTACTCGGTGGAACTGGCGCACAACAACGAGGGCGACGGCATGAACGCGGCCGGGGCTCTTGGCTGGCAGCGCGACGAACTGGCCGAACTCGCCTTCACCGTCGCCCGCACGACCCGCAGGAGGGCCGGGCGGGGCCGCCACTGACCGGGCGGGCGTCCCGTGCGCGCCCATATCAGTCCGGCAGGGGCCAGAAGGCCCCGGGCCGGAGCCGTGACCGAGACCAGCAGGACGGACATGAACCAGGCCACAGCCCTCACCGGCAGGGCGCTCAACGCCGTTTCCCTGGTCAGCCCGTGGCTGGCCGGGGAGGCCGCGTACCGGGTCTTCCGTCTCCCGCTGCGGCGGGCCAGGCCCGGGGACGGGGAACGGGCCCTGCTGGAGCGGGCGCACACCGCCAGGGTCCGGATCGACGGCGAGACGGCGGTCACCTACCGGTGGGGCAGCGGTGAGCGGCCCGTGCTGCTCGCGCACGGGTGGCAGTCGCGCGGCACGTGCTTCGAGCACTTCGTACCGGGGTTGCTGGAGGCCGGGTACAGCCCCGTCGCCTATGACGCGCCCGCCCACGGTGACGCGACCGGCGCCACCACCACCGTGCTGGCCTTCCGCGACGTGATCCGGCATCTGGCCGACGAGTACGGTGACTTCGAGGCGGTGGTCGGACATTCCGTGGGCGTCATGGCCTCCGTGCTCGCGCTGCGCTGCGGAGTGCGGGCGCGGAGGTTCGTCGCGATCAGCCAGGTCGGTGAGTTCAGCCATCTCTTCGACGGGTTCTGCGGGCAACTGGCGCTGCGGCGGCGGGTACGCGAGGAACTGCGCGGGCGCATGGAGCAGCGGCTCTTCCCCCAGGAGCGGGACATCTGGCGGCGCTTTTCCACCACGTACGAGCCCGAGCGGATCACCGCGCCGATCCTGGTGTTCCACGACGAGCGGGACCGGGTGGCCGGTGTCGGCCAGGCCCGGCGGATGGCGGAGGTGTTCGGCGGACAGGCCCGTCTGGTCATCACCGAGGGCCTCGGCCACCGCAGAATCCTGTCCGATCCCACCGGGGACTGTAAAACGTTCGGCTCTGTCTCACATTCGGTGGTGACTCTGCGTGGTGTTATCCGAGGAGGATGCGGTGGCGAAGGAGGGTGAAGCCTGCTCGTCCGTGCATCTGGCGGGCAATCCGCTTGGTCTTGGTGTTGACGCCCTCGGTCGGGCCGTTGCTGTACGGGAGTGTGAATGCGGCGATCACAGCGTCGCGGTCTCGCTCGAGAGCGCGGGTGAAGGCGTGCAGATACGGCAGATCGGCCGCGCGGACCTGGGCGACCCATCGGTCGAGTGCATCGGCGTTTTCTGGCTGAGGCTTCAGAAGTAGAGCGAAGGTCCGGATGTGGGTTGCCAGTTGGGTCAACTCGGGGCAGGCGGCGGTGAGCCGGGCCAGGAGGTCGTGGTGCTCGGCCTTGAGGTTGTCGGGCCTGGTGAGGAGCATCCGGGCGAGTCTGCGTGCGGAGATATGGCTGCGGTCGGCGTCCGCGCGCCCTTGGTTGATGTACTTGTGCAGGAGGTTGAGGCAGCCCGTGAAGCCAAGGGCCTTGATCTCTCCGAAGAGGTGCTGGACGGGGACGGCGGGGTCGTCAGCCCGGCGTTTGCGCAGGTGCTCGCGGTAGGGATCGACGAGGCTGGCGCGGTATTTCGGGACGCGGAGCATCCGCTCGGGCCGGTCGGCTCGGGCATAGCGTTTGACGGTATTCAGGGCCAGATGCAGACGGCGGCCGCACTCGAGGAGACCCACGCCCTGGTCGAGGAGGTCGTGAATCTGGTGCCAGCGCTCCAGGGTGGTCCGTGCGCGGGGCCCGTCATACAGGGGCGCCTCCAGCACGGTGGCCCAGCAGGTGCTGTGCGCCTTGATCTCGCTCAGGGCGGCTTCGCACAGGTTGTGCCATAAATGCCGGCGGTCACCGACCTGCACTGCATCGGGCAGAGCGCGGCGGATGGCCTCGGCGTAGGTCGCCGAGCCGTCACGGCACACGATCTCGACGCTCCGATGTTCGCGCAGCCAGGCTTCCAGAGTGTCAGCCGTGCGGTCGGGCAGCACGTCGATCCGCTCATGGGTCTCGGCGTCGATCACCACGGTGGCATAGCGGTGCCGCCGGCGCAGAGCGAAATCGTCGACGCCGATCACGCGGGGCGCCCGTCCCGTGGGCAACGGAATCCGCAACAGGGCCCGCAGAGCCGTGTGACGCGACAGGCCTACCGCGAGTATCGCCAGTACGCGCGTCCCTGCCCGGCCCGCTAACTCCTTGACTACCGCCTTGACCTGCGCGGTCAGGCGGGTGGTGCGTCGCTGATAACGCTCCAGCACCCCGGGCACCTGCTCGCGGAAGGTGTGACGGCAGCCGTGTGTCGGACAGACCAGACGCCGCACCCGTACACGGACCACCACTCGTCGGCCGTCGACCGGTACGTCGGCCACGGTCTGCCAGTGATACCCGTGAACGCGCCCCGACGAGGCCCCGCACACGGGGCAGGGCGCGGTCTTCTGCGGAGTCCGCGCCCTCACCACGACCCGCTCGCCCTCGTCGACCACATCCTCAATGACCAGCGGAGATATCCCCGCAAATACCATCTGCGCAAGCTGGTTGACATCCATCACATCGATGTCAACGACACTCACCACGCAGAGTCACCACCGAATGTGAGACAGAGCCGATCGTTTTACAGTCCCGCCACAGCCACTCTGGATCCCACAGCCTGACCTGGGGATCAGTCCTTAGCGTTGTTTTTTCGGCGAGAACTCCTGGGACCCCTCGCAGGGGCGATGAGGACCCGCAGGAGACCGGGCCACCCTCGGCCAGGCCATGGTGTTGTGACCCCTCGCAGGGGCGATGAGGGCGCGGTCCGTACGTTGTGGGCCCGGCGGCACGCGTCGTGTTGTGACCCCTCGCAGGGGCGATGAGGGCGCCGTGAGCGCCAGGAGGATGAGGACCGCCAGCGGGCGTTGTGACCCCTCGCAGGGGTAGCGCCGAGGTAAACCCAAAAGCCGCCAGTACTTGATCTTGGCGGGTGTAGTGCTCGGTCCGCTCAACGCAGGCTGGCAGCCGGAAGTGCGCTGACGCGGTTCTCGTACTCGCGGCGGGCCTTGCGCTGTGCCGGGATCGCCGGGGTGCCATGAGTGCCGTCGAGGGGCTGGCAGCGGGCGAGGAGTTGGCGGTGGACCGCGGGCACGGCAGTGACGCGCAGCGTGTAACCCTGGCCTCGTCGTACGGTCACGCCCTGGTCGAGCGCAGCCCGCTCGGCGTCGTCCAGTTCGGTCGCGCGGAGGAAGTCGGCGACCTTGCCCGGCATGTCGAGGGCGATCGGCAGCTCCGGGGTCGGGGTGCCATCGTCGGCTACGACGTGTTCGGGCATGAGGTCGGCGACGGCCGTGCGGATGGCACCGCGGCTGACGTCGTGCTCGCGGGCCAGGGCGGCGATGGACCGGCCCTCCAGGTACCTGGTGCGGACGGCGTCGGTCTTCTCGGTCTTGATGGCAGGGCGGCGTCCGCCCTTGTTGCCCTTGGCCTCGGCGGCCCGCAGCCCGTCGTAGGTCAGCTCGCGCTGGAGGTCACGTTGTAGTTCGCCGACGGCCGCGAGGGTCTGCACCATGAACTTCACGGTGGACAGCAGTTCTCCGGTGCGCGGGTGGCGGGCGGTGAGGTCCATCGCGGAGAACGCGCCGTCGTGGATGCGCAGGGCGAGACAGTTGCGGTGCAGAACGTCGAGCACATCGAGGACGTGCTGGGTACCGCGCACGAGGCGGAACATCTCCGAGATGTGCACGGCGTCGCCTGGTCCCGCGTACGCGAGCAACTCGCCGAACTTCGGGCGCTGGAGCGGGTGAAGGCGGCTGGAGGTGCCAGCCTCCTCCTCGAACGTCACCGGGTCCTCGATCCCGGCCTCGGCGAGGACGAGGTTCTGACGGGCGGTCGACTGCTGGTCGGTCGACACCCGCTTGTAGACCAGATTGGCCATGCCGTTCCCCGTTCCTGTGGGCCCATTAGACCCTAGCTGTCATCAAACCCTGTCATCAGCGGTCATTGATTCTGATTGGATCCGTGCCGCCGCGAGACCCCGGAATGTCCGGGTTCATTGGATGCTCGCCGCGCCTGCCGTCATTCGTTCGAATGACGGCAGGCGCGGCGTCGGCCCGGACGGCGCGGGGTGTTGATGACCAGGCATCGAGGCCGGAGTCGCTCCGCGTCCTCTTTGCCACACAGCTGGAGGGGCCGGGGCGGAGTGTCGTCGACACCTGAGCCGGGGTGGCGGTGAACCGCGATGACCGGGGTGTCACGCCTTGAGTTCGCGGAATGTCGAGACGCTGGCCATCAGTAGGGTGGCTTCCCAGAGGCGGATGGCGTCTGCTCGCGCAGGGGTGGCGTTGAGGACGGGGCCGAAAATTGCTCGTTGGGTGCCGTCGGGTGTGGTGATGGCCAAGACGGGGGTGCCGATCTGGGCATCGATTTGGTCGACGCCGGCGTGGTGCGAGGCGCGCAGTGCCTGGTCGTAGTCGGTGGCGGTACCGGCCTCGGTGAGCGCGGTGGGCAGGCCGCTGCGGTGCAGGGCTTCGTCGATGTCGCCGATCCATTCGCGCGCGGTGCCGTCAGGCTCGGTCCACAGTGCGGCGTAGAACGTGCCGAGTGCGGTATGTCCGTGCTCGGTCTGGACGGCCGCCGCGATGCGGGCGGGAATCCACAGGTAGCCGTGCGGGTCGCCTTCGGGGTCGTCGTCGCGATGCTCGTTGAGCACCGCCAAGCTCATCACCCGCCAGCGCACCTGGAGCACTACCTGGTCGGCGACCTGGGCGATCCAGCGTGCGGTGTGGCGGGTGAGCGGGCAGGCCGGGTCGAGCCAGAAGTCGACACTCCAGCCTGCCTCGGCGGTTGTGCCGGTCATGGCTTCCGGCCCGATCCCGGACGTGCACCGGCCGTGGCGGTGATCCCCTGTTCCAGTGTGCGGGTCACGGTCGCGGTGACGTCGAACTTGGCGAGGGTGCCCCGTTCGACCTGTTCGAAGGCGGTGTAGGTCACTCCCCAAAGGACTTGCTGGATCCATTCGGCGGGGAGCTGGTCGTCGAAGACGCCCTCGGCCTGCCCGCGGCGGATGAGGTCGATCACCGGGTCGTGCGGTGTCGGAAGGTCGGGCTCGGGGGTGGGGGCGACATCGCGCACCAGGGACTGGTCGCCGAAGACGAACATGATCGCATCGCTGGCCGAGGCCAGGGCCGCGATCACACGGCGCATGGCATCCAGCGGGTGTCCTTTGTCGGGGTCCGCTTCGGCGATGGCGCCACCGATGGCTTCCAGGGCGTGCTCGGTGGCAGCGCGCAGCAGACCGTCGCGTTCTGGGAAGTAGCGGTGCAGGGTCGTGCGGCCGACTTCCGCGGCCTCGGCGACCTGGGGCAACGTGGCTGCCCGGTCGCGCGCCCAAACATGCACCGAGGCAGTCATAATGGCCCGTTCAGTTCGATTCCGGGCACTGGAGGTCTGCTTCGCACTCATGGCTCAATGGTATCAGTTACACCCGTAAAGGATTTCTGCACCTCGCCGATGGAAGTTTGAAGTTCCATTCAGGGTGCTTTACAGTCCGCATTATGAGTGGAGAGAAGATGATCCGGGCCGAGGGTCTGCGTCGGACCTTCAAGGTGGGCAAGGGGACGATCGAGGCGGTGCGCGATGTCAGCTTTGACGTCGCGGCCGGTGAGCTGCTGGCGCTGCTCGGGCCGAACGGTGCGGGCAAGTCCACCACCTTGCGGATGCTGACCACGCTGCTGCCGCCCACTGCGGGCCGCGTGCACATCGCGGGCTTTGACGCGGCGCGCGAACCGGGCCGGGTGCGTAAGGCGATCGGCTACGTGGGACAGAAGAACGCCTGCGGGGAAAACCACCGCATCCGCGAGGAGCTCATCACCCAGGGGCGCTGCTACGGGCTCCGGCTTCGTGATGCGCGGCGCCGGGCCGACGAGGTTCTGGAGATCCTGGGCATCAGCGATCTTGCCGCCCGCGTCCCCGGCAGCTTCTCGGGCGGGCAGCGACGGCGCGTGGACATCGCCCTCGGGCTCATACACAACCCGAGCGTGCTCTTCCTCGACGAACCCACCACGGGCCTCGATCCCCACAGCCGCGCTGGCCTCTGGGATCAGATCCAACGCCTGCGCCGCGAGCACGGCATCACGATCCTGCTGACCACCCACTACCTCGACGAAGCCGACCAGATGGCCGAGCGGATTGTCATCATCGACCAAGGGCGGGTCATCGCCAACGGCACCGCGGCCGCTCTCAAGGCCGACCTGGCCGGCGACTGGATGCACATCACGACGCCGGATACCGACTCGGCACGTGCCGCCGCACGCGTGGCCGGTCAGATGGCCGGCGTCTCCGAGGTCACGGCCGAAGGGCAGACAGTGCACGTGCGGATCACCGATGTTGACACCGCCCTACCTGCCTACCTGCGGCTGCTGCACCACGACGCGATCACGGTCACGCACGCCTGCATGCGCCGACCGTCCCTCGACGACGTCTTCATCAACCTCACCGGCCGCAGGCTCGAAGAAACCGGCCACGCCTACGAGACCACCAGCGCCGAGCCGATCGGAGCCACCCATGCCTAAGCTCCTCCACGACACCGCCACGGTCTTCTCCCGCGAAATCACGCCCGAGCTTCGCTCCCCAATCAGCATCGTCCTCGCCATGGGGCAGCCTTTGCTGTTCCTCCTCCTGTTCGGCTCGATGCTCGTCGGCACCGAAGCCGATCTCGGGGCCGGTGCCGGCGACGTCTGGCAGTGGTTCGTCCCCGGCATCATCGTGATGATGTGCCTCATGGGGCCGCTCTCGGCCGGTCACAGCATGCTCAGCGAACTGACCGGGGGACAGATGGAACGCTTCCTCGTCACCCCCGTCAGCCGCACCTCGCTCATCCTCGGACGCACCGCCAAGGACACCACCACCCTGTTCGTCCAAGCGATTCTCATCACCACCATCGCCATCCCGCTGGGCATGAAACTCCACCTGACCGGCGCCCTGGCCGCCATGGTGCTGCTCATCGTCATGGCGGTCGGACTCAGCGCCCTGTCCTACATCCTGGCCATCGCCTCACGGCCCAGCGGCAACCTGTTCTGGATGGTCACCCAGATGCTGATCTTCCCGATCATGCTGCTCTCCGGCATCCTCCTGCCGGTCGAAACCGCACCCGGCTGGCTGAGCACGGCCGCCATGATCAACCCCATCACGTACATCGTCGACGCCGCCCGTGCCCTGTTCGCCGGCGACTTCCTCGACACCTCCGTGCTTCACGGCGCCCTCGCCGCAACGGTGATCGCCACCATCGGGCTGGGCTTCTCCACCCGCGCCATGAAACGCGGTCTTTGAGGTCGGATGAGGGAGGTCGATCATGGCCGTGGGGACCATCGGTACAGCCAACAAGGGAGGTGGGCCTCCACGCCTTCGCGTCCTGCCACCGTGTGCAGCAAGGCGATGCCGGGCGAGAACATCCGGTCGGCCACGACCAGTGCCATGCGTAGCGCCTCGGCCATCGACGGGACCTCCGTTACCCGTGCGTGCGTATGCCCCGGGGCACCCGACCTGCCACTGCGAGCCGGTCCATACGTAGTCGCCGAGCGCGTTGGGGCTTTCGCTATCCGCTCGTGCGCCGCGGCCGGTGTGACCGTGTGCGGCCAGTCAAGGTCACCGTCACCCCAGGCACCGCCTCGACATGTCCCTCCGAAAGCGGGACCAGATCCCGCTGTCTGCGCGGTTTGTTCGCCTTGTCCCGTCCCATGAGCTGCTCAACGACCCACACGTGCCCGGGAACTCGGCCTGACCGCACTGCCACCCGGTCTCGCCCGGTCAGGCTGCGGTCCCGAAGCCTTCGGCGCGCAGGTCCTGGTCGCGGAGCTGGGTGAAGTCGACGTTGAGTTTCGGGTCGTACGCCTCGGGCTGGATGCCGAGTTCATGGGTGGAGTACTCGCCGAACCGTTTGATGTGCTCGGTCAGGTACGGCGAGATATGCGCCAAGTCCTCTGGGTCGATCTCCCAGCCCTCTTCCAGGAGCTGGCGGACGATCTCCGCGATGTCCAGGGCGTTGTGGAAGATCACCGCGTTCGTGAGCAGGGCGTTGAACTTCATCGCCTTCTCCTGCTCGATGGGGTCGTTGTCGGCGAGGACCCCCTGGTTACCGAAGCCGACCCACTGGGAGAACCGGTTGAACGACTCACCTTGTTCGTCGCCGCGGTCACCCGCCGGCGAAGCGGCGCGTCCGAGAGGTAGCGCAGCAGCTGCACCGTGCGGATCACACGGCCGACCTCACGGAACGCGGTGTAGGTGGAGTTCTTGTGCGAGCCCGACCGCAGCCGCTTCAGCAGCGTCGACGAGGAGATGGCGCCCTCACGCACGGAGACAGCGACCCGCATCAGGTGCCGGAACTGGGACTCGATCAGATCCCAGTCGATGACGTTCTTACCCGCCTCCCCGAACAGGGAGTCGATGTGCACGTACTCGCTCTGCTTGGACGGGCGATAGAAGGTCAGGCCCTTCCAGTTCCTGATCCTGGGCATCAGATCGAAGCCCAGCAGATGCGCCAAGGCGAAAACCGGCACGCTCTGGCCCTGGGTGTCGGCGTGCACGGTTGTCGGCTTGACCTCGGAGGTGTTCTTGAGGAGGCCCTCGATGATGTAGACGGCCTCCCACACCCCGCACGGGATGAAGTGCGTGAACAGCGCGATATAGGTGTCCGAGATGTGATGGTAGGCGATCCCGCCCGCCTTGGAAGCGCGCGGGTTCGCGGATTCTGCGCGCAAATTGCACCCGAACCCGCTCCCTATTGACCACAGTGGCACGACTGGTGGACGAGTTCAGGTTATTGGCGGCTTCGAGGGCAACGGGTCACGGCTGCCGTCACACAGTGGCGCCGTCAAGCCGCCGGTGCATGAAGGAGAGCATGGCGAACAGATCGAGGGCATCGGGCTCGGAGATAGTCCAGCCGGCGGCGGCCCGGGGGGTGTGTGCTGGTGGGTTCCGGAAGGTGCCGAAAACACCCCTGAGTAGGTTGGCGAACCCCGTGTGCTCGCTGATCTCGGTTTCAGTGATGAAGTTGTTGATGCGGACCACCGGCGGCGGATTCTTGGTACTGAAGCAGAAGTCGACGAGCTTGGAACCATCGAGATTCGACTTGGACATTTGACGGAGGCGCTCGGCCACGCCCTTGGTCGCCTCGAACACTGCGTGGAAGAGGGACTTGCGCAGGATTTCCTCCTCGCAGTACTTCACAATTTCCGGATGAATGCCTCGGCGGTTGAGCTCGGTACGCAAGCGGCCAGCCAGCTTGGCGACCTCGTCGAGGGTGCTTGCACCCGTTGCTCGGGCGACTTCACCCTGGTCATTGACGCGCAGAGCCATGAGAGCCAGCGGCTCGTTGAGCGCGTCCTTGAGCGCGGCGAAGCGAGCCGAGTCGTGGACAAAGCGCCCGGGTGCCATCGCGTCGTTGATGAACCGGATGATGCAGTTGCTGGCCTGGTTGGCCTGCTGCTTGGTCATCAGGGCTGCCCAGAGCCGATCGCGCTTGTTGGCGGTCGGGTTGACGTCCGCAACCCCGCGCATCGCCAGCAACTTGCTGATCTCCGAGCCGCTCAGCCCCGGCCGGTCCGTACTGGCCAGGACCCTGCACACGGCTTCGACGTTTGCGGGCGGCCACATGGGGTGCAGAGTCTTCGCCATCGACGCGACATCCTTTCGTAGGGGCTTCAGCTCTCTAGTGTCGGGGGCTGGCAGATGAGGCGAAAGGGATTTACGAGACCCTGGTTGGCTTACCGCCAGATGGTGGATCGGCGTTCGGGGTGGGCGGCGTAGATGTACTTCATCGCGGTCTCGGCGGCAATGCCGAAGACGCGCATGAGGTGGACGGGGTCGGCGGTGTGGCGGGCTTCGTCGAGGATGCGGTCCTGGCGGAGCTTGGAAGGGCTCAGGCCCAGGGGCCGGAAGATGTCGTTCATGACCATGGCGGACACGGGCGGGAGCCGGTCGTCGGCGACGGTCTGCTGACTGACCAGGAGGTAGGGGTTGGCCGTCAGAGGCCAGCGGCGGTAGCGGTCGCGGATCCAGTCGGCCGCGAGGGCATGGGTGAGTTCGTCGAGGTAGACAGTGTGCCGCAGGTCTCGCCGGACTGTCAGACGGCCGCGAGCAAGGTCGAGATCGGCCAGCAGGAGGTAGCGGGTCTCACGTCGGCCGAGGCCGTGGATAGCGACGGCCGCGACCACGAACTTCGTCATGGGGGTGCCCGCCCGGTCGACCAGGCCAAGGAGCCGGTCGGTGGGGATGGGCACCGGCAGGCGTTCGGGGGCGGACAGCGAGACGCCGCGGGTGGGGTCGCGGAAGATCAGCTGTTCCTGCTTGAGGGCCTGGAAGAGGCTGCGCAGAGCGCTGAGGAGATCCCGGCCCGTCGGGCCGGGCCGCTGGGCGAGGGCGTCCCGGACGTCGTCCTTGGTGATCTCACGCAGGCTGGTGACGCGGGTGGCCCATTCGGTCAGGACCGGGTGGAGGTAGCCGAGGTACTTGCGGATCGTCTCCAACGGCATCGCGGGGTGTTCGCGGCGGCCTTCGCCACGCAGGACCAGTACCCAGCTGCGGAGCTCATCCGCGATGTTCTCGGGGAAGGTCTGGATGCGTTGGTCGATGGCCCGCTGGTGGATGTCGACTTGGCGGGCGGGGTCGGGGACGACCAAGCCGCGGCGGGTGAGGAACTGCAGGATCCGGCGTGCGCTGGTGCCGGGCCGGCCGGCGGGCAGGGACCGAATGTCGGCCTCGTGGATGGGGGCGTCGGCGCCGAGGCGGGCCAGCAGGATGCGCAGGCTGCGGGTGGCGAGACGTCGTACCTGTTCGTCCCAGCCCTGCTGTTTCGCGTGGTGCCGGAAGTCGTCGAGCAGGGCCTGGGCAGCGGGAGTGAGGGAGGGCAGACGGTTGAGTTCCCCGACGGCGATGCAGGTCCAGTCGCGCCGGGCGTCGAAAAGCGCGGTCTGGGCCGGGTCGACCAGGTTCGGTGAGATGGGTAGTGCGGGCGGTCGTGCCGCGACGGCTCGTTTCCGGGCCTTGTGGTGCGTTGCGTCATAGCCGAGCGCCCCGGGGCGGATCGCGAGCCTGGGAGCGAGGTCAGCGCCGAACCACAGCTGGGTCCATGTCTCTTCTCGTGCTTGGGGGCCGTGCTGGTCGACGTGGAGGCAGCAGGCCCGGCAGATGCCGTTCAGCAGCGGGACGCTTCGGCGTCCGCAGCGTCTGCAGTCACCGACCGGGTGCCTGTCCGGCCAGGCGTTCCAGCTGCTGCAGCCCGAGCAGACGGAACGGAAGCCCCAGCAGTCGCAGTGCCGGCAGCTGCGGTGCGGCTTGGGCGGGACGACGGGCCGACGACGGAGGCGGGGACGAAGAAGGCCGGCCTCGCGCAGGATGTCGGCGGCGGCGCTCTGGCTGCGCGGCAGATCGTCGAGGGCATCCTCGGCAACCAGGTCCTCGCCATCGGAGTCGCGGACGGCCAGGGCCAGCCGGAGCATCCAGCAGGCCGCCCGCCACCACGCCTTGCTGAACCCCTGCTCGACGGCCTGGGCGGTGGCGATGGTCTGCAGGCGGTCGTAGTCGGCGAGGTTCCGGCCGCGGATGCGCCGGACATGATCCTGGGCGAGTTGTCGACGAGGGCGGAACAGGAGGAGCTGACCGCGTACGGCCGGCGGACACACGCGCGGGTCGTCGCTCGGCTCGGCCGACGCGATCCGCTGACGATCCAGCCAGGACCGCGGACGGCTCGCGTCACGCGGCCGGCCCTTCAGCGGGCGGTCGATCGGTTGCGACCTCGGCAGACGGACGCCGGGCAGGATCAGCGCAAGCTGACACGGCTGCCCGGCGACAGGATCGGCGATCCATTCTGCGTCGAAGGTCCGGATGACCTGCAGACACAGACGGCACAGCCCGTCGGTGTTGAGATGGCCGGCATGCCCGCAGCGGCGGCAGGGTGCCTGCCCGGGATGCAGATGCCGCCAGGACGAGCAGGCGACGCAGTCGGCGTACTGCGGTTTCTCGCCCCAGCCCAGGCAGACCCGGCACTGCCCGACGGGCCATGCCTTCCGTCGCCGCGCCACGGCGTCAGTTCGGCGGCAGCGACCGGCGCGAGCGGCCCTGGCTCTTGCGTGGGATCGGCCGGACCGGCCGGTCCGCTTCGTCCTCGGCCCCGACCGCCTTCTTGCCGGTCTCCCGCTCTCCTCCGTCGGCGGCGGCCAGCGGCTCGGCCTCCAGCAGTTCGGCGACCGTGCAGTTCAGCGCGGCGCACATCTTGTCCAGGTCGTCCAGCCGCACCGAGATCGGCTTGCCGCCCCACAAAGCGGCGACCTTGCTCAACGACGGGTTGAAGCCCACCTGTTGGAACGCGGCCAGCAGGTCGCTGGGCCGCCAGATGTCCCGCTTGGCCGCCGCCCAGCGCAGATTCCACTTCACCGCAGATTCCCCTTGTCCATCACGAGTCGCTGCACCGCCCGCCCCGAGGCGGCCAAGCTCGCCGTCTCCGGGTCGGCGTGGGCGGTAGCAAGGTACGACACCGTGGTCGTTGGCCGGTCGTGCCCGAGCATTTTCTGAACCTCCCACAGCGACATCCCACGCTCGTAGTTGTGCGTCGCCGCAGCATGTCTCAGCAGGTGGGGATGTAGATGCGTGACCGGGCCGGTGAGGAACCGCTGTCCGGCCGTCTTCAGTGCCTTGCGGAAGGTCGACGGGGTCACCGCGATGCCCGGCGTCGGCATGTTCAGCGCCAAGACCGCCGACGGCAGACGCTCGGAGGGGAACAACGGTGCCCTCGGGTCGTCCGGATCGTCGCTGAACTCACCTCGGACCTCCTCGACGTACCACCACAGGAGGTCACGGCCCTCCTGGAACAGGTATGCCTCCCGTTGCCGGGGACCGGAGCCGTGGGCGCCCTTGCCGTTGACGAGGAAACGGCCCCACTGGCCGGACTCCCAGTGCACGTCCCCCATGCACACGCCGCACAGCTCGGCGGCCCGCACACCGGAGATGTAGGTGAGCTTGCCCATCACGTAGTCGCGACGGGCAATGACGGGCTTGCGGGCGTCCTCCAACGAGTTGCGCCAGCGGGCGAAGAACTCCCGGGTGGCCCGTTGCGACGGCGGCACCCGCAACCCGAAATCCCCGCGGTGCTTCGGCCGGTTGAACGGGTCGATGGGCGACTCGACGGCCGCCCCGAACCGGCGGGCGATCTCTCCGGCATAGCGCTGTTCGAGGAACACGAAGTAGTGGTCGATCTGGTTCATCTTCTGCCGGACCGTGGACCGGCCGCGCTTGCCCGGCCCGGCGAAGTACCGGTCGACCTGCCGCGGAGTGAGCCGCCACGGCACCAAGTCGTAGTGCTGGCAGATCTCGATGACCGGCTTGACCAGACGGTCCAGCGTCGTCGCGGCCAGCCCGGCAGCGTCCCGGGCCCACTGGTACTCGGCGACGGTGTCCAGGAAGAACGACTCCTCATCCCCGTCGGTGAGGGCGGCCGACTGGCGCCGCTGCAGCGTGACGACGTCCGCCAGGCCCGGCTCCAGCACCGGCTCCTCGGCAGGGCCGTCCGCGTCGCCGCCGGCGCCGGGCCGTACGACGGACAGTAGGCGTGTCCTGGAATCCACCACAGCACGGCAGATTACACGAATCTCTCCAGGAATCCTGCTACAACTGGCAGAATCCTGCATTGCTGGAGGTCGGGCTGCAGGTGGTCGTTGGCCTGCTGAGATGCGGCTACGCGGCGAGGGAGAGCTCCGGGGAACCCGCTCCTACTCCAGTTCCGTACCGCACGCTCGTCTCGGCGAGCAGGTTGTTGAGGTAGGTGTCCATGTGGGTGCCGTCCGCCGCCACGGCGGTACCGCCGCCCCACGCCTGGGAGATGTCCAGGCGGGCATGCGCGTTGACCAGGTCGGCGACGGCCTCGTTGAGCAGCGCGATGGAGAAGTGCCGGTTGGCCACGTACGACAGCTCGTGCCCGGACACCCCGGGGATATGCTTGGCCGCCTCGTACGGGCCCATGTTGGTGCCCTTGACGAACGTGGTGAGCACGTACCGGCCGAACGGGTCCTTCAGCTTCGGGTCGTTTCCCGAGGGCGGGCCGAAACGGCGCCACCACTCCACCCAGTACGCGGTACGGGCCACGATCCCCATCAGCGTGCGCTCCGACATCCGGGCCTTGACCTCCTGCTCCAAGCGCTTCGCCGAGGGCCGCTGCCCCTCGGAACGGTGCGGCTTCAGCGACGGGATGCCGGTCTCCGGGTCGATGACCAGGCCCTCGTTGTCCGGATACCCGGCATCCGCCGCCGCCGCGGCGCCGCGCAGCTTGTCCTCCGGCTGCCGGCGGAAGGACGCCGCGTCGAAAGTACCGGCCTCGCCCTCCTCGCACAGTCCGACCTCCACCAGGCAGTCGGCCAGCTTCTCCTGGATGTCCTCCCACGCGAGCAGCTGCTCGGACCAGTCGGCGTACTCCTCCGAGCCGACCACCGCGACGTCCCCGGTGCGCAGCTCCTCGGCGAGGTGGGTGAAGACCATCGCCTCGAAGTGCTTGCGGACGAACCGGCCCGGCCGCGTCTTGTCGAGCACGGCTTTGCGCCAGTTCTGCGTGGCGAAGGAAATGTCGACGGTCTTGCCGTTCTCGCCGAGCGCGCTGATGTACTCGCCACGGGCGCTCTCGTTGCGCATCGCGTGCGCGAGCGCAGCCAGCACCCGCCCGTCCTCGGACGTGGTGGTGAACTCCAGCTTCTCCCCCAGGTCGAACATCACCGACCGGTCCCGGCCAAGCTGCCCGTACAGCAGCACCTCCCAGAAGTTGCCGTGATGCGCGGAGACCTTCTCGATCTGCTCGTACTGCCCCGCGAACCCGCCGAAGCCCTCCACCGCCTTGGTGACCGCCCCCAGGCCCCCCGGCCTGCACCAACTGGGCCTTCGCCAGAGCGAGCACGGCCGGGGAGACCTCCCCGCCCAGGCGCCGGGCGACCTCCTCCACCGGCGCCGCCTCGTCCAGCCCGTCCAGAGCCTTCACGGCCTCGGCGGTCATCGCCGCGGCCTTCGCCAACGCCTCCTGGGCGGGGCCACCGTCGTCGAGGTTCTTGAGCACGGTGCGGTAGTTCCCGATCAGGGCCTCGACGATTTCCCGCTCGGCGAGCCGGATCTCCTCCAGCTCCTCCTTGGCCTTCTTGATCTTCATAGCGACCCGCTTGCAGAACATCGTCGCCAGATCGTCCCGCACCCGCATCCGTGCCTTGTGGGCGAGGCAGGCCAGCAGCGCGATCCGCTTGATTGCCGCGTAGTCCCGCAGTTCGGAGGCGTCCGCCGCATCCGCTTCCCCGGCGAAGTCAGTGACCTTCGGCGCCGCGACGCCGTCCACCCACACCGTGGTGTCGCCAAGCTCGTCCAGCCACTCCAGGTGCGTGAACAGGCGCTTGAAGTGCGACCAGCTCGGGCCCTGGGCAGTCTGCTTCAGCCGGTTGAACTGCGTGGTGCCGTCGCTGTCGCGCTCCTCCATCAGCCGCAGCATCCCCGCCTGCTCGGCGAGGCTCATCCGGTCGTGGATGCCGCAGCAGATCGAGGCGTTCACCTCTGTGCGGATCGTGGAGGTCATCGTGTCGAAGGTGGAGAACGCCGGCAGTTCCAGCCCGGCCGCTACCACCTTCTCCAGCGCGATATTGATCAGGTCGGCGGGGCGGTTCTTCGACGCGGCCTCCTTACGGATCGCCGCCTCAGCGATCTGCCGTGCCTGGGACTGCTGGTACTTCGTCCCCAACCGCTGGCGCACCTCCGTACGCTGCCGCTCAGCAGTGCGGCCCGTCTCGTGCAACGGGAGCGTGCCCTCCGGCAGCTCGACCGTACGGCGGACGAAGTCGACCACCATCTCCGGATACTCGTCCGGCTTCGGGAACCGGCCCATCCGCTGATACGACTTCAGCGCCAGCAACAGCGCGAGCTGATGGCCGTCGGAGTCCATCCGCTCAGCGGCCCACGCAGCCTCCTCCCGCGTCGGCGCGAAGAAGAGATGCAGCTCATGCGCGGTGATCAGCCGCTTGAACCGCGGGTACGCGGTCCGCTCGATCGAGGTCGCAAGTCCCGCCCCAGGCCCAGAGATCAGTCAGTATCAGCACCAACGACCTTTGGCCGAACGGGTGACGGGCACCCTCGGACCGAACCCCAAGATCAACAACTGGCGGCTTTTGGGCTTACCTCGGCGCTACCCCCTCGCAGGGGCGATGAGGGCCCGGCCATCGCCTCCTCGCCGTACCCGTACCGCTGCCGTTGTGACCCCTCGCAGGGGCCGCCTCGGACGGCAGCACGAAGAAGCTGATGTTGTGACCCCTCGCAGGGACGATGAGGACGGCGTCCTTCGGTACGGCGAACACCACCCCGTACACGTTGTGACCCCTCGCAGGGGCGATGAGGACCCGCGTGACCCGGGAAGTATTCACCATTACCCACTGGTGTTGTGACCCCTCGCAGGGGCGATGAGGACTTGCCATCCGCCACCAGGGCATCAGCCCCCAGCGCATGTTGTGACCCCTCGCAGGGGCGATGAGGACAGCGGGGGGGTGCCTCTATGTCGTTCGTCAATCCCGCGCTGTCGGTTTTAGGGGTGTTGGTCTCGTTTATGCGGCGAGGGTGACGGTGGGGGTTCGGGACTCGTAGAAGGTTCCGTCGCGGAGCATGGCGAACAGGACGCTGATGCGTTGGCGGGCGAGGCGGAGGAGGGCTTGGGTGTGGGTCTTTCCGCGGGCGCGTTGCTTGTCGTAGTAGGTCCGGGAGGCGGGGTCGGCGTTCATGCAGGCGAAGGCGGACAGGAACATGGCCCGCTTCAGCTGCCGGTTTCCGCCCCGGGGTGCGTGTTCGCCGTGGATCGAGGTTCCCGACGACTTCGTGGTCGGGGCCAGGCCCGCGTAGGAGGCGAGGTGGGCGGCGGTGGGGAAGCTGGTGCCGTCGCCGACGGTGGTCAGCAGGACGGCTGCGGTCCTGACGCCGACGCCGGGCATCGAGGTCAGGACCTGGGAAAGAGGGTGTGCCTCCAGCAGGGTGTTGATCTGGGCTTCCAGGGCCCGGCGTTGGGTGTGGACGGCGGCCAGGGACGCGGCGAGAGAGGGGATGACGATGTCGAGGGTGCCGGCGCCCGGGACCACAACGGTTTGCTCGTCGAGCGCGTCGAAGACCTCGTCGATCAGCCGCTGGGCCATGCGTGGGGCCTTGGGCCGGATCAGTTCGACGAGCCTGCGGCGGCCGGCTTTGCGCAGGGCGGACGGGGAGCCGTAACGCTCCAGCAGCCAGGTGACAGCCTGGTGGTCCAGACGCGGGCCGAGGACGCGTTCCAGGGAGGGGTGGAACTGGGTGAGCAGGCCGCGTATCCGGTTGGAGGTGCGGGTGGCCTCGGCGGCGAGGTCCTGGTCGAAGCCGACGAGGACGGTGAGCTCGGCGGTGATCTCGTCGGTCAGTTCCAGCGAGCGCAGGGTGTGCGGCATGGTGCGGGCGGCGTCCGCGATCACCGCGGCGTCCTTGGCGTCGGTCTTGGCCTCGCCGGGATAGAGGTCGGCGATCCGGCGCATCGCGAGGCCGGGCAGGTAGGCGACCTTGCAGCCCGCGTGCCGGGCGACGGTCAGCGGGAGGGCACCGATGGAGGCGGGCTGGTCCACGATGACCAGGACGGTGCCGAACTTCGCGGCAAGTTTGTCGAAGACGGCCCGCAGTTTCGGTTCGCTGTTGGGCAGCGGCTTGTCGAATACCTTCTTGCCGGCCGGGGTGAGTCCGTGACCGTGGTGAGCGGACTTGCCGACGTCCAGGCCGAGGAACACGCCCACGTCTTCGATCTCGAACATCGCACCCTTCCCGGGGGTGTTGACGGTGCCGGCCTCGGCTCGGGTGTCGTGCTCGCGCATCCACGTTATGCAGACCTGCCGCCCGCGAACTGCCCGGCATTGCGCCGGACCGGACGGTGGCCGGACCTCTGATCAGCGTCTCCGACGAACACCCCCGGGCCCGGCGACACCACCCCCCAGGTCATGCCTTCGACAGGGGGACACAGTCATACCGGGCCCGGAGGCCAGCGGCCCCGTTGCAGGACCGCGAAAAACATAACGGGGTGGCGTCACCCATGACGCCACCCTCGTTGTGACCCCTCGCAGGGGCGATGAGGACGCTCACGCCACCAAGGGCGGGAAGGTCACCCGCTACGTTGTGACCCCTCGCAGGGGCGATGAGGACGTCATCAGACACCCCTGGCGGGGTCACCACGTGATCAGTTGTGACCCCTCGCAGGGGCGATGAGGACACCCAACCGGTGCCCTCTCACACATTCCGCGATCATGTTGTGACCCCTCGCAGGGGCGATGAGGACCCTTCTCGACGGCCGCGACCACCTGTCCCGCGTCCTGTTGTGACCCCTCGCAGGGGCGATGAGGACCTGCGGATCGGTGTGTCTACCGTGCCGCCTCTCGTGTTGTGACCCCTCGCAGGGGCGATGAGGACACGGGCAGGGGCGTCCTGGACGGCGGCCTTGATGTCCGGTTGTGACCCCTCGCAGGGGCGATGAGGACCTGCTGATTGAGTCCTGGGGCCTGCGGTGGGGCATGTTGTGACCCCTCGCAGGGGCGATGAGGACTCCCGGGCCCAGCACTATGAGGCCGCAGGGTTCACGTTGTGACCCCTCGCAGGGGCGATGAGGACCGCGGCCATGGCTGCGCAGGATGGCCCAGGCCGCCGCGTTGTGACCCCTCGCAGGGGCGATGAGGACCCGTGGTCGGAGACCTTCGGGCAGAGGGTCCAGCGCATGTTGTGACCCCTCGCAGGGGCGATGAGGACCCGACGGTCGGCGGCGGACAGGTCCGCTCGAAGTACGCGTTGTGACCCCTCGCAGGGGCGATGAGGACCCCACCGACGCCGAGTTCATCGCCGCCCGCACCCGCTAGTGTCCTGAGTCGTTAATTCGTGTGCAGTATGCGGCGAGTGTGTCGAGGATGTCGTCGGCGGTCTTCGTCCAGACGAACGGCTTGGGGTTCTTGTTCCACTCGTTGATCCAGCGGCGGATGTCGCGTTCGAGTTCGATGACGCTGCGGTGGGCCGAGCGGCGGAGTTTGCGGGAGGTCAGCTCGGCGAACCAGCGCTCGACGAGGTTGAGCCAGGACGCCGAGGTGGGGGTGAAGTGCAGGTGGAAGCGGGGATGCCGCAGCAGCCACTTCTTGACCGGTTCGGTCTTGTGGGTGGCGTAGTTGTCCAGGACCAGGTGAAGTTCGAGGTCCTTGGGGACGGCGGCGTCGATGACCTTCAGGAAGCGGAGGAACTCCTGGTGGCGGTGGCGGCGGTAGTGCTGGGCGATGACTGATCCGGAGGCGATGTCGAGGGCGGCGAACAGGCTGGTCGTGCCGTGCCGGACGTAGTCGTGGGTCATCTTCGCCGGCGTGGCCGGTGCCATCGGCAGGACGGGCTGGGTTCGGTCCAGGGCCTGGATCTGCGACTTCTCGTCCACCGCCAGGACCAGCGCGTTCTCCGGCGGCGACAGGTAAATGCCCACCACGTCACGGACCTTGGTCACGAACTGCGGATCGGTCGACAGCTTCCACGTCTCCACGATGTGGGGCTTGAGGCCGAAGGCCCGCCAGATCCGCGAGACGGCCGACTGCGACATGCCCTGCGCCTGGGCCATCGAACGTGTCGACCAGTGCGAATCGCCTGTTGGTGGGCTCTGGCCGAGCGTCCTGGCGACCATGGCTTCGACCTGCTCGTCCGTGATCTTCCGCGGTGCACCCGAACGCGGCCGGCCCGCCAGGCCCTCCAGCCGGTCCGCGACGAACCGGGACCGCCACTTACGCACCGTCTCCCGCGAGACACCCAGGTCGTCCGCGACCTGGGCGTTCGACCGGTCCTCCGCGCACGCCAGCACGATCCTCGACCACAGAACCAGTGCCTGCGACGCAGTCTGCTTGCGCAACCAGCCCCGCAGGACCCTGCGTTCGTGATCGGACAGCTCCAACGACAACGGCTTCGGACCAGGCATCGCCACACTCTACAACCGCACGCGAACTAACGACTCAGGACACTAGGTGTGACCCCTCGCAGGGGCGATGAGGACCCCACCGACGCCGAGTTCATCGCCGCCCGCACCCGCTAGTTGTGACCCCTCGCAGGGGCGATGAGGACCAGCAGGTGGTGCGCCTGGTCGTCGCGGGTGGGCTCACGTTGTGACCCCTCGCAGGGGCGATGAGGACCTGGGCAGCCGGGCGCCATAGCGGTACTGACCTGTGGGTTGTGACCTCTCGCAGGGGCGATGAGGACGTCTGCTCCATCTCCCGGGCCCGGGCCCGGTCCTCGTTGTGACCTCTCGCAGGGGCGATGAGGACCACGTGGTCGCGTCGTCCCAGTCCACCGGCTTCTCGTAGTTGTGACCTCTCGCAGGGGCGATGAGGACCGGTACTGACCTGTGGCGATGCCCTCGCGGATGCGGGGTTGTGACCTCTCGCAGGGGCGATGAGGACCTCCACGCTGCGCCCGGCCGGGCCCGCACCCAACACGTTGTGACCTCTCGCAGGGGCGATGAGGACCGGCCCGCGCGTCCAGGAGCAGGCGGCCCCTCGCGCAGTTGTGACCTCTCGCAGGGGCGATGAGGACCCTCGCCGAAGCCGCGGCCTCCGGTGAGCTCGCGCCGAGTTGTGACCTCTCGCAGGGGCGATGAGGACCCCGCAAACTCCGCCGCTCGGCCCACCGCAGCGTCATGTTGTGACCTCTCGCAGGGGCGATGAGGACCCCGCCCCCTTGTCCGCCTCCGGGCGGGAGGTCGGGTTGTGACCTCTCGCAGGGGCGATGAGGACCCAGGGTAAAGCCGCAGCTCAGAGTAGCCTTCCCGTGCTGTTGGCTGAGTCATTTTGCAGCAGGCCTCCGGTCGTGCGCGCCGCTCCGGCGTGGCGCTGAAAAGTTGCCGGATGCGGGGCTGGGGCTGTTGCTTGCAGCGTATCGCCCGGAGTGCGTTACTTCGACGCTGTTATGTGGATATGGCGTTGGTGGGGGCGGGGCGGCTGAACCCGGGCCTGTTCCTGCGCGGGGTTTTTGAGGGGCTGGCTGTAGGGGCGCCGGTGGTCGGGTGTCGTGTGGGTAGTGCCCCTCGTAGGGGCGATGAGACCTGGTTCCGGAAGAGTTGTGGTCTTTGCGGTAACTCGGCCAGTTGCAACCCCTCTGCGCCTTGGTTCGCAGGCGTGGGGGGTGTTTCTGCGTCAGCGTAGTCGAGAGGGCTGGGCAGTATGCACTATCTGAAGCGTCGTGGCCCAGTTATCGCAAAGAGAGCATTGGGTTGCTCTTCTGTGCTCTAGCGTGTGGCTCCTCGTCGATGTCCGTGCGAGGGGCCCACTCTCGCAGCGACCACTGACAACGCCCTGCTGACGTCATCAAGGTGCTGGTCAAAGGGCATGAACTACTTGAAGGGGCGGTGTCGTGCGGCTGCGGTTGACCTTTCATACAGGTGCTCGTGAGTTGCGTTGGGAGGAGGTTCTGGCTCCGGGCCGGGCGTTGTCGTATGCGTTGCTGGAGCGGGGTGCTCCAGAGCTGGGGAAGATGCTCCATGTGTCGGGTTGGGGACCGTACGGGATGGTGCCGTTCGGTTACAGCGCGCCGGTCTTTCCTGCGGCGCGGCGGCGGCGGGGCGCGTATGCGGCGGGTGGTCCGGGGGTGGTGGAGCTGGGGAGTCCGTTGCCGGGGGTGGTGGAGGGGTGGGCTGCCGCGTTGGCGTCTGTGCCGGTGCTGGCGTGGGGTTCGACCGCGTTCATCGTTGATGGGATCGAGGTTGTGGAGGATCCGGTGTTTGCGTCGGGGCGGGCGGTGTTCCGGACTGTGACGCCTGTGGTGATGAAGGTGTCGGGGCGGGATGAGTCTGGGGCGCGTGTGCGGCGGCAGGCGTGGTGTCTGCCGGGTGAGCCGGAGTGGGATGTCTACGTGCAGGGCAATCTGCGGCGCAAGGCGGAGACGCTGGGGCTGGACGCGGATGTGACGTTGGAGGAGGTGAGCTGGGTCGGGCCCAAGCGGTCTTTCATGGTGGCGGGTGCGGGTGGCGCGGGTGGGAAGAAGCCGGGCGCTTGTGTGGAGGTCGTGGTGTCGGGTGCGCCGGAGACTTTGTCCGCGGTCGCTTCCTGGGGTGTGGGCCAGGCCAACAGTGCGGGCATGGGGTGGATCGGTGTCTGACCGTTGCCGGGTTTTTGGCTGCGGTCGTTTACCGGTGGGCCGATGTGCGGGTGTGAGGGGAAAGGACAGGGACGGAGATGGCTGACGTGCTGGATGCGCAGTCTTCGGTGGTGTTGACAGCGAGTCCTTTGCAGCGTGTCGGAGCGTTCGCGCTCGCCGCGCTTGCGGAGGTCGGGCATCCGGAGGCGGTGACGGGTGTGACGTTCGCGAAGGTCACGGATGAGATGACCCGTGATCTGGTGGCCACGGCGGGCGTTGCCAAGGCTTCTGATCCGGGTGGGTTCTGGCTGGGTGCAAGTTACATGCTGTGGCCTAACTCCAAGATCAATCCGACGGCACGGGCCAGGCAGGCCCCTGAGGAGCGCGAGAGGCTGGTCCGTGGCTGGCGGAGCCTGCCTGATGAGGACCGTTGGCCGGACGCGCCGTGTGCGTACTGCGGGCGTGCGGCGTGCGGATGGTTCGGGAAGGTTGATATCCCGCTCGGTGCGAGCGTCGAGCATCGCAACACCACCGCGCCGGGCCATCAGGGGACGCCTTTGTGTTATCCGTGCGTGGTGAGTCTGTGGGCGTTCCCGTACGGGGCGTCACTTTCGGGTGGGCGGGCGGCGGCCATCCATTCGTGGGACGACGATTTTCTGGCCGCTGTGACGAGTGCCGCGGTGGATCGGAGCCGCCGGGCCGCCGTTGCGGGGGTGCCGGCCAAGAAGGCGAAGCCCATTCCGTACGCGCGGGAGGCGGCGGTGTTGTCCGCTGTCCGCGCGTATGGCTACCGGATCGCCTCCGGTGTGGAACTGCTCGTGCTGTCGAATGGGAACAAAGAACAGTTTCTGGTGGCTCAGGAGCTGGACCAGCCTGTCGCGGAGTGGCTTCGGTCCACCCAGCGCCGTCCTGAACACCGCACGGGGTACCCGTTGCTGGTGGCGTCGCAGGCCGCGAAACAGGTGCCGGGGGAGTCCTTCCTGGCGAAACGGGTCTTCGCCCGCCCGGCGCAGGTCCTGGACTTTGTCGTCGGTCACCTGCTTACGCAGATCTCCGCGACGGCGCCCGTCCCAGCACAGACGCCGGTGCTGGCTCCGCTTGTGTATTCCTACTGCCGTGAGGTGCTGACCATGGACGACAAGGACGTCGAACGGATCGAGGAGCTGGCTCGGCGTCTCGCCGCGCTGCTGGGGCAGGACAGCCGTCCCGGACCGTTCCGGGACTTCATCCGGGCGAATTCCAAAGGCGGGAATCTGCCCGGCTGGTTCCGTTCCCGGGGGGTGGAGTGGCTGCTGCTTCCGCGGCCGGAGGGGACAGCGGCGGTGTTGCTGCCCGTGCGGGATTACCGGCTGTTGTTCGAGGGGGAGCGTGCGTGGTCCTGGCGGCGGCTGCTGGTGTTCGCGGTGCTGGAGGCACTGGCGAACGATGGCTGGCAGCCGAAGGGGTCACAGAGTGAGCTTCAGGAGATCAAGGACGAGCTGACCGATGCGGTGAGCGCCGACAACGAGGAAGAGGTGGAGCGATGACGTTCCTGGTGGGGCAGAGCGTGCTGGAAGTGAAGGCCGGGGCTCCGAACAACGGGCGTGGGGAGGACAACCGGGGCATGGTCAAGCAGTTCCGGGCGGGGCGTGACGTGTACCCGTATGTGTCCGCGCAAGCGAGCAGGCGGTGGCTGCGTGACAGCCTGCCGGCCGGTGAGGCGACGTCGCCGGTGGTGCGGAGCGGGGAGGGGAAGAAGCAGCAGGCGTACACCGGGGGGCGTCCGGATCTGTATCTGGATGATGATCTTTTCGGTTACATGATCGCGGTCAAGGCGGATCAGGACGGTGCGAAGAAGGGTGAGTCCAGGACGTTCATGCGTGACACCGTTCTGGCGACCGGCACGCTGGTCGCTGTGGTGCCGAGCGAACCCGTTATGGATTTCGGCACGATGAGCCGTGGCATGGAGCCGGGCGCCCACCCGGTCATTCATGAGCATGAGATGTACACCGCTGACCTTGCCGGTGATCTGTTGCTGGATCTGCCGAGGGTGGGTGTCTTCGAGACGGGTGGCAAGACGGCCAAGCCCGCTCTGCCGGCCGAGGTGGCAGCTGCCGTGGTCGAGAGTGGCGGTAGTCGGACCACCTTGCGTGGGGTGGACTGTGTCGGACTGCCCCTGGCGGAGCGGCGTCGGCGGGTCGCGGTGCTCCTGCGGACGATGGCGGTCGTCAAGGGGGGTGCCAAGCAGTCCGCGCATTATGGTGACCGGACGCCTGGCCTGGTCATTCTTGCGCCGGTGCTGGGTGGGACCAATCCGTTTACCCGGGTGGTGCGCGAACGTGAGCGCAAGACGTATTTCGACGCGGACACGCTGCGCGAGGAGTTGGAGGCGTGGTCCGACGAGCTCGACGGGCCGGTACGTATCGGATGGGCTCCGGGCTTCCTGGGAGGCCAGCGTGACCGGGCCCGCAGCGATCTCGCCGATCTCGTCAAGGACGAGAAGCTGATTCTGGGGCATCCGCGGAGCGTCCTGAATGCTCTCGCCGAGGAGATCGCGGCGGGCACCCACGACGGCTGGTTCGAGGACCCCGCCGCGTAGCACCGGCACCTCGTACCGCATCGCGGACGCGCCGCGGGGTTCCCGCGGCGCCTCAGCGAGTCATCGCCCCTTCGAGGGGCCCGGCCTGTCCCGGCGGGCAGCCTCCGCCATTCTCCAGCGAGGAAGCGAACCATGACCCCTGCTCTGGAAGTGACCGCCACCGCGCCGGTCGTCAGCTTCCGTAATCCGCTCTACGCCGGACTGCAGGTGGCACTGCCGTGTCCGCCGCCTTCCACCGTCGGCGGGTTGCTCGCCGCGTCGGCTGGCGGATGGGACCGCGTACCGCACCGGACCCGGTTTGCCATGGCCTTCCACGCCGCCGGGTCCGGGACCGACGTGGAGACCTATCACCCCCTCGGCGGTCCCGGCACGACCACCAGGACCACTGTCAAAGACCGCGAATTCCTCGCCCTCACCACACTCACCGTGTGGCTCACCGAAGATCTCGATCTGTGGGAACGATCGATGCGCCGCCCCCTCTGGCCGCTTCGGCTCGGCCGCAGCCAGGACCTGGCCACTGTCCGCGCGCGGCGTGTCGAACTGGCTGAAACCGGAGGGGCTCAGGGCCACGCCATTGTTCCTGAGGACATGCCCGACGCGCTCGGCACCCGGATGCGTCTGACGACCGCTGTTTCTCTGGACCGCACGCGTTCTCAGTGGGGCGGCTACCGGTACGCACCGGCCGGTTCCCGTACTCGTATTGCTTCCGGCCTGGCGACTGCGCACGGCCAGGCCGTGGTTCTGCTCCCGCCCGTTCACCCCGCTGTCATGACACCCGTCGCCTGAGACACCCGGAACGCTGCCTGTGAACGAGTTACGCGCCAAGAGCTCCAGTGCCCATGGACAGCCTGGCGAGCTACTGACCAGCCACTTGCTGCACACACTGCAAGCGCTGCTTCGGATCCGTGAGCGGATCGGCAGTATCCCGGGTATGCCGTCCGGTTTCTGGACCTGGGCGGCCCTGGCCTGTCTGCTGCACGACGCGGGAAAGCTCCCCGAAGGCTTCCAGCGCATGATCGGCAATACCCGCCAAAGCCCCACCGCATGGGGTGAGCGCCACGAGGTCCTGTCTCTGGGATTTGTCGGCCTGCTCCTGCCGGACCTGCCTGACGGACAGCGCCGGTGGATCGCCACCGCGGTGGCAGCCCACCACCGCGCCTTCACCTGCGGTCTCGAAGTCCCCCGCAAGCTGCCGGTGTTCCATCAGTACGGCACTGATCTGCCCGAGGAGTTCGCCGCCAGATTCACCCCGGCCGATGAAGACCGCCTGAACGGTCTCGTGGAATGGCTGCACACCACCGCCAACCAATCCGGCCTGCCGGTCATCCCAGTGCTTCCCCAGGCCGGACTGCACGAACTGACCGGCGCCGCCCATCAGCTGCTGCAGGAACTCATGGACCGCTGGGAGTCACCGCTCTCACCCGACGATCCCGACGGACTGACAGCCGTCCTGCTGATGGGAGCGGTCACCATGGCCGACCACCTGTCCTCGGCACACTCGCCCTTGCTCACCCGGCACCCACTGAACTCGAGCTATCCGGCCCGCCTGACCACCAGACTCGTCCATCAGGGCCACAAGCTCCGCCCCCAGCAGGAAAAAGCCGCCACGACTCGCGGACACCTGCTGCTGCGCTCCTGGACCGGCAGCGGAAAAACCGAGGCAGTCCTGCTGTGGGCCCTCACCCAGACCGAAGACCTGGCGCGGCTCAACGCCGCCAACCCCCGCGTCTTCTACCTCCTGCCCTACCTGGCCAGCATCAACGCCATGGCCGAACGGCTCGGTCGTGAGCTGCAAGCGCCCGAGGAGATCGGTGTCGCCCACTCCAAAGCGGCCTCCTACCATCTCGCCCGCTCACTCGACGACGGCTGCCCCGACACCACCGGGCACGACAACACCCCGGTCAACGCGGCGGGCGCGGCGGCCAAGGCACACTCTCGCGCCGAAGCGACGAAGAACTTCCGCGAACTGGTGCGCGTCGGCACCCCCTACCAGCTCCTGCGGGGTGCGCTCGCAGGACCGGTGCACTCCGGAATCCTGACCGACAGCGCCAACTCCGTCTTCGTCCTGGACGAGCTGCACGCCTACGACACCCGCCGCCTCGGCATGATCCTGGCCATGCTGCGGCTCTGGCACGACCTGGGCGGTCGTATCGCGGTGATGTCCGCAACCCTGCCCACCGCGCTGGCCGAGCTGGTGACAGTCACGCTGGACAACCAGGTCCAGCTGGTCGAAGCACCCGCCGACTCACCCGCGCCCGTACGCCACCGGCTCCATACCCGCCAGGCCCACCTCACCGATGAGTCCTCCCGCGACGAGATCCGTGATCATCTCGCCGAAGGACGCTCGGTGCTGGTGGTAGCCAACAATGTCCGGGACGCGATCACGCTCTACGAAGATCTGCGGCCGTTCTGTGTCGACCTGTACGGCGAAGACTCCGCCTATCTTCTGCACTCGCGTTACCGCCGCATGGACCGCACCGCCACCGAAACCGGCATCCTGCGGCGCTTCTCGACCGCCGGCCCCCGGCGTCCGGGCCTGCTGGTCGGCACCCAGGCACTGGAAGTCTCCCTCGATCTCGACCTGGACGTCTGCCACACCTCGGCTGCGGACCTGGAGGCCCTCATCCAGCGCTTCGGCCGGGTCAACCGCCTCGGCACCCTCACACCCGCACCCGTCATCGTTCACCAGCCCGCCTACACCACCCGGCATGGCAGCGGAGCCGAACTGAGGGCTGACGGGGTGTATGAGGCCGAGCCTACCCAGCTCGGCTGGTCCATCCTGAGCCAGCACGACGGCCAGACAATCAACGAACGGACCATCACCGGCTGGCTGGACGAAATCTACCGAAGCCCATGGGGCGCACGCTGGAAAACCCAGGTCAACCAACACCAGGAAGAGTTCCGCAAAGCGTTTCTGTCTTTCCGCATGCCCTTCGACGACCGTTCCCACCTTGCCCGGAGCTTCGACGAACAGTTCAACGGCACCGAAGCCGTCCTGGCCGAGGACCATGACGCCTACAAGAAAGCCCTGGAAGCGGGCCCCGACAAGAAGACCGGACGTCTCCACGCCGACCAGTACCTCATCCCCCTGCCCGCCTGGGGCACCGCGCTGAGCCAGTACGACAAGGCCCTGCACATACGCGTCATCCAAGCCGACTACGACCCCCGCCTCGGCCTCCTGGCCCTCCACCGCGAAAAGCGGCAAACCTATCGGGCGGGAGAAGTCCTGTGATCGGACCGGACGACGTCGGCGGCGTCCACATCAAGTACCTCTATCACTGCCGCCGCCAGCTATGGCTGTACCTGCGCGGCATCCGCCCCGAACACCTCAGCGCCACCGTGCAACTCGGCGAAGCCGTCCACGACACGTCGTACACCCGCAACACTCCCGTGGATCTCGGAGCCGCCAAACTCGACTTCATCGACGGCCAGCACTGGGTCCACGAAGTCAAATCCTCCACCCGGACCACCCCGGCCGACCAAGCCCAAGGTCGGCATTACTGCCACCGCCTCTACCTGGTCGGCATCGACGCCCAAGGCACCGTCCTGCACTATCCCAAAACGCGCCGCACCCAACGCCACCCCTACACACCAGAAGCCGCCGATCAGGCGCTGGCCGATATCGCCGACGTCCTCGCCGTCGCTACAGCTTCCACGTCCCCCGACCGCCTGACCCGCACCGCATGCCGCGGCTGCAGCTTCACCGACTACTGCTGGACGGAGTGACATGCCCGCCGCCGCGCGCACCTACTGGCTGACCAGCCCCTGCCGGATCCGCCGGAAGGACGAGTCCCTGATCATCGAGCGAGACAACGCCGACAACGTACACATCCCCGTCACGGATGTGCGCGACATCGTCGCCTGCGCGGAAACAGACCTCAACACGGCCGTCGTCTCCTTGCTCAACCGGCACCGGATCAACGTCCACCTCCTCAGCTATTACGGCGACTACGCCGGCTCCTTGCTCACCTCGGATACCAGCACATCAGGCGAAACAGTCCTCGCCCAAGCCAGAGCCGCACAGGACCCACAAGCCGGCCTGGCGATCGCCCGCAGCATCGTCGACGCCTGTGCCTTCAACGTCCGGCGAGTCGTCGACCGCAAACTCCTGACCCGCCCCTACGCGGTACTCCAAGCGTCGGTCAAAACCAGCACGAACCAAGCCCAGCTCATGGGCGCGGAAGGCACCTTCCGACGCTCCGCCTGGGAAGTCATGGACACAAAACTCCCCGACTGGTTACAACTCGCGGGCCGCAGCCGCAGACCACCCAAGAACGTGGGCAATGCCTTCATCAGCTACGTCAACGGCATCACCTACGCCCGAGTCCTCACCGCCGTACGGCTCACACCACTCCACAGCGGAATCGCATTCCTTCACGGAACCATGGAACGCCAGCGCCACTCGCTCGTCCTGGACCTCTCAGAGATGTTCAAGCCCTTGATGGCAGAACGCCTCCTACTGCGCATGAGCAGACGCAATCAGCTCAAGGAACACCACTTCGACCGTGACACCAATCAGGCCATGCTCAGCGACGCCGGACGAAAGCTCGTCGTTCAGACCGTCCGCGACGAATTCGCCGTCACCGTCGCCCACCGCAGCCTGAACCGCAACGTCGCCTACGACGAACTGCTCTACCTCGAAGCCCTTGCCCTCACCCGGCACTGCCTGGAAGGCACCACCTACAAGCCCTTCCGGATCTGGTGGTAGTCCCACCATGTATGTCGTTGTCGTCTACGACACCCTCGCCGAACGCAACCCCAAAATCCTGCGCACCTGCCGCAAGTACCTCCACCACGTCCAGCGCAGCGTTTTCGAAGGCCACCTGAGCGACGCCCAACTCCGCCGGTTCCAGAGCAACGTCGAAAGCGTGCTCGATCTCAGCTACGACAACGTCCTCGTCTACACCTTCCCGCCGGGCGCCACTCCGCAGCGACTTGAGTGGGGTGCCGTGGAACCCGCTCCGAGCGATATCTTGTAGTCCGCCCGGACCATCCCGGGCCTGACAGCCAAAGCAAGTTTTCAGCGCCACACCGGGTTAGCATGCACAACCGGCGGTCTGCTGCAAAAACGCCCGGTCGACCACGCAGTAGGGAAGCCCTGAGCTGCGGCTTTACCATGGGGTCCTCATCGCCCCTGCGAGGGGTCACAACCGGTCGCGGTGGCGGTCGGCCTGGACGTGATGTTGGAGTCCTCATCGCCCCTGCGAGGGGTCACAACGTGTGCGGGCTGCGCGGGGGCGGGCGGGGGCTGGTCGGTCCTCATCGCCCCTGCGAGGGGTCACAACCACTCACAGTGCTACTACTGTCCAAGGTGTTCCACCCCGGTCCTCATCGCCCCTGCGAGGGGTCACAACGCGAAGAACCGGGACGCGCCGCCCGGACTCCCCGAGGTCCTCATCGCCCCTGCGAGGGGTCACAACACAACCCGGAGTTCTCCGTGCCGCCAGTGGCGCCTGAGGTCCTCATCGCCCCTGCGAGGGGTCACAACGCATGACGGTCACCCAGGACGGATTCGAACGGGCCGGTCCTCATCGCCCCTGCGAGGGGTCACAACGCGCGGCTCCGGCCGGGCTGTGAGGTGTGAGGCCGGGTCCTCATCGCCCCTGCGAGGGGTCACAACCCGTGGTGGGGGGTGGGGTTTTGACGACACGCTCCCGTCCTCATCGCCCCTGCGAGGGGTCACAACAAGACCGCCGCGCCGACGTAGCCCCACCAGCCGCCCAGGTCCTCATCGCCCCTGCGAGGGGTCACAACCTTCCGTCTGGGCCCGGCCGGCGGCGGTCTCGGCTGGTCCTCATCGCCCCTGCGAGGGGTCACAACCAGGGAGATCCGGGGCCCAGTAGATCGCGGATGCCCGTCCTCATCGCCCCTGCGAGGGGTCACAACAACGGGCCCGGACGACTGTCCGGCTCCCCGCCCGTCGTCCTCATCGCCCCTGCGGGGGGTCACAACGAGACGGCTACGAAGGCGGCGGCGTCGCCCCGCTGTGTCCTCATCGCCCCTGCGAGGGGTCACAACGTGATGTGGTTCTCGGTGGTCATGGCGGGTCCTTCCGGGTCCTCATCGCCCCTGCGAGGGGTCACAACGCCTTGTCCTTCGAGGAGCCGGACGAGCCGCCCGAGTCCTCATCGCCCCTGCGAGGGGTCACAACCTGGACAAGGGCCGGCTGTTCGCGGTCGGGGTCGATGTCCTCATCGCCCCTGCGAGCAGTCACAACCTGCGCCGGGGGTGGGGTCCGGTGCTCCGCTGCGCTCGTCCTCATCGCCCCTGCGGGGGGTCACAACGGCACCGAGTCCGCCGGGCACCGCAAAATCGGACTGAAGGCACTGCGGAGAGCACGCGACTTTGGCGTGAGAGCGCATCGCGCAGTACCTGCTGGCGGTGCGCTTGAAGCAGCTGCGCAAGCAGGCTGCCGCTGGGACCGGGACGGCCGCGGCCGCGCCGTGGACGGACCCGGCTGCCCAGCTCGCCGCGCGCCCGCTGGACGGCGACACGGCCGGGGTGGTGATCGCGTGAATGCCGAGCCGAGTGGCGTGGATCTCGCGCGCCAGGCCCTGCTCGCGGCCGGTGAGGCGGTGAGGCGGTGAGGAAAAACGGTGCCACCGGCAAGAAGCCGTAATGGCGCACCGGCGTACGACGCGACGGCCGCGAACCGCTCGGAATCTGGCCGACCATCTGGGCGTCGGTGTTCCAGGCCAAGCCGGAGGGAAGGAAGACGGGGAGGTCAGGAGCGCTGCGGGAGCTGGTCATGCGGAGAATCTGCCCAGAGGGCTGCTGACGAAGGCCGCACATAGTCCAGCAATTCCCACCCAGGCCGGCCCTCGCCCCATGCCTCCAAGGCTTCCCCACCAACGCCAGAACCTCAGGAGCATCGGCCAGGGCATCCGGGTCAAGCACGCTCGCCCGAAGACCTCTCCTACCAGCCCGACCATCCACAGGCCGAAGTAGTCGAAATCGTCATCCGAGCACCGACCACCGAAGATCCGCTCCGCCGCGGCCACCAACTCCCAGGTGAACGCCTGGCGAGTCAGCTGGTCGAGGCACAGCTGGAACTCAACGATCTCCTCCTGCGTCCTGCGCGACAAATCGGCCCGCAACCAGGCAAGCGCCGGGCCGAGAGAAGGGGGCCGGGGCTTGGGCATCTGCTGCTGGTGTCCCCGTACTGATGTGAGTGCTCCATCAAGTACAGAGTTATGTGCACCGCTCAGGCGACGTCGGTGTCCCGTTCGAGGGCTTGAAGACGGTTCTTGAGGCGGTAGCTGTTGCCGTTGATCGCGACGACTTCGCAGTGGTGCAGGAGGCGGTCGAGAATGGCGGTGGCCAGGACCTCGTCGCCGAAGATCTGTCCCCATTCACTGAAGGTCTTGTTCGAGGTCAGGATGATCGATCCCTTCTCGTAGCGCTTGGAGATCACCTGGAAGACCAGGTTCGCCTCGGCGCGTTCGAGAGGCTGGTAGCCGACCTCGTCGACCACGAGCACGCTTGGCCGCAGGTAGCTGCCGAGTTTGCTGGTCAACCGGCCCGCCGCCTCGGCGGTCTTGAGGTGGCGGACCATGTCGTCGAGGGTGGTGAAGTAGATCGAGTAGCCGGCCCGGCAGGCCGCGACGGCCAGAGCGACAGCGAGGTGTGTCTTGCCGACCCCGGGTGGCCCGAGCAGGGCAGCGTTGGCCTTGTCCGCGACGAACGACAGTGTCGCGAGGTCTTTGACCTTGCGCGGGTCGAGGTCGGGCTGGAAGGAGAAGTCGTAATCCTCCAGCGTCTTGTGGTGTGGCAGCTTCGAGGTCCGCAGCCCACTGCGGAAGCGCCGGTCCTCACGGACCGCGAGTTCCTCGGCCAGGACCAGATCGATCAGGTCGAGGTAGCCCATCTTCGCCTCGTCCGCCCGCTGGATGTACTGGCTGACGGCCTCCGCCAGGTGGGGCAGGCCGAGCTTGACGGCCGTAGCGCGGACGCGGGTGCTGGTCAGCTCGCTCAACGGACTTCCTTCATCGGGGGCTTGGGAGTGAAGGGACGGGTGCCGGTCAGCTCGTCATAGACGGAAAGCGGTCGGCGGCCGACCTCGACGCTGGCGGCGGAGGCCCGGTTCAACAGGGCTTGCAAGGGGCCTGTTTCCGGTCCCAGCGGTTGTTCACGGCGGGGCGCGGGCGGGCCGTCGCCGCTCGTGACGCGGCGGCCGGTGCCGGTGGGCAGGCCGTTCCAGTGGCTCTCGTCCACGATGCGGGCGCCGCGGCCGACAGCTCGTGGATGGACGGCCAGAAGCGTCATTCCATCCTGGCCGGGCACGGTGGAGTGCAATGTGACCTGGGATTTCGTGGCCCGGATCTCGACCAGCTGTCGGGGGCGGACCTTGCGGGCGGGCACCGAGTAGAGGTTTGCGTCGAACGCGACCAGGCAGTCCTTGCCGACGTGCCGCAGATGCCGCTGAGCCACCACATACGGAGCCTGCGGCAGCGGCCGCAGGGCCACGTGATCGCGCACGGCCCTGTGCCCGATCACCTCGCCGTGGGTGCCATGGACCTTCGCCCGCCGGACGGGCACCCAGGCCGTGAAGGCGGCGTTCATCTCCTCGATGGAGGAGAACGCCCGCCCGGCCAGCACATGATCGCGGACGATCAGCACCTGGCGTTCGACCCGGCCCTTGCCCTGCGGCCGGTAGGCAGCCAAGACGTCGATGTCGAAGTCGTAGTGCCCGGCAAAGGCCACGGCTTCCGGATGCAACGGAACCGCCTCGCCCGGCGCGACGTGCCGGCGCACGACTGTCTTGGTGCGGTCATAGACGACGCTCATCGGCACCCCGCCGAAGTGCGCGAATGCGGCCCGGTGGCAGTCGAAGAACGTCGCCAGGTCCAACGACGTGGTGAAGCAGCAGAAGGGATCTCGGGAATAGGACAGAACCATGTGGAACGAGTAGACCTTCGGGATCCCGACATGGGCGAGGACCCTGCCCTCGTCCCCCCAGTCCACCTGTGCCTGAGCTCCGGGAACCACCTCGAACCGGCGGTGCAGACCGACGAGCTCACCCGGGCTGATGCCGAGTTCCCCGGCAATTCTCGGCCGGGCTTCCTGCAGGTAGATCTTCACCCGCTGGTAGTTGATCGTGATCCCGTACTCCGCCGCCAGACGCTCGTGGATCACCGCACCCTTGAGCAGAACCTCTGCCCGCAGCATCGCATCGATCAGCGGGGCAACCTCGTCCACCGCCCGCGGCCGCTGCCTCTCACTGGCCTCCCGCTGCGGCGGCGCGATGGGAGCCGGCCCGGCGAGGTACTTGGCGACCGTACGGCGATTCAGCCCCGTCTCCTTCGTGATCTGCCGCAGGCTCATCGCACCGGACTCGTACAGCCCGCGAAAACGCCTCAACTCCAGCCAGCGATGCGGATCCAAGACCATCGACTGCCGCCCTCCACCGACGCCCAACAGACGACAGCAGACTCACGGACACGACCCCATCACCGCATCAACTTTGGTGCACTCTCATCCGTACGGAGTGGTGCACGTTCACTTGTACGCCGACAGCTGGGACGGTTGGTGACTACGCACACCGGACCGGTCCCAGCGGAGTATCACGTGATCCGCGTGGGCTGGAAAGCGGCGCGCCGAGGGGGAACACGTTTTTCGTTTCGTCGTTTCTTGTTGTCGGCCGGGCGGTATGACGGTGAAAGCAACTGTCATCTGCATGGCAAAGTCTAGTTCAAGCCAAGGGCAGGAGCTTCCCAAGTGCTACATCTGCAGGTCGGCGGGGAGTGGGGTCGAATATGCGCCGCGACCGACTGTTTTCACCGTGGCCAAGTGATCGATCGGAAGGTAGCGTGCACGTGTGCTCGGCGCCGAGGATTATGGGCACCAGCACATCCATTCTTCTTTGACCGGAGGAATGGCAGGTTCCATGTAATCGGGGGATAGAAGTCCGGGGGGACCTTTCGGTTTCCACGCCTGTTCGGGTTGCTCTACGGGCTTCCTTCCCCTTGCGACGACGTGAGGGAAAACGAATGAAGCGTCATACTCTGCGGATGGCCGCCGTCTCGGCCGTCGCCGCCATAGCGCTCGGCGGGACCGCCGGCCTGGCGCAGGCGCAGGCCCCCGCGGCCGCGCCGCAGGCCGTTTCGGCCACCCAGCAGGCCGAAGCCCAGCAGGCCGCGCGCGCCCTGCTGGCGAGCCCGTTCGCGGCCAGTCTCTCGGCCGCCGAGCGGACCGAGATGAACCAGATCGCCAGCGGTGAAGTCGTCGCGGCGAGCAAGTGGAGCGCCATCAGGGCTGCCTTCAGCAAGGTCGGTGGCTTCGCGAAGGCCATCTCCGGGAAATACAGCGACTTCAAGAAGTGGTACGACGGCCTCTCCTGGTGGGTGCGGGCGCCTCTCGCCGCGATCTCCCCGGGGCTGACGCTCCTGGAGATCTACAACGCTCTCCACTGACAAGGGGTCACGGGCAGCATCGTGACCTCTGTCTGAGTAGCGACAGGCCGGGCGTACCTGGTTCCGCCGGGCGCGCCCGGCCTGTCGGCAGCACACCGCAAATATAAAGACGGAGCGTCCCGCATGACCGTAGCCACGTCCCCCCGCGCAGCCACCGAGGGCACCTGGGCTCTGCCTCTGCTGACGCTTGTACCGCTTGCCGTGATCACCCTGCTCACGGAGCTCTCCACCCCGTGGCTCGTCATTTCCTGGATCCTTTGCGCCGTGGCGGCACTGTTTATCGTGGTCGGCTGGGTTTCCGTATTCCGGCACGGAATGCGAGGAGCTGGCGCATGGGGCATGTGCATCCTGGTGCACGCCGTCTGGGCCTGGCAACTGATCACTGTTGTTCGCCATTGACGCCGGCGAGAAAGTGCGCACAGCTTCGAGCGGCGGCACGGAATGGTAATCGGGGGAAGAAGTCCGCGTGGGGACCCATCGGTTTCCACGCCTGTTCAGGTCACCTTTGTGGGCCTTCCTCCCCCTTGCGATAACGCAAGAAGACCCTACATGACCCGAAGCGATATGAAAATGGACACTGTTCAGCCAAAGCAGCGGCGGCCCGGCAGCCGCAGGGCCCATGAAGGAAGCACCGTGGAGAAGGGCGAAGTCCTCGTCGAGGCGCAGGACCTGGGCCGGGTCTTCGACTCCGTGCGCGTCCTGGAAGCAGTCTCGCTGACCCTGCGCAGCGGCGAGGTGACAGGCTTCGTCGGAGCGAACGGTGCGGGAAAGACCACAGCAATACAGCTCATGCTGGGTCTGCTGAAGGGCGAAGGACGAACCCGCTACCTCGGCAGGCCCCTGTACGAGTGGGGTGCGCCCGGCGCCGTCGTAGGCGCTGTTCTGGGGGGCGTGGCGGGACATTCCGGTCACCGACTGCGCGCGCATCTGCGCATGGTGGCCGCAGGATCCGCAGTGTCCGACCGACGCGTGGACGACCTGTTGGAGACAGTGGGACTGGCCGAAGCGGCCGGCAGGAAGCTGTCCGAACTGTCGCTGGGGATGGCGCAGCGCGTCGGCATCGCCCAGGCACTCCTGGGCGACCCGCCCGTGCTGGTTCTCGATGAACCCGCGAACGGACTCGATCCCCACTCGATCCGCTGGTTGCGGGACTTCCTGCGCGCTCAGGCAGCACAGGGCCGCGCCGTACTGGTATCGAGCCATCTCCTAGGTGAGATGGAGCAGTTGGCCGATCACGTCGTCGTTCTCTCACGCGGCCGCATCGTGGCATCAGAGCCCATGGCAGAGATCCTCAAACGAGCGGCAGGCCGCCGGACCGTCACACTGGAGGCACCGGACCTGACCGAGCTTGCCCGTCTGGTCGCAGCGCGAGGGGGCCGCCTGACGCCAAACGGCGGGCACACCGCGACCGTGACCGGCCTGGACCGCATACGGATCGGCACGCTCGCCCTGGAAGCGCAGGTGCCCCTGTACTGGCTGCACGAAGAGAAGCCGTCGCTGGAGGCCTTCTATCTCGGCGTAGCCCAAGAAGAGTTCAGGATCTCGTGACATCTTCCGCGATAGCGGTACCGGTACCGGTCGGCCCCGCGGAAGCGTTCCGCCGAGCTTGCCGGTACGAGTGGCGCCACCTCACCGCTCTCCGCTCGACATGGATCCTGCTAGGCGTGGTGACGGTCCTCAGTGTGCTGACCGGCATCACGATCCTCCTCGACCTCGACAAGCAGCAGTCCGCCACCCCCGCCGCAGTGGCCGACGTGATCGCATGGACTCCGCTGTCCCTCCAGGTCCCTGCCCTTTGCTTCTTCATGTTGGTCCTGGGCACCGGACCCGTAGCGACCGACCTTGTGTCAGGTGCCGCACGGACAACATGGCTCACCGTGAACGGGCGCGGCACCGCCTACGCCGCCAAGAGCGCGGTCGGCGTCGCGTTCGGGACCGGCACCGCTGCCGCCAGCGCACTGCTTGGCGCGCTGTCCTGCGCCGTCGCACTGGCCGCGGCCGGCGCGTCCCAGCCCGCATGGGACGAGATCGTGGCACCCGCCGCCCGCTTCGTGGCCTGGATGGGGTGCTGGGCACTGCTTTGCATGGCCGCCGTCGCCCTGCTGCGCAGCCGTACGGTCTCCGTCCTCTTCCTGGTCCTGTGGCCCCTGCTGGGAGAACGCATCGCAGGTGCACTTCTTGGATACGTCCCCGGGCTGGATGGCATAGGTAATTGGCTTCCGTTCGCGGCCGGGCGGGCAATGCTCACCGACGTGTCGGCCTATGCCGGAGAAGACCGTTCCTTCGTGCAGGCACTCATCGGTTCCCACCTGCCCGCCCCGACCGCAGCCGCAGTCTTCTGCCTGTCCACGGCGGCTTTCGCCGGGGCCGGAATGTGGGCGTACTGCCGGAGAGACCCCAAGAAGACCTGACCGATAAGAAGAAGACAGACCGGTCGTCCGCCGTGTCGGCCGTGAGCCGCTCGGGCTCGGCAGTGCGATCAGCCGGATGGTGGCGGAGCGTGGCATGGTCGCCCCGGTCGCCGGCGGCAGTGTCCTCACTGACTTCGACACCATTCTCGCCGCGGCCGTGCCCGAGCTCTCCGGCCGTGTTCGGGGCGTGGCGTTCGATGCGGACACCAGCCGCATGGACGTCGTCCCCGACGCTCCGGCAGTTGGCACGCAGCTGCGCTGGAGCGCGCCGAAGCTGATCGCAGCGACAAACGAGAAGGTGCCCGGCGCGAACGTCCGCGTCCTGCACGTCCTGGCGCCCGCGTCCGTGAGGGCCAGCCCCATCACAGCAGCCGCCACTCCGGTCCCGCAGCCGACCACAGCCGCCGCGCCGGTGCAGCGACCGGATCTGCCGGAGGACTACCGCGAGGCCCTCGAGGAACTCCGCGCGAAAACCGCCGCCCAGCAGCGAGTCCGGCTCAGCGACGCATCCCGCGCACGGGCCCTGCAACGCCTCGCCGCCGAACGGACCGGGCTCACCACGATCGGGCCCCCGGCCATGGCAATGCGGCGGAACCGTGCAGCTGGAGGACTCGACGGTCTTTTCGGCGGGGGAGCCGGACACCGCGACGGTGAGCGAGCTGGTGGAGTGTCCGGTGTGCGCGGCGTCCGGGGATCTGGCGCTGAGGGGGTCCTGGGGAGGGCTGGACGCGGTGGTGTGCCTGGCCGGCCGCGCCTGAGGAGGGGCGTGCCCTCATGCGGGAAGCGATCGTCCGGCTGGAAGGCCCGGCCGTTTAGGGCGTGTGCGGGTCGGCGCCGAGTGCGGTCAGCAGGTGATCGCGGGTGGAGGCGGCGGCCTCGCGCAGGCCCTGGTCCTCGTCTTGGGTGAGCGTGTCGAGGAGGACGGCCGCGGCCTGGAGGACACCGGCCTGGACCGGCACGGTGCGCAGTGAGGCGAGTGCGGCGGTCGCGGCTTCGCCGGGTGAGGCGGTGGCGGGGGCGGCGGGGATCAGGGTGCGGACGCCGCGGTGACCAACACTGCGAGGAGAAGGCCGAGCGTGTCGGCGACGATGCTCCGCTTCCGTCCGACGATCTTCTTCCCGGCGTCGATGCCCTGGTCGGCCGCAGGGACGCTGGTGGAGGTCTTGACACTCTGGGCTTCGATCACACACACCGACGGCTCTGCGTCCCGGCCTTCCTTTTCTCGCAGCAGCTGCCGCGGTAATCCGTTGAGCTGGGTGAACACACCCTCGTCGGTCCGCTCCCTGGGGTGGTATGCCCGCCCCGGCGTCGACACGATCGCCCGGCACGTCGCAGAACGCGGCCCAGCCGCACGTCGCCGAAACCGGGAGCGGACGTGGCTGCACCTTCCACCGTGGGTCAGAAATAGGAGAGCAGGACGAGGTATTCGGACCGGTCGCCTCCCCGCCCACCGCCTGGCGGTTGCTTGCCAACACTGGCGGGACAGTACTCGCTTCGCTGCGAGCGGCCCGCGCAGCCCGGGAAGTCGCCTGGATGCAGGCGGCCGAGACCGGCCAGGGCATACCCGCCGTCCGGGCCGCGCAATGGCGCTCCGCACGGCGTAGGGCGCGCCACCTCCGTCGAATTACTCAACACCCCTCGAATAAAGAAAAAATGCTCAAGGAGGTGACGCAGATCACGTCGAAAAATCACGACTCCGCAAAGCAGAGAAAATCTATCTTTTTCTTATTTTCGCAACTCTCATGACAAGCCGGACAGGGCGGACGCGTTTTCTTGCATGATCGCCAAGCAGAGGTAAAGCGAATATTACATGAGTCAAGCTAGGGTCAAGCCGCCCGCGCCCTTCGATTACGTGAACCGATTCCGGGCAGACGGGCACGACCTTTCGGATGTGATCATTCCGCAACGGTTGACAATCTTTTACCAGTCTATTGATCATGTGATCATGCGGTTGTGCGGGTAGGCTGAAGAAAGGAATGGCGGCCGTAATCGCCGATCGAAGACGAATTCATTCCGACGAATCGCGCGTGACTGGGGGAGCTGTGAGTTCAGGGCCCGAAGCGATGTCCGAAGAAACAGCCACGCATCTGCTGAGCACCTATGGCAGACCTCAGGATTTCAGCAGCGTTGTTCTGCATCCCTCGGGAGGCGGGCTGGGTCAGTACGTCGGCCTGATCGCCGCACTCTCCCGACGGGGTGCGGTGCACGGCATCCGTGCCTCGGGACTGCGTACAGGCGAACTGCCGGACGAGCGGGTCGCCGACATGACAGACCGCTATCTGCCGGTGCTGCGATCCCTCCCGAATCGTCCTGACCTGCTTGTCGGATGGTCGCTCGGCGGTGTGCTCGCCTGGGAGCTGGCGGTCGCCCTGGCGACGGACGACTATCGTCCCGCAGTCGTCATGCTCGACAGCTTCGCTGAACCCTGGTCGGCGTGCGCCGATGATCCGGGCCGGCAGGCGGTGCTGCGGAAGATCGTCGAGGAAGCGGCGCCCGCCGCGGACCAGGAAGGCCGCGACCGCGTCCTGCGGACGGCGACGGCGCACATAGCGGCTTCAGTCGGCCACCAGGTAAAAAGCCGGTATGAAGGTCCTGTACTGCTCATGCCCGGAAACAGCGCGGAACGGACCAGGCAGATCAGCGACTGGTCCGCTCGTGCCCCCTTCCTGAGAACCAGCCCGCTCGACTGCGGGCATTTCGAAATATTCGAGCGAGAGAACCTTCGCGGACTTCTGCGGAACCTAGAGAATTTTCTGCTCCATTCCTAAGTTTTCCCAGAGTCATTTCTGACCCCTCTTTGAATGGTTGCCGACAGCGAGGAGTATACCCGTGCGTGTGCAAATCCAATTGCTCGATCTGTGTGTGGCCAGATCTCGGTATCTCATCATGGGCCGGGGAGGCGGACAATGACGGAAAGGGAGACCCCCGCCGAACTCTTCGACTGCCTCCAGGTGAATTTAGCTCTCCTCGCCGACCGCTGGTTCGGCGCGCCGGCCTCTTTGAGCCTCGGCAGTACCCTGCGGTTCCGGCCCGTCGACACCCTGGCCGGTCTGCCCACGGTCGCCAGGACCGCGCACCAGCACCTCATCGACGCCGCAGACGCGCTGGGCATGCGAGTGGCCACCCCGGTCACTACCTCACCGGCCGCGTCCGGTTCGTCTGACAGTCACGCCGCAGCGCCTCAGTACGTCGTCGCAGACGCCTACTACCTGCCGTGGGTGCCGTACTACCAGCGGCAGCACATGGAACACAGCTTCCTGTCGCACCCTGCACCGGCAGGTTCTCCCGTAACCGTGGAGGACGGCTACCACAACGAGACGCCCTGGGGCAGCGCCCGGCCCGGCACGTGGAGCATCTCGCCGGACGAACTGCGCGGCCTCCCAGCCCCGATACTCTCCGTCACTCCCGTCGCCGACCGCCCGGATGCCCCTGTCTGCCGCTCCCCGCAGCTGGACCTCGGCAGCCTCGCCGACGCGGATGCCTACGCCAGGACCTACGCGGAACATCCCGACCGCGCGGAGGCGCTCCGGGCGCTGACCCTGGAGACTTGGTTGCTGAGCCGCGCCCGTGCCCTGCACGCGGCCTGGCTAGACCATGGGCGCGGCGTTCCTTCCGCTGCCGTCGACGACCACATCGCCGCCTGGCGGGCGCTCACCGAGCAGACGTACCTCGCCCACCGGAGGGTGGCGAGGAACCGCCCCGAGCCCCCCGGCCTCACGGCCCGGCTGGCCGCTCTCCTGCGGGCGGACCACACCGTTCTCACCCGGGCCCACGCGGAACTGCAGCCGGTGACTCCGTTACCGGGCGTACGGGAGGACACACCCGTGCAGACGTCGGGAGCCGACGTCCGGACCGAGGTCGTCGCCGTCGTCGCGGAGGCGCTGGACGGAGACCCCGAGCTCCTGCGGAATATGGCGCTGCTGCGGGACGTACCGGGCTACACCTCGTTCCGCATCGCCGAGATCATCGAGCGGCTCGAAGACGACTTCAACATCGAGTTCGCCCCCGAGGACCTGATGCCGGAGAACCTTGGCTCACTCGACGGGCTGTGCGGGATCGTCGCCCGGTCGGTCACGCAGGCCGGGCGCGGAACGACGCCGCCGGCAACCGGCCGGGAGGGACTCCTGTGAACGCCCACGAAACCTACGCCCCGCACGCTCCGGTGCCCCGGCCCGGTACCGCAGGCTCCGCTCCGACCCGTATCCCCGCCCGCGCGTCCGACGCCTCCTACACCCTCCTCCACGAGGGACTGGACGTGGCTGCCCTCACCTGGCCCGGACGCCCCGCGCTAACCTGCGGCGAACGCACGCTCAGCTACCGGGAGCTGGCCGACGCCTCGCTGCGGGCCGCACACCTGCTCCGGCTGGCGGGCGCCGGCCGGGGAGACCGTGTCGTCGTCAGCCTTCCCAACGCACTACTGGGCCCCGTGATCGGCTACGCGGCGTCCCGTATCGGTGCGGTGTTCTGCCTGCTGCACGAGCAGGTCGGTGGAACGCAGCTCCATCACGTCCTCACCGACAGCGAACCGGCGTTGCTCATCAGCGACTCGGCGGACGTCCTGGCAGCCGCGCGACGGCACGGAGTCCGAACCGTCCCTGCGGACGAGATCGCCGCGACGGCCTTGGACCCCGGTGCCCCCCTGCCGGACCGCACCGGCGCGACAGTTCTCGGCGTCGATCCCCTGTGCATGATCTACACCTCCGGCAGTACGGCGCTACCGAAGGCCGTCGTGAGCACCCATCAGCAGGTTGTCTTCGCGGTGCGCGCCGTCCAGCAGGTGCTGCGCTACCGCGCGGACGACATCGTGTACTGTCCCCTGCCTCTGTCCTTCGACTACGGCCTCTACCAGGTGTTCCTGGCCGTCGAGAGCGGTGCGCACCTCTGGATCGGCCGCGCCGCCGAGGCGGGACCGCCACTGCTCTCGCAGCTGATCCGCTCCGCGGCCACCGTCCTACCCGCGGTGCCCGCCGTCGCCGGAACCTTGGCCCGCCTGCTCAGCAGGCCCGACCGGCGCCCCACGTCCTTGCGCCTGCTGACGAACACGGGGGCCGCGATGCCGCCGCAGACGGTGGCCGGACTCCGGGAGGCGCTGCCGGGACTGCGGATCCATCTGATGTTCGGGCTGACCGAGTGCAAGCGGGCCACGATCATGCCCGCCGACGGCGATCTGGCGCGGCCGTACTCCAGTGGGAAGGCGCTGCCGGGTACCGAGGTGTTCGTCGTCGACGACGATGGCAAACGGCTGCCGCCGGGGGAGACCGGGCAGATCACGGTACGCGGTCCGCACGTCATGGCGGGGTACTGGCGGCGCCCCGAACTCACCGCCGAACGCTTCCACCATGTGGGCGGCCTCTTCCCCGAACTGCGTACCGGTGACTATGGATGGCTGGATGAGGAGGGTTACCTCTACTTCACCGGGCGCCGGGACGACCTGTACAAGGTGAACGGTTTCCGGGTCAGCGCCACCGAGGTCGAAGCGGCTGCCCGGCACGTCGAGGGGGTGGAGTCGGCGGCGGTCCTGCCGCCGGACGGCCCGCAGGCGGCGCGGCTCTACATCACCGGGACGAGCGACCCTCGACAGGTTCTGGACGGCATGCGCGAGCACCTCGAAGACTTCAAGATCCCCGCGCGCTGCACGGTTCTGGACGCGCTGCCGCTGAACGGCAACGGCAAGGTCGACCGGAAGGCACTGACCGTACTCACCACGGCGGAGGAAACCCGTGACTGACGCCTCGCCTCGGACTTCTCGGGCCCTCCGGATCTCCCGAGCCGACAGCGACCCCGCGGCCGACACTGCCACCGGCCCCGGTCCTGCTCCCGACTCTGTGCCCGCTCCTGCTCTTGATCCTGTGCCCGTCCCCGATCCCCGTGCGGGCCTTCCCGATCTGCCCACCCCGGTGTACCTCTACGACCTGGCCCATGTACGCGCCAACCACCGGTCGTTACGGGACGCGCTGCCGGCCGCCGCAGGTCTCTACTACTCGCTCAAGGCCAACCCCCACCCCGCCGTCCTCAGCCAGTTGCGGACCCTGGGGGCCCGCGCGGAGGTCTGCTCGACCGGCGAACTGCACGCGGCACTCGACGCCGGCTGGCGGGGAGCGGACATCCTCTACACCGGCCCCGGCAAACGGGATGACGAGATTCGGGAGGCCTTGGAGCACGGAGTGTGTGACTTCTCCGTGGACTCCCCGTACGCCCTCGATCAGCTCGACCGGCTTGCCGCCGACCGCGACCTCGAAGCCCGCTGCCTGCTACGGGTCAACGATGACCAGCCGGTACCGGGCCAGGGCCTGGTCATGACCGGCGTCACCTCACAGTTCGGCGCGGACACCGGCTGGATCCTGGACGAACCCCAGCGGTTCGCTTCCCGCGCGCACGCCCGTGTCAGCGGCCTGCACCTCTACATGGGCACCAACCTGACCGGCACCAGCGCCCTGCTCGGGCAGTTCGCCCGTGCGGTGGCCACCGCCAAGCGCCTGTCCGATGCACTGACACCGCACGGTGTGCGGCTGGAGACACTCGATCTCGGCGGCGGTTTCGGCGCTCCCTTTGCCAAGGAGGGCTCCCTGCCTGACCTGACCGGTCTGCGGCAGGGACTCGAAGACCTGCTGGACGCGGAGGTGACCGGGTGGCGCGACGGCGCACCCGAAGTGGTCTTCGAATCCGGCCGGTACCTCGTCGGCACGGCCGGGAAGCTCCTCACCACGACGCTGGACGTCAAGTCCTCGCAGGGAAAGGACGTCGTGATCCTGGAATCGGGCATTAACCACCTCGGTGGCATGTCGGGCATGCGCCGCCTGCCACCGCTCAATCCGTCCGTGCTCGGTCCGTCCGGGTCGGGCGAGGAAATGCCGGACGCCCTGCTCACCGGTCCGCTGTGCACCCCGCTGGACACCTGGTCGCGCAGTGCGCCGCTGCCCGCGGTCCGGCCGGGTGACGTGCTGTGCGTGCCCAACGTCGGTGCGTACGGGCTCTACGCGAGCCTGGTCGCCTTCCTCGGACATCCGCTCCCCGCCGAAGCCGTCCTGGATAGCGACCGGCCGGACGCCGGCTGTGACATCACCCGCCTCGCCCTCACCCGCACGCTCGCCTCGAAGGAGTGATCCCCATGAACGAAAGCCCCACCGACACATCCGCCTCCTCCTCCGCCGACGGCCTCAGCGACCGCTTCACCGGCACACTACGGCCCTTCCTCAAGTTCCAGGGTGACGAGCCGCTGACGCCGGGGTCGAACCTGCGGACGCTCGGTCTGGACTCGATGCAGGCCATCGAGCTGCTCTTCGCCATCGAGGACACCTTCGAGGTCACACTGCCGGAAGAAGCCATGAACGACACGACGTTCGCCACGGCGGGCAACCTCTGGCAGGAAGTCCGGCAGGCCCTCACGGCTCAGCACACCGGCGCCGCCACTGACCCGGCAGGTGCGTGATGAGCGCCCCCACCGCAACCACCACGTCCGCCGCCGCCCCCCGACCAACCGCAGCCGTACAGGACCCCACCGTGGCCGAACTGGCGCGCCAAGTAGCCGAGGTGGCCGGTGAGCACGCCGAACGGGCCGACAACGAAGCGGAGTTCCCCGCCGAGGCGCTGGCGGAAATGCGCCGCACCAAACTGCTGGGCCTGCTGGTGCCCCGGGCGCACGGGGGCCTGGGCGGTACGACCGCCGACATGGTGGAGGCAAGCTACCTCCTCGGCAGGACCGACATGTCGGTCGCCATGATCTTCGCCATGCACTGCCAGCAGGTCGCGACCCTGGTCCGGCACGGCAGCAAGCTCCTCAACCAGCGGCTACTGCCCGAAATCGCTGCCGGACAGCGCTATCTGGCATCCGTGACCACGGACGCGGGCAACGGCGGCCAGCTTCTCGGCTCCTCAGATGCCCTGGAGGCGAACGCCGGAGAGCTGATCGTCGACCGGTTCGCCCCGGTGGTCACCGGCGGCGAGAACGCCGACGGATATCTGATCACCATGCGGGCGGCCGACGCCGCGTCGGCGGTCGAGACCAGCCTCGTCTACGCCGACCGCGTCCAGCTCGACCTGGAGACCGCCGGTGACTGGCAGTCCCTCGGCATGCGCGCCAGCCACAGCGTCCCCCTGCGTCTCAAGGGACGGGTCCCGGCCTACCACACCATCGGCGAGGACGGCGGATTCCGATCCGTCGCCGTCGCCACCTTCGCGCCGATGGCGCACCTGGGCTGGTCGGCCTCCTGGCTCGGCACCGCCGCCGGGGCGCTCTCCCGAGTCCTGCACCTACTGCGGTCACCGGCCAGCCGGGCGCGCACGGATCTCACCTCGGCGCTGCTCCTGACCAGGCTCTCGCGCGCACGACAGCGCCTGGACCAGGTACACGCGCTCCTCACCCGCACCCTCGCGACCGTCACCCGCGAGCCGGACCTTAGCCGTCCCGCGATCCAGCTCCAGCTCAACGCGCTGAAGATCAGCGCGGCCGAGGAGTGCTACCGGGCCGTCGACGAACTCGTGGACGCGGTCGGGATGCGCCACGGCTATCTGCGCGACTCGCCCACCCGGCTCGAACGGGCGCTGAGGGACCTGCGCTCGGCAGCCCTGAACTACAGCAACGACCGTCTGCACCTCGCCGACGGCAACCTGGTCCTGCTCGACCCGGAGGTGCGCTTTGCCTGACGCACCCCCGCGCCCCGGGCCCGGCGCCGCAGGGATGCCCAGGGCCCATGAGGCAGTAACCCCCGACTTCGCGACTGTCGTCGAACAGGCCCTACATGGTGTCCCGTCGGGCGCCGACGGGACGGAGCTCTGGTCGGCGCTCGGACGGAACGGGATCCTGCGCGACCTGTACGGTGAAGCGGCCCAGCCGACTCCGGACCGGATGTCGACCCTGCTCACCTCGGTGGACGCGCGTGCGGACAACGGCACCACCCTGCGGGTCCTGGTGCAGACGGCCAGCGCGCTGCCCCTGCTCCGCTCGTGCCCGGGGCCGTCCTGCGCCGCCGCGTACGCACAGGCTCTGAACGGCGACGCCCAGGTGGCGCTGGCCGCCACCGACAGCGCCGCTCCCGGGTCGGATCTGACCGCGCTCGGCACCGAGGTGGACATCGACGGCGGCACCCTCACCCTGCGGGGCGGCAAGCGCTGGGTCACCGGGCTCCTCTCCGCGCAGCACGTCCTGGTCCTCGCCCGGCACCGGCCGGGACGCCACTTCACCAGCTTCACCTGGGTCCGCGTTCCCCGCGACGCCCCCGGCGTCCACCGGGAACCGGCCGGCAACACCCTTCTGAACAGCGCGGACATCGGCCACCTCACCCTCCGGGAGGTGCGGCTGCCCCGCACCCACCTGGTGGGCCGGCCCGGTCGCGCGCTGGCTTCCTTCGCCCGCCACATGGCCACCGAGCGACTCGCGGGCGCGCAGTGGGCCACCGCTCTCGCCCGGCGGACACTCACGGCCACCCATCGCCACCTGCTCGCGCGGGAGTCCGGCGGCGAGCCGCTGTGGCACAACCCGGCCGTCCGGCAGACCTTCGCCTCGTCCCTGGTCGATCTCGCCCAACTGCAGGCTCTGGTCCAGGCGCAGACACCGCGTATCGCCCAGGACCGTGACCTGAACGCCGCGGTCCTGCTGAAGGCTGCGGTCGGCATGACGCTCGACAGCGTCCTGGCGCGCTGTGCCCAACTGCAGGGCGCCGACGGAATGGCGGACGGAGGTGCCCAGCACATCAGGGCCGAGACCGCCGTCTGCTCACTAGGCGGCGGGGCCACTGAACTGATGCTGGCCCAACTCGCCGACGGTGCAGAAGCTGCACTGAAAACTCCGGCCCCATGACACAGACACCGAGGCCCGCACCGATACCGGTACCCACACCGTTGCGGGTCGACCGTGGTGTCTGGATCATCCATGGGCCGCAGCAGTACTGGCAGCCGTACCGGTCCTGGTCCCGGCCCCAGGAGGATCCTCAGGATGTCCCGGCCGGTCCCCGACGCGAGGGCAGGCACGGGACCGGCGACCGCCGCCGCCTCGCCGAACACCGCGCGGGCCGCGCCGCGCTCCGTACTCTGCTGCTCCACGTCCGCGCCGAGCTGGCCGCGCTGCCCGTCATCCGGGAAGCGACCGGCAGACCCGCACTCGAAGGGCGGCCCGATGTCAGCGTGAGCATCTCGCACGACGGTGGTGCCGTCGCCGCCGCGGTCTCCTGGAGCGGGCCGGTGGGCATCGACATCCAGCAGCCGTACTCTCCAGCGAGCGAGACGATGCTGCGCCGTTGCCTCCACGACTACGCGGCCGAGGTGCTGACCGCGCCGCCCGCGCACCGGGCCCGGGAGCTGGCCTGGGTCTGGAGCGCCCAGGAGGCATGCGTCAAAGCGGCGGGCTCCGGTCTCGCCGGCCGGCCGTGGACCATCGACGTACCGCCGTACAGCACTCATGGCCGCTGGGGCGGCTACCGGTGGACCAGTCTGCGCGAAGCCAGCGAGACCCCTCTCAGCTGGGCGTTTCTCCCGTCGCCGCACTCCGGCCCGCCCACTTGCGACCACAACACCGCGCACCGGGATGCCTCCGCGCGTATCCGCCCGGCCGACGACCTCAACCCCACCGCACCTCCCCACCCGACCGCGCCCTCCGGCCCCGCCACGAGCGCCGACTTAAGAAAGGCCTGACCCACGTGCCCCAGACCCTCCATGACTGGTTCAGCCGCACAGCAGCCCAGCACGGTGACCGACCGGCACTCCGGACGGGCACAACGACCTTCACCTATCGTCAACTCAGTACCTTGACAGCGCACTTGGCGTCCCAGGTGGGCGCATCGCACTCCGAGGTCCCGCAGCGCATCGGGCTGATGGCCCATCGCAGCCCGGCCACGTACGCCGCCTACCTGGCGATTCAGCAACTGGGCGCCACCGCCGTACCGTTGTCGCCCTCCGCACCCGCGCAACGCAATCACCGTATCGCGCAGCGGGCCGGCCTAACCGTGATCCTCACGGACGGTACGGAGGCTGGCGGCGCACCCGACGCAGCTGACGAAGGGCTCGGTGACGGGCAGGACACGGCACTCCCCACGCTCCTCCTGGACACCACCCCACCCGAGAGCGCCGCGGTCCCCGAGGTGGGTGGCCGCCGCGCCGCCCCGGACGACGTCGCGTACATCCTTTTCACGTCCGGATCGACCGGCACCCCTAAGGGCGTGCAGGTGACCCACCGCAACGCCTCGACGTACATCGCGCACGTCATCGACCGCTACCGCCCCGGACCCGGCAGCCGGCTCTCCCAGACCTTCGACCTCACCTTCGACCTGTCCGTGTTCGACATGTTCGCCGCGTGGGGAAGCGGTGCCACGCTCGTCGTGCCGAGCCGCCAGGACCTGCAGGCGCCGATCCGCTGGGCGGCGCAGCAGGAGCTGACCCACTGGTTCTCCGTCCCGTCGATGGTCTCCCTGGCGTGCCGAATGCGCGCGCTGCCGCCGGGCGCCCTGCCCTCCCTCCGTTGGTCCCTCTTCTGCGGCGAGCCGCTCACCCTCCAGCAGGCGCGGAACTGGGCGGACGCGGCCCCGGGCAGCACACTCGCCAACCTCTACGGCCCCACCGAACTGACCATCAGCTGCAGCGAGTACGTGCTGCCTCGCGACCCCGCCCATTGGCCGCACACCGAAAACGACACCGTGCCCATCGGGATCCTGAATCCCGGCCTCGAACACCTGGTGCTCGACGAGGGAGGCAGCCCTGCCGAAGTCGGTGAACTGGTGGTGCGCGGGCCCCAGCGCTTCCCCGGCTACCTCGACCCGCACGACAACACCGGCCGCTTCGTCACCTTCACCGACGGGCACGGGCACCCGACACGGGAGGGTGAGGCGCTCACCGGGGAGCACTGGTACCGGACCGGTGACCGCGTCCGTTGGAACGACAGCGTCCTGGTACACCAGGGTCGCCTGGACCACCAGGTCAAGATCAACGGCCACCGGGTGGAACTGGGCGAGATCGAGGCGGCGTTGCGCCGTTGCGAGGGCGTCAGCGATGCCCTGGTCCTCGCCCTGCCGGGGCGCGGAGAGGAACTGGAACTCCACGCCGCATGCTCCGGCAGCGCCCGTTCGGAAGACCTCGCCCGGAAGCTGCGGAGACTGCTGCCCCCGTACATGCTGCCGCGCACCATCGCGGTCCGGCCCGAACTCCCCCTCAACTCCAACGGCAAGATCGACCGGCGGGCCGTGGCCACCACGCTCCTGGAGCGCCGTTCTGCCCCCCGCCCCCGGGTCCGGAACTGACCCGGGACCCGCACACGCCGGGACCGACCCCGTGCTCCACACACCGCACACTCCACACCGACGAACGGGATGACGCATGTACGTCCACACCCCCCACGCCCGGCCCCCCGCGCACGCTCCGGTCGCGGAGCAGACCTACCGCGACGTGATCTCCGCGCTGCCCACCGGCGTCACGGTCATCACCACAGAGGGCCCCGGCGGCCCGGTCGGCTGCACCGCCAGTGCGGTGATGTCGCTCTCCGTGGCACCGCCCAGCCTGCTCGTCTCCCTGGCCACGGCGAGCCGCACGCTCGACGCCATACTGAAAGCCGATTCCTTCGCCGTGAACGTGCTGGGCTGGCAGGACAGAGAGCTGGCGGACCGGTTCGCCAAGGCGCCTCCGGAGGAACGGTTCGCGGGCGTTCCCTGGTCGACCGAGCAGGACGTGCCGGTCTTACGCGACACGACGATGACTGCGGTCTGCCGCATCCAGCAGACCCAGCTGATGCTCGACCACACGGTGGTAGCTGGGACCGTCACCTGGAGTCACCGCAGCGAGGTCGCCCCGACCGTCATGTACCGCCACCACCAGCATCCTCTCGCCCGGTGACCACACCCGCCCGGTGCGACCCCGGACGGTTTGCCCGTACGCACCGCCGCCGCACCGGACACTTCTGCGGATACGCCGGTGTCCGCGCTCCGCGCCCAAATTCGTCGGCGAGTGCCCCTCCGGGACTGCGGGCCGGGGCCGTCCGGCTACTCCACGGCCCGGGGGGCGGCCCGACGCTGCCGGTAGGCCGACGCGTTGGCTCTGCTGCCGCACGACGCCTTGTCGCACCAGCGACGGCTGCCCGCACGCGAGCGGTCCAGGAACAACCGCGTGCAGGTCGCACCCGCGCACCGGCGCACGAGGAGCCGGTCGTCGCCGCCGAAGAGTTCACCGGCCCGGGTCGAAACCGTGGCCAGCACCTCGTCGATCCCGCCGCAGCGCTCCACCACGCCGAGCGCCTTCAGAGCGACGGTGACCTGCGGCCCTGCGGCGGTCTCCCGGAGCAGCCGCACGTCGGCCGCGGCCGCATCCGCACCCTGGTCCGCAGCCACGGCCGTGCGGTAGACGGCTTCCCGCAGCAGCCGGGCCCGCGCGAGCGCTGGCCGGCCCACCCGGCAGGGGCGGTCGGTGAGGCCCGCCTGCGTCGCCCAGGCCGCCAGATCCTCCGGCTCGCCCAGGAGTTCCACTGGACGGCTCGTGCGCCAGGTCAGGGTGGCTGCGAAATCCAGGGCCAGATGGTCGCTGACGAAAGTAAAGTCCACAGGCCCAGTGTGGTGCGCCCCGGCATGGAACGGCAAGATCGTGGAATCATACCCTTGACCGATGACGCCAGGGCAGGGCGGATCGGCGGACCGCAGGTCCGCGCCCACCGCCCGGGAGGAGGGCACATGGCCACGACCCCCGCTCCGCTCGCTGCCCCGTCCCAGTTGACCCACTACCTGAGCGTGGCCGTACCTGCCCGGCTGGCCGACGAGGGCGCCCGCATCGGTCTGGTCCTGCTCGCCCTCCAGCGCACCCACAGTGCGAGCCTGGGCGGCGCGCTGGTCGCCGCACTAATGATTCCGCACGTGGTCGCGGCACCGGTGCTCGGCGCTCTGGCGGACCGGGTCCGCCGCCGCAAGCTCTTCCACGCGTCGTGCCTGCTCACCTACGGTCTGGGGCTGGCCGCCACCGCCCTGACCGTCGGACGACTGCCTGCCGGATACGCGCTCGCGCTCGTCGCCGCGACGGGATGCGCCGCTCCGCTGGTCACCGGAGGGCTGACCAGCCTACTGGGCGAACTGGTCCCGCCGGACCGGCTGAGCAGGGCGTTCAGCATCGACTCCACCTCGTACAACCTCGCTGGCATCTGCGGCCCCGCCGTGGCGGCCGCACTGTCCGCCGCGGCCGGTCCCGCCAGCGCTCTGGTCGTCCTGGGCGCGGCCGGGGTCTTCGCCGCCGGCGCGATGGCCACACTGCGACTGGCCCCCAGGCCGGGCACGCGGGAACGTTCCGCCCGCCTCCGGCCCGCCGACCTCGCCACCGGCGCCCTAGAACTCCTGAAGAACCCGCCCCTGCGCGCCGTCACCTGGGCCAGCAGCGCGGGCCAGATCGGCATCGGCGCCCTGCCCGTCCTCACCGCCCTGCTGGCCAAGCAGTACGACGCGGGCTGGGCAGCGGGCGGGCTCATGACCGCCTTCGCCGCCGGGGCGCTCGCGGGCTCGCTGATCTACGCTGTCCGCCCCTGGACCGAAACGCACCCCGAGCGGGTCGTCCTGGCCTGTCTGCTGACCACCGGGCCACCCCTGGCGCTGGCCGCCGTACGGCCCTCGCTCGCCCTGACGGCTCTGCTGTTCGCCCTGTCGGGAGTCTGCACCGGACCGCTTTTCAGCGCACTGCTCGCGGCCCGGGAACGCTACGCGCCAACGGCCGTGCGCACCCAGATCTTCACCCTGGGCGCCGGGCTGAAGAGCACGGCGGCCGCTGGCGGCGCGGCCGTCGCGGGAGCCCTCGGCGGCCTCGGCACCAGCACGCTGCTCCTCGCGGCAGCCGCCTGTCAGCTCCTCGCGACGGGTCTGGGCGCGGCTCTGCTCGCCACCCGCCGCGACGCCCGCGTTTCGCGGGCTTCCGAGGATTTCCGGGCTGACGAGTCTTCGGGGAGCCGTCGCGCCCGTACGGCAGCACCGCGCACCACCGAGTCCCGTAACACCACCGAACCCCGTACACCCTGGGAGAACGGCACATGAGGATCCTGTTCGAGCCCATCGGCGGAGCGCTGGGCATCGGTGCCATCACCCGCTGCCTGGCGATGGCACAGGCCGCGACCATGCGCGGACACCAGGTCGGTTTCCTGGCGCCCGACGGATATCCCCTAATCGACGAGCTGGACCTGGGAGAACGCTTTCGCGCACCCTTTCCCGAACGCACCGCGGAACTCGTCGGCAGCGGCGAGGCGGACGGTTTCACCGAGGCGGTCCTGATACGTGGGATGGCTCAGCCCGACTACGTACGAGCCGCTGTCGATGCGGAAGTCAGCGCCTACCGGACCTTCCGGCCGGACATCGTCGTCACAGAGATGCAGCCCACCGTGCCGATCGCCGCGCACATCACCGGGATACCGTTCGCCTGCACGGTGCAGAGCCCCAATCTCGCCGCGTTCACCGGTCCTAGCGACCGGCCGGAACTCTGCGCGCAGGTGGAGGCGACCTTCGCCGCCCTCGCCCGCGAACACGGACTGCCGGCCCCTAACTCCCTGGAGGGCCTGCTCCACCAGCGCGCCGCCGTGAACATCGCCCCGACCGCGGAGGTACTGGAACCGGCCCTGGGTTCGCTGCCCCGCACCCGCTACGTCGGGCCGGTCCTGCTGCCGTCTCTGGAATTGGCCCCTGCCCCCCGGTACGACGACGCCGAGATCCGCATCCTTGTCTACCTCAGCTTCGGCGCGCTGACCCTCGACACGTTCCTTCCGGTCATCGCAAAGGCATTTCCCGTCCCCCGGCACAGCGTGATCGTCGCGGCACGCGACAAGGACGTCGGCGGCCGCGAGGTCCCCTTCCGGCAGGACAACGTCATCGTCGCCCGCACCCCCGGCATCACCCGGCTACTCCAGGACACCGACCTCGTGATCACCCGGGGTGGCCAGAACGCCCTGATGGCGGCACTCCTCGCCGGGGTACCCGTCATCGGCACACCGGGACGCAGCTCCGAGCCGATCTTCAACCTCGGGGCGCTCCAGGCTCACGGCGCGGCGCTGACGCTCCTGGACGAGCCGAACTCCGACGACCTCGCCGACGCGGCCGACACCCTCCTGAGCCGCAACGCGGGCCAGCACGCGGCCCGGCTGGGCGAGCTGCTCCGGCGGCACGGCGGTCCGGTCGAGGCGGTCGAGGCTCTGGAACAGGCGGTCGTCGCCCACCGCTCACCCACACCAGAAGCCCACTGACGGCCCTTGTGCCCCTACACCGGTAAGCAACTGACGGCCCGCCCTCTCAACCCCACCCCCTGCCCGCTGTCACCGCACACCGACCCGTGGCGCGACACTAAGCCACCCCATGAGAGGTGAATCCCCCTTTGTCCGGCCGTGCCACTAACCCTCTCACCGTCGCCGCAGCACTCTTCGACCTCGACGGCACCCTCATCAACTCGGAGCCCCGAAGCCGGGAGCTGTGGAAACGGCTCTTCGCCGCCCACGGCGTCCCCAGCACCGCCGAGCTCCTCGCGTCGTTCGGGGGGAGGCGCAGCCGGGATGTCATCGCGGAGCAACTACACCGATTCGGACCAGAGTTGACTGCGGAAGACCTGCGCCGCTACCTGCGCGGACTCGACGAGCAGTCGGGGCTACCCGAGGTGGTCCTGATGCGCGGGGCACGAACCCTGCTGGACATGCTCAGGGACGAAGGCATTCCCACCGCACTCGTCACCTCGGGCAGCCGCACCTACGCCACCGACCACCTGACACGCCTGGGCATCGCCGACTACTTCACCACCCTGGTCACAGCGGACGACATCATCCACGGCAAACCCAACCCCGAGGGCTACCTCCTCGCCTGCCGCCGCTTGGAGGTCAGCCCCAGGGACGCCCTGGTCTTCGAGGACTCGGAGGCAGGCTTCCAGGCGGCGCAGGCGAGTGGAGCCCGCTACATCGCCGTTGGCAGCACACCGGCGGCCGGAGCACAGGCGGTGGTCGCCGACCTGGCCGACACGCCCGCGATCCGCAGGGGCGGAGGCGGGGTCGGCGGTGTGACGGCCCAGAACGCTTGATCAATGCCGCAACTCAGGACCGCCATAGCCCTGATAGAGAAGAGCAATTCCACCTGACCTGCCGTTTTCTCCAGCCTCGACCCGGGTGACGTGTGCCCGATAACTTCGCACGTGGAGTGCGTGGCAATTCTGGAGCCTGCAACAAAAGGCGTGTGGCCGGCTCCTCGGAGCCACCAGCTCGGCGTGTTCGTCGGTGGTCAGCCGGTCATCACGCTCGCCGGCGTCGGCCTCGCCCTGCCGGATCCAGCCCCGCAGGGCCTCGGGGTGGACGCCGAGGCCGACGGCCAGCTTCCTGATCTGCGGCTTCGGATCCGAGGTGCGATACATCCGCACCGCACGCTCACGCAACTCCAGCGAGTACTTCCTGGGGCAGCCATGGTCGATGTTCCTCTCATAGAACCATCTGACCCTCTGTCACCACCTTCCGCATCTCGGGGGAACCTCAGACACCGAGGGCACCTGGTGGCTGCGCGACATCCTGGATCAGAGCCTGTACAAGAGGAGCTGGCTGCCCGGTGTTGGACGCGTACGGCGCACCCTGCGGCTGTTGGAGAAGCAGGAGCGGCTGACCAGGCCGCAGCAGATGAAGCGCGGCAGCCGAAGCCACCCCGCCCCCTGATAGAAGGGTAAAGGGGGCAGGCGCCAGGTGGGCTTGATCCGCTTTGACGGACATTCAAGTTCTGGGGTTCAGCCCCGGGAGGATGTCCATCATGGAGAGCATGGGGAAGAAGAAGCCTCGCCGCCCTCGTCGTTCGTTCACGCCGGAGTTCAAGGCCGAGATCGTCGGGCTGTGCAGACGAGGCGACCGCTCGGTCGGCCAGGTCGCCAAGGACTTCGAACTGACCGAGACCGCGGTGCGGGACTGGGTGAAGCAGGCCGAGGTCGACACAGGCGAGCGCAACGGGCTGACCAGCAGTGAGCGTGAGGAGCTGGCCGCGTTGCGGCGGGGGAACCGCCGGCTGCGCGAGGACGTCGACATCCTCAAGCGGGCCACAGCTTTCTTCGCGAAGGAGACCCGGTGACGGTGCACCCGTTCATCGAGGCGGAGAAGCAGGCAGGTCACAGCGTCAAACGGGCGTGTGAGCTGATGAAGGTCTCCGGGACCGCCTTCTATGCCCGCCGCTCCGGACCGCCCGGCCCCCGTGCAGTGCGGGACGCCGAGCTGACCGGGCAGATCACCGAGGTCCATGCGAGATCGCGTGGAACCTACGGGGCCCCGCGCGTGCATGCCGTACTCAAGCGCGAGGGCGCCGGGTGCGGCCGACGTCGTGTCGCACGACTGATGCAGGCCGCCGGCCTGCAGGGCCGAAACCGCCGACGACGGCACGTGACCACGATCCCCGACCCCAGGGCGGCCTTCCGCCCCGATCTCATCACCCGGGACTTCCAGCCCGACCGCACCGGCTCGATGCCCGCTGGTGCGGCCACATCACATACATCCCGACCGAGAAGGGCTGGCTCTATCTGGCCACGGTCATCGACATCGCCTCCCGGCGTGTGGTCGGCTGGGCAACCGCCGATCACCTGCGGACCGATCTGGTGGCTGACGCCCTGACTGCCGCCTGGCGGCAACGTCGCCCAACCCGCCCCGTGATCTTCCACTCGGACCGCGGATGCCAGTACACCAGTCAGCAATTCTCTGCCCGGGCAGCTGAGTTCGGGGTTCGTCTGTCGGTCGGCCGCACCGGTCAGTGCTGGGACAACGCGCTCGCAGAGTCGTTCTTCTCGACCATCAAACGCGAACTGCTCGGCACCTCCGCCTGGCCCAGCCGGGCCGCCGCCCACACCGCGATCTTCGACTTCATCGAGGGCTGGTACAACTTGCACCGACTGCACAGCAGCCTCGGATACCTCAGCCCCGCCGAATACGAGACCGCACTCGCAGCCTGACCACCACACCAAAGGTGTCCGTCAAAGCGGAACAAGCTCACTACCTGCTGCCCCATGAACGTGACGCAGAGCCCGACGGCCTGTACCGAGAGGGAGCTCCCTGCGAGGCTGTCGATCCCAGGACAGTCGAGCCTCGGAAGGTCGGCCGGAAGACCGAGCCTTCCCAGCGCGGCCTGTCTGCGCCAACGGTCGCCTGACGAAGAGCTGATCTCCCCTCACTTCCGCTGCCCGATCGCAGGCCGGGGCGGTCCTGGAAACGGATGTCGGCTATCAGGACACCGGCCTGCTGATGGGCGCCTGCCGGTCATCTGTGACAAGGGCTCGGCCATATCGACCCCGTCCATTCCACTGCCGCAGGGCAACTCGGCATCTTAGGCGAGTAGATACAGGCTACCCAGGGTGGAGGGGCCATGGTGTTCATTGAGTTCGACACGGCAGCGTTACCGCAGGAGCAGCGCTTCGACTGGTGGCGCGAAGCCGTCGGACGGGGAGTTGCTCCCACTCGGATCAGCAGTGAGAGAGCCTCGGACTTCACTGCAAGTTTGGGTTCGCTCGACATGGGAGCACTGCAACTGACCACCATGGCCTTTCCCGCGTTGAGCTCGGAGCGCACTGCGGAGCTGGTTTGTCGCGGGGATCCGGAGACCTACGAGCTGACCCTGATCCTGGACGGGGCCATGGAAGTGTCTCAAGGCCGCAACCACGCCGCTCTCCGCGCCGGCGACTTCGCCCTCTGGACATCGTCGCGCCCCTACCGCGGCCGGGCCGTCAGTACGCCGGGGAGCGGCGCAGCTAGGGCCATCATCCTGCACCTTCCCAGGGCGCTCGTCCCCGTGCGCGAGGCCAGGCTGGGCCCCCTCTTTGCCCGCGCCCTCTCTGCCGGGTCAGGGATCGGCCGAATCCTCGCCGACCACCTGGTCTCGGTTGCCCGGGAGGCGCCCGCCCTGGACGAGCCCGACAGCGAGCGGCTCGGTTTGGCGAGCCTGGACCTGGCCGCAGGTCTGCTCGCAGCCCGTGCCGAGGCACAGGACAGTATTCTCCCAGAAACACGGCATCGGGTGCTGCTCGCACGCATCGACGTCTTCATCCAGGATCATCTGGCCGATCCTCATCTCTGTCCCGACGCCATCGCAGCCCACCTTCACATCTCGGTGAGGCTGCTGCACCAGCTGTTCCACGGCAGAGACGAGACCGTGTCGACGGCGATCCGCCGGCGTCGCCTCGAGCACTGCTACCGGGACCTCACCGATCCGCGACTCCTGACCGTTCCAGTGCACGCAATCGGCGCGCGGTGGGGCCTCACCAGCCCCGAGCGGTTCAGCCGTTCTTTCCGCGCCGCTTACGGCGTGCCGCCGGGTGAGCACCGACGTATGGCCCTCGGTGTGCGCTCTGAGACAACACTTCCTGCACTGTCGGCCAATGACGGATAGCGAGGCTGCGCCCAGACTCGTCAAGCAAGCGACGGGCCAGCCGACTGGTCGCCGGCCCGTCAGGACACGCTCACGGCTAGGGGAATTATGAACAGCAGTATCGGGTTCCGAACGGCAGCAGCGACGGTGATCGCTTTCGCTTCTCTGGGGCTGGTAGCGATCCCTTCCGCCCAGGCGTCCACGCCCGGTCCATCCACCTGCCGGGTCATCAGCCCGCAGGCCACCGCAGAGGGCTACGGTGACGGCCGGGTGTGTGACGGCAACATCACCGGCACCGTGCACGACACCAAAGCTGACGGCCGCTGCCCCTACGTGCGCATCTCCTTCACGCGCGGTGACCCGTGGGACTCCCCGTGGGCCGGGGGCAACGGCAAGTCCGTCAACTTCAGCGGGTACCACGAGGGCGAGTACACGGGCGCGGAGATGAGGTACATCTCTTGCTGAAAGGCATCCGGACGAAAAAGCGCGTGATCACGGTTACCGGCGGCCTGCTGGGAGCCCTCTGCGCGCTCGGACTGACATCGGCTCCCATGGCGCAGGCATCCACCGGCGCAGCGCTTACCTGCAAGGTCGTCGATACAGGCGGCCCCGGCTCGCGCCCTGAGGGGTATGGCGACGCACGGGTGTGCGATGGGAACATCACCGGCACTGTGCATGACACCAAAGCTGACGGCCGCTGCCCCTACGTGCGCATCTTCTTCAATGACGGTGGCTGGTGGGAGTCCCCCTGGGCGGGAGGCAACGGCAAGTCCGTCAACTTCAGCGGCTTCCATTCCGGAGTACCTACCTCGGCGGTGCTCGACTACATCTTCTGCTGAGTTTGTCCTACGTTTTTGGCGCGGGCTGGATTGAGGTGCCCCCCGCAGTGTGGACACAGGGGTTCATGCCGCGAGTGTGAGTTTACGTTCCGTTTGGTGCTGTTGTTCGAACTCGACGGGTGAGAGGTAGCCGAGCGAGCTGTGGCGCCTTCGCCCGTTGTAGTACGTCAGCCACTGGAAGAGATCCAGCCTGGCCTGGCTGATCGTCGTGAAGAGCCTCTGGTGCATCGTCTCCGCGCCGACGAGCTCCAAGCGCTGCGCGAGCTGGGCACCCTGGAGCAGGCCGAGCCCCGCGACGGTGACGAAGCCGTCCGTGACGAGCTGACCCGGCGAGCCGGCGGGTACGTCCAGGCCGACGTCGACGCCTGGCTCGCGCACGCCCTGGCCGCGCACCTCGGGCACTACCGCGACCCGGCCACCCGCGAGGGAGCCGCAGACCTTCTGACGCCTTCGGTCCTTGCGCACGCCGCGCTGCTCGCCGAACTCGCCCGCCTGATCCCCGGCGCCGACGTCGACGAGCTGGCGTTCGTCGCCTGCCTGGCCACCACCGAGCCGGAAGCCGCCGGTGCGCTCGCCGCGCTCCTGACCCGTGTCCTCTGACAGCGAAGTTGGGTCATCTGTCATCGAAGTTGGACTGATGAGCCGGTCGCAGGGAGACTGAATGCCTCGCCTGCTCTGCGGAGGATGATCTCGTGGCACACCTCCCGACAGATGTACGGGCTGCTCTCCGCTTCTTCGCGTTTTACCTGGGCAACGGCACATTGGATGTCGACCTGCTGGACGGGATCGACTATCGCCCTCATCTACTCAACTACGGCTCAGACCTTGAGATGGTTTTCGCGATCTTCGCTAATGTTCTTGAGGTGGATGAGCGGGGTGAGACGGTCAACGACGGCGACGCTCAGTACCGCGCTGCCCAGTGGGTCCGCAGACGCTGTGACCCCGGATACCAGGTGGAACCGCCATTCGAAGCATGGGAGACAGAGCTTCACGGTCCCTGAAGCCCAGACGACCTGCGGCGGAGAAGACGTTCACTCCAAGGGAAACGCGGTTGTCCAACTTCGACGGCAACCCGTCCAGGTCCACTGTCAGGGGGCCTTGTCCCCGAAGCGTGGACACCTGTTCGTGTCGTTATGCGGCAAGTATCAGAGTAGCTGACTGCCGCTCGTAGGCGATCGGTGCCTGTTGTCCGTTCGCCGAGTGCCGTCGGCGGGTGTTGTAGCGCGTGGTCCAGCGGAAGACCGCCAGGCGGCAGGCGCGTGCTCCGTGGAAGCGGCGGGCGCCGCGGAGCGTCTCGCGTTTGAGGGCGGCGTTGAACGACTCGGCGAGTGCGTTGTCCGCGCTGGTGCCGACCGCTCCTATGGACTGCTGCACACCCAACTCGGCGCATGTCTCAGTGTATTGGCGGGAGGTGTACTGGGCTCCGTGATCGCTGTGGAAGACGGCGCCGGCCAGGCTGCCGCGGGTCCGGGCGGCTGCCCGGAGCGCGTCGGTGACCAGGGAGGTGCGCATGTGGTCGGCGATCGACCAGCCCACCAGGCGGCGTGAGAAGCAGTCGATCACCGTCGCCAGATACAGGAACTCGCCGTCGCCCACCGGCAGGTACGTGATGTCGCCGACATACTTCGTGTTCGGCGCGCTCGCGGTGAAGTCACGCCCCAGCAGGTCCGACACCGGCGTGGCGGACGGCTCGGGCACCGTGGTGACCTGGCGCTTTCGCAGCCGCAGCCCGGCGATGCCGCCCGAGCCCGGAAGAGCTGGCAGCGAAGGCAGCACAGTCCCCGTACCGGCAGTTTTGCTCGGCAACGACGAAGGTTTCGTCAGCATAATTGAGCCGCATATGCGCGGCCCTTCTGCGGGCATATGGGCCTGATGCTGCTTGTGTGGACCGGTGTTGTGGGTGTTTCCGGGGGAAGGGGAGGGGCTGATTCCAGGGCGTATACAGGGCGGGTTCGAGGGAAGAGCCCGGGACTTTGTGTGGGGGCTGTGTGAGGTTGTGGGCGCTCGGTGACCACTGGGGTCGCCGGGATCGTCTTCCTGTGGGGGGAAGTTGATGGTTTTACGTGCCTTCGGCATGCCGTCTCGGCGTGCCCGCATGACCGCACGGCATACGTTGACGGCGACGGCCGTGGTGCTGGCGCTCGGGGTGACGGCGCTGCCCGCCGTCGCGGCCGGCCGGCCGGCGGCCCCGGTGTCGGTGTGGGGGAACAAGGAGCAGAAACTGGAGCGGCCGCAGGTCCAGGTGGGGGTGAACCGGGCCCCGGCCCCGGAGCCCGCGGGCGAGGCGTCGGGGGAGCGGGCGGCGTGGCTCCGGGCCGAGTGGGAGCGCACCGACCGGGCCCGTGACGCGGCCGCGGCCGAGGCCCTGGCCCGCAAGCAGAACAAGGCCGCGCCCGTGCCTTCGGCGTCGCCCGTTGAGCCGGACCCCGTACAGACACTGGCCGGGGTCCCGAAGGGGCAGGGAGATGTGCCCTGGCACCGGATCGCCGACACACGTCTGACGGACGCGTTGGTGGCGCGGGTGGACTACTCGACGGGCAACCTGATGCTCGCGGGCACCGACTTCGACATCGCCGGGGTGGGTCAGAAGCTGCAACTGGCCCGTACCTACAACTCGCTGGACGCACCGGCCGGTCAGATGGCGCAGCGTTCCTGGTTCACCTTCGAGCGCCGTCTGGAGACCTCGTTGGCGAGTGGGGTCCTGTGGTACGACGCCGGCGGGGCGACGGTGTCGTTCGTGAAGAAGAGTGATGGTACGTTCACCACCCCGGACGGCTACTCGCGTGATCTGGTGAGGAACAGTGACGGTACGTACACCCTGTCCGACCGCAAGTCCGGATCGAAGGACACCTACACCGCTTCCGGTGTGCTGTCGAAGGTCACCGACCGCAACGACGGTGTGATCACGGTGGTTTCGCACGGTGCGGGGGCCGGGTTCAAGGTCACCGAGTCCCGGTCGGGGCGATGGGTGGACGTCACGAACGACGGCGGGGGCTGGTGGCACGCCACCGACCACACCGGACGCCAGGTCTCCTACCACCTCGACGCCCAGGACCGCCTGCACAAGGTCACCGACACCAACGCGGCGACCGTCACCTACGGCTACGACTCCTCCGGCCGCGTCGAGACGGTCACCACCCAGATGAACCGGGTCACCCGCTTCACCTACGACAGCGCCAACCGGGTCACCTCCATGCTCCGGGCCTCCACCGAGGGCGGCAGCACCGGCCCCACCTGGACCTACGCCTATACCGCCGCCACAGCCACCGCAGCGGGGACCACCACGGTCACCGACCCCGAGGGCGACGCCACGACGTACGTACACAACGCGGACGGCGAGGTCACCAAGGTCACCGACCCCCTCACCCACTCCCGCTCCACCACCTACCAGGCCCATCTGGCCACCACGGCCGTCGACGCGATGGGTTCCGGGTCGGCGGCGGGCAACACCACCACCTACGGGTGGGACACCCGCAACAACCCGACGTCCGCCGCCCTGCCCAGCGGCGCCACCGCGCAGATGACCGGGTGGCTGACCAAGGCGGGCATGGACGTCCCCGGCACGCTCGACACCCCGGACAACAGCAAGACGAACTACGCCTACGACGCGGTCGGCAACACCACGTCCGTCGCCGTCACGGGCACCGGCGGCGGGACGACGAACACCGACTACAACCCGGCCACCCCCACCTGCGGCGGGTTCAAGGGCCAGAAGTGCTCGGTCACCGACGCCCGCGGCAAGAAGACCTCGTTCACCTACGACGTCAAGGGCAACCTGACCACCATCACCCCGCCCACCCCGCAGGGCGGGACCACGATCACCTACGACTACGCGGGCCGCCCCGACGTCGTCAAGGACGGCCGCGGCATCCAGACCGTCTACACCTACGACCACCGCGACCGCATCACCACCGTCTCCTCCACCAACCAGACCGTCCGCTACACCTACGACGACGACGGCAACCAAACCTGGCGCAAGGACGCCACCGGCGAGACCGACTACGCCTACGACACCCTCTCCCGCGAGATCTTCCGCTCCCTGCAGGACGACTCCGAAGCGACCCTCGCCTACACAGCGGCCGGTGACCTCGACACCTACACCGACCCCATGGGCACCACCCACTACACCTATGACAGCGCGGGACGCCTCACCTCGCTGAAGGACCCGTCCGGCCGCACCACCACCTACACCTACAACAACAACGACAAGCGCACACACACCAATTACCCCGGCGGCACAGTACAGAAAGTCACCCTCGACAACGACGGCAAACCCACCGCCGTCAAGACCACCAACACCACCACCAAGCTGATCGACCTCGCCTACACCTACACCCAGGCATCAGGCGACCCCGGCACGAAGATCTACACCCGCACCGATCACAGCACCGGCCTGAAGACCGCCTACACCTACAACAGCGCAGGACGCCTGACCAACGCCAAGGAGACCAACACCGCCTCCGGTTCCCGCACCGCGTCCTGGCTCTACTGCTTCGACACCGCAGGCAACCTCACCCACCAGGACACAACAGCGGCTTCGTGTCCCACCACACCCACCTACGCCTACGACAACGCCTCCGAACTGATCTCCAAGTCCGGCTCCACCACCGGCTGGTCCTACGACGCCGCAGGCAACGAGACCGCCGCCGCACCCGTCGGCGGAAGCACCCGCACCGGCGAATCATGGTCGGACCACAACCAGCTCACCAGCATCACCACCAACACCAACACCACCTACGACCTCAGGCACGCCGGGACCACCAACGACGAACGCACCAAGCTCGGTGACACCTGGTTCCACCAGACCCAGCTCGGCCTCGCGTCCACCACCACCGGCGCCACCGACACGGGATTCGTCCGCGAACCCGGGGGCACCCTCAACTCCATGACCCGCAGCGGGAACAGCCACTACTACCTCACCGACGCCACCGGCAACATCCTCGGCGCCGTCGACCACACCGGCACCCGCACCCACACCTACGCCTACGCCCCCACCGGCACCCCCCGCACCACACCCACCGAAACCACCCCCCAGCCCTACCGCTACGCCGGCGCCTACAACGACCCCACCGGCCTCTACAAAATGGGCGCCCGCTACTACGACCCCAACCTCACCCGCTTCACCCAACCCGACCCCTCAGGGCAAGAAACCAACACCTACCTCTACGCCACCGGCGACCCCATCAACCACACCGACCCCACCGGGCTGTGGGACTGGGGCAAGTTCGCCAGCAAGACCATCGGCACAGGTGTAGCCGGTGGAGTCGGAGGCTGCGCGGCTGGCGCTCTCGGGTCCATCTGGACGGGTCCGGGTGCCGCGGCCGGTTGCGGAATCGGTGCCGCCACGGGTGGCGCGGGCGGTCTGGTGACAGGCGCCGTTGACTACACCTGGTCAGAGATATTCGGCTGACATCGCATCGCATCGAACGGAGTTCGAAATGGACCCTATTTGGATTGTCGGCCTTGTCGTGGGAGCGGTGATCGGTGGACTCGCCGTCGTTCTCATAGGAAGGCGGCGGTGAATCCGCAGGAGTCTTGGACTCGTACCGGCGCAAGCGTAGAGCGCAGCGCCGCCCACCGGAGCACCGACCGGAAGCTGCAACAGGCCGGGCCTGGACAGAGGGCGTCGGCTGCTTCTTGAGCCTCCGGACCTGGCCCGGCAGGAACCCCGTCGACGGCGCAGGCGAACCCAGGCCCCCTGGGGCACACCCGTGCCGTCGGCGGCGGCGGCCGAAAGACTGTGCGAACTCGCCGGAGAACGGAGTATCTCCCCAGCGCTTCGTCCCGTTCGCCCGACGTAGAACTCATGCCCTTCGCCCGGTCACGAGACAGGCGGTTTACGTCTGGCCCGCCGGTTGTGGCCGTCCGGAGCGCCCCGGACGGCCACAACCGTTTCTCGGTGTGCGGGATGTCAGCCGTCGGTTCCTGAGGGAGGCCGTCGTCGAGGACGATGCGGATGGTCTGACCCGGTCTGTCGGTGCCGGTGAGTTCGGTTTCGGCAGAAGGTCGTGGCCAGTACCCGGTAGCCCTGCAGGGGGTGGCGGTGGAGCGGGTGTCCCACAGCTTGATCCGGGCAGCTCGCAGTTCGGCAGCGGAAAATCGGTACGCGGTGGCGACGACTGCCCGTCGGCCGCCAGGCCCTGCTCGCACTGGCCTACCCGAGGTGCGGCGGCACCTACACCCGGCTTGCCGCCGGTTCGGGATTTGAAGTCCTGGCCGCTTTCGCACCGACTCCGGCCGAGGCAATGGATGCGGCTCGGACGAAAAGGTTCGTGCTGGACGAGTGCCGCGCTGGCAGGCCCACACCGCCTCCAGGACATGGGCGGGCAGGAGAGGCATTCGTACGTGCTTGGCACGGTGGTCAGTGGTGATGCAGTCGCCGACCATCTCGGCGGCTATCTGCCAGTTCAGGGCCGGCCGTAGGTAGCGGGGGTGTCGTCCAGGGTCCGCGCGGCGGCCGAACCCACAGTTTGGAGTACCTCGCCGACCAGCTGGGCGTCGGCGTTCCAGGCCAAGCCAGAGGACAGGAAGACAGGGCGGTCAGGAGCGCTGCGGGAGCTAGGCATGCGGAGAATCTGCCCAGAGGGCTGCTGATGAAGCCCGGCTCTGGCGTGCCCCTGTGGTGGGAATTGCTCCGGGCCGTCCGCCGCGTCCTCGGGCGCCCGCACGCCCGCATGCCTGGGTGATTCCGGCCATCCCGACTGAATGCGGAGAGCGATCGATCCATCACTCGGTGAGTTTATGCACACAGTGCGCGTGAGACGCGTCACAGATTGTCAGATAATCGCAGGTCAGATGCCGATTGGTAGTCGCCCGATCACTCAGCATGAGGGAACGTGCGTCCCCCGCTTAACTCTGGAGGGCCTTCCGATCGGTGTAGGGGGTGCAACACGTACCCCGGGAGCGCAACGAAGCGCGCCGGGTTCCATCTGAAAGAAGAGGAGGAGTCCGTGAGGCTTTTCAGGGCCTGGTACACGCTGGTACACCCCGGCGCCTACCGGTTGACCGCCGCAGGCCGCGGAACCTCTGTGTTCGCCGTCCGCACCGCCTCGCAGGCTCGCGCGCCGTTCCGTAACAACGCGCGCACCGCGCCGCACCGGGTCACCGCTCCGTCGCCCGAGGGGGCCCAGTGAGCGGCCCCCACGAGAGCCATGAGCTCGCCGTTCCGGGAGAGCTCCCGGAGCGTTCCCGGAAGCAGATCACCTACCAGGAATTCGTCGAACGTCACATGCCCGAGTTCATGCGCCTGGCCATGGGCCGCCTGCGCAACCTCTACGACGCCGACGAGGCCGTCCAGAACGCCGCCGTGAACATGTACGCCAAATGGACCGTCATCGAGGCCCATGCCAACCCACTCGCCCTCGCACTGTCGATGGTCCGCGCCGCCACCATCGACTACTACCGCCGCCGAGCCCGCCTGGCGGGCCGCGAGATCCCGCTCCCCAACTCCGGACTGCCTCGCACACCTTCAGCCGACGATCTGCTGGAACTGCGTGGATACGACCGGCTCGACCAGGCCCGGGCCGCCCTGGAGGAACGCGCCCCCAAGCAAGCCGAATGCGTCCGGCTGCGCTACCTGGAAGAAAAGAACTCCGCCGAGATCGCCGAGTACCTCAACATCAGTCCCGGCGCAGCCAAAGCCAATATCTACCTCGGTCTCAAAGCCCTGCACGCTCTCATGGATCTCCCCGAACCGGGGAAGAGAGGAGATTCCTGATGCTCGAAGAAACCCTGCGCGCCGAAGCGCAGGTGCTTCACGACATGCTCAGCACCCACGACACCGACGACTTCATGCAACGCCTCTTCGCACGGATCGACCAGACACCCACACGGCCGCAGCGAGTCCAGATCGGCCCCGCCGATCCTTCGCCGCACCGCTCCACCCGGCCCGCGATCCGGCGAGGCATCCGCCGCCGATCCGCACCCTTCACAGGATCCGATCCCGCCGACCGGCCAGCAGCCTCCCTCGACCACGTCCGCCGCCTGTGTGAAACCGTCCTGCTCGCCGACGGCATCACCACACTCATGGCCGCCTTCGACCACGACTACGACGCCGCAGGTGCCTGCGCGTTCGCTTGCCTCCTCTACATCCTCGGCCGGAGGGGCAGCGCCCTGTACTGGTGGCGCTTCGCCGCCGGCGCCGACGACCCCCTCTCCGCACACGTCCTCGCCCTCTATTACGCGGGCGCCGGCCCCCTCCCCGCCGCCCGCGTGTGGTGCGCCTACTCCCGCTTCCTCGGCTACACCGCAGACAGACACCTCCCAGGACGGCTCCGTCTGTCCGCCGTACCCCCGAACTGGCAGCCCTCCCACACCGGACCCGTCAGCCTGGACCTGGTGAAGCACTTCGTGGCCGAGAAACACCTGCCCCGAGCACTCGCCCAGCACTGACACGAACACACCGGACGACCGGCGCTTCCCCTCACCGGGAAGCGCCGTACCCGCCCCGTCCCGCTGCGTTCCCTCACTCGTGCGACGGCCAACCGCAGCACCCGTTCAGCACTCCGTGATTCCAAGGACTCCCATGAGCACAAACCACCCACTGCCCAAAAGAGCGGACCGCATCACCCAGCTCCGCCGGTGGGCCTTCGCACAGAGCCGTCCTGCGGCCACCCACTTCATGCGCGGCGTCTGCTACGGCGCCGGGACCCTGGCCGCCACCCTCTTCGGACTCTGGCTCTGAAACCGGTAACGGACAACCCAGAGCCTCAACGAAGCCTGATACCAGCTGGGATTTCCGCGTACGCTGGAACCCACCTGGGGCGCAGCGCCAACCAAAGGGTTCCGCGTCCCTGGCAGGTCCCGCTCTCCACCCGCCAGGAGATCACCGCTATGAGCGCTCAGCCCACCGAACCCCTGCCGCGCCGCAGTGCCGTGATCCCCCGCGACCCCGCGTCGGTCCGTGCGGCACTCCCCGCGGCCCGTGCTGCCGGCTTTCAGGCGGAGTGGGACGCCGCGCTCGACCAGGCACGTGCCGACCTCGATCTGGCCGCTCTCACCGCCCGCCTGGAGAAGATCACCGCTGAGTACTGGGCCATCGTGTGCGCGCTGGTCTCGCCCCGGGCCGTTCAGGCCGACCAGGACAGCCGCCGCTGGCAGGCCGGCGGGGAGACTGACGTGATCTCCGTCGAGGCCGCGTTCAGCGGTCTACGCTGACGCCTGTGGCATCGACCCCCCGCTTCACCACGACCGCGCAGAGTGCTCTGCACGCACTGTCCCCCGACGTGCTCCAGCGGTACTGGACCGAGATCCAGAGCATCGCGGCCGACCCCTACGGCAAAGGCCGGCCGCTGCGCGGCATCGAAGACCCGTACGACCGTGTGCTCAGCTTCGGCGACGGCTGGATCCGCTACAGCGTCCGTCCTCTGGAAGAGCCGGAAGTCCTGATCACCGATCTCGACTGGTACACCCTGTAACCCGTACCGTTCAGATCGTGAGCGACCCCGACGGCATCTTCTCGGCCCACCGCCCCGCCCGCCTCGCTGGCGGCTTCCGCGGGCAGCCGGCCGTGCACTGCCCGGACTGCTCCTGGGCCCAAGCCGTCGACGAAGATCTTCACGGGGACTACGAAGGCCTTCTGTTCTCCTGGCACACCGAGCATCCGGACGAGGCCGTCGACCACCTCGCCCCCGGCCTCCCGGCGGGCCCTCTGGCTGTGCCCGGGTACGTGCGGTGGGACCAGGAGTACGGCCGGGCGGTCATCGGCGACACCCGTACCAGGGCCACCGTGCTGTTCAACCATGAGTGCCTCGCCATCTTCCAGTCCGTCGCCACGACCGGCGGCCTGGACCACGCCGCCACTACGAACGCACGCCGCCTGGGCATCAGCCCGGGCACAGCCCGCCCGGACATCGTCCTCATCGCTACCAACCTCTACCGCAAGGGACTGCTGCGCACGGCCCAGTAGCTCCAGGCCCCGTCGGCGGCGGTCAGTCGCTGCCTCCGGCGAGCACTTCGCCCCGGAGAGCAGCGCGTACGGACCTATCCCGGCCCGGTCTGCGGGGGCACACCTCACACAGCCCGATGTTGGGCTCCGCCAGCGCAATGATCGCTTCCTCGCGGCTGCTGTACCCGAACTCATTCGGATACAGCGAACACCCGCCCCGGTGCAGCAGTGCGGTCGACCGGGTCCGCATCGGCTGGATCTTCCACACCTGCTCAGCCCGCGCCCGCTCCCGGGCCCGCTGCTCCTGCCGTTCCTGGACTTCTGCTTCGCGGATCTTGTTCCGGGTGTGGGTGAGCTGCCAGCTCAGCCACTCCTCCAGGGCGCGGAGTTTGTCCAGGCGTGAGACGGCGGCGGGATCGGACACGGGTTTCAGAGCGCCGTGTCGGCGGCGGTGGGCTGTTCGTGGGCGTGCTTGAGCGCCATCCGCGCCGCCACGGCATCGGGGCCCGACAGCCCCTTCCAGTACGGGTGGGTGGTCACGGCGATGCTCAGCTCCAGCAGCTCGGACCGGAGCTGGGCCATCTGCTCGCGCTGCTCGTCGGTGTAGCCGGGGCTGTCGGGCTTGGCCGACCGGTATCCGCTGTGCAGCTGCTTGTCGCTCTCCCACCCGGGCATCGGCTCCGCCGACCACGGGAGGGTGCGGGCGTACTGCTCGCAGGCGGCGCGGGTCTGGTGCAGGGCGAGCTGGGCGTCGCGCAGGTCCTGGGGGAAGTCATACGAAGGCACACGTGAAGCGTACGTGAATGGAATATTTGTTCGAGTGCGGGCTGTGTTGCCGTGCGCGTAGCGTGCCTGCATCACATCTGCTTCTAGGGGCCCCGAGTGAGCGCAGAGCTGGTTTACGGGATCCGTACGGACCGCATCAGGATCACCCGGCCCGACCGCCGGGCCGAAGCGCTGGCCGGGCGGATGCTGGAGGACTCGACGGTCTTTTCGGCGGGGGAGCCGGACACCGCGACGGTGAGCGAGCTGGTGGAGTGTCCGGTGTGCGCGGCGTCCGGGGATCTGGCGCTGAGGGGGTCCTGGGGAGGGCTGGACGCGGTGGTGTGCCTGGCCGGCCGCGCCTGAGGAGGGGCGTGCCCTCATGCGGGAAGCGATCGTCCGGCTGGAAGGCCCGGCCGTTTAGGGCGTGTGCGGGTCGGCGCCGAGTGCGGTCAGCAGGTGATCGCGGGTGGAGGCGGCGGCCTCGCGCAGGCCCTGGTCCTCGTCTTGGGTGAGCGTGTCGAGGAGGACGGCCGCGGCCTGGAGGACACCGGCCTGGACCGGCACGGTGCGCAGTGAGGCGAGTGCGGCGGTCGCGGCTTCGCCGGGTGAGGCGGTGGCGGGGGCGGCGGGGATCAGGGTGCGGACGCCGCGGCCGAGGGCGGAGCGGTCACGAGAGGGTGAGGTCACCCGGTCATCCTTCCGTACGGTCCGCCGTGCGCGCTTCACCATCGGCCTGGCCTCAAGGCGTCAGTGGCCTGAGCTCTCCGTGCGCTGTGGGCGGGCTGGTCTTCCGTTGGCCGAGCTGAATGTTCACGAGAATGGACAGCGCTGGGGAGCGCCGATCGCGATCAGTCCAAGTCCGCTGAGGCCAGGGTGACCGCGAGCGCGATGTGGGAGACGGCACTCAGACAGAGCTCCGCCGCCGTGCTCGGGTCCGGGGCGGTGCGCGCCTTCTGTAGTGCCAGCAGACCGGTCACCGCCGCGGCGTCGACCGCCTCGTCGAGGATCTCGTCTACGGCGAGCTCGCCCCCAGCCGCCAGCTCGTGCACGAGAGCGACCGCCTCCTCCGGATCGGTCCGCCAGCGGGCTGTGACCTCGGTGCCGGCGCTCACCAGGTCCATCGCGGCGGCCTGCTCTACCGTCGGCAGCGGTACGCCGTTCTGACCGGACAGGTCGCTTTGTTCCATGAACTCCTGGGCCTGCGCCACGGCACACCGTGCCGCATACGTCCGTTGGGCCTGCGCCCGCTCCCACGCCATGACGGCCGGCCACCGGGCGTCGTCCTCGGCACGGGCCCTGTCCAGCAGGGCAGCGGCGGTGAGGCTGACCTGGACGCACGGCAAGACATTCACCTCGACGTTCTCCGTGCCGGGCGAGGCGGCGGCGATGGGCTGGTACACCGCGCCAGCCGCTTCGGCGCAGGCTCCGATCAGCGTGGTCAGGGCGGCGATCAGTCGTGCGTGGCGGCGACGACGTGCGGGCAGGTCCAAGCGGTTCGATGTAGCGGTCACTCCCGCACTATGTCGCGCAGCGATCCCCGGTGCTGTCCGTTCTCGTGAACATCGCCCCAGAAGTTCACCAGGTGCCTCCCGAAGTCATGACGAACTGACTTCACAACTCGGTTCTGGCACAGATCTTGGGGAGCGGTTGCGGAACGTCACCGCAGTTGTCTCGACAGTGCCCGAGCCCGGACTGAGGCAGGGGTTCGGCTATCCGTACTCAGGTCGCCGGCCCGTCGTCCTCGATCGCGACGGGCCAGCCTCTCCTGACGGTTACGGACGTATGGTCTGGCCTTGCGCGGTGCCTTCCAGCGTTGTCACATACGCCCGGGCCACCTCGGAGACAGGAGTTCCCTCGCTCCCGTCTGCGCCCATGCTTTCCAGGGTTTCCTTGATCCACCCAGGGCTGATGAGATTGATGCGAAGCCTTCGCGGCAGCTCGCTGGCCGCGTTGCGGACGAAGCCTTCCAGGCCGGTGTTGACGAGAGCCCCCAGCGAACCGCCGGCCAGCGGGGTGGAGAAGGTGCCCCCGGTCAGAGTGATGGAGCCGCCATCGCGCAGACGGTGCACAGCTCGTTGCACCAGCGCGACCTGCCCCAGCAGCTTGCCCTGTACTCCAGTCACGATCTCTTCATCCGCCGCTGACTCCAGGTCCACCAGCGGGCCGCTGGCGGCGCAGCACACCACAGCGTCGAGATCCGGCACCTCGTCGAAGAGTGCGTCCAAGGAAGACGGGTCTTCCATGTCCACCTTCACCGGCCCCCTGCGGGACCCCTTGACCACCTGATGAGAAGCCTCTAACGCGCTGGCGACAGCGCTGCCGATCGTGCCTGTCGCTCCGATCACAAGTACCTTCATGTCACCGATCATGTCAGGGTCGGTAACACACGAGCGACGACTTTCTCCGCACTGCCACAGACCCGGGCGAGCGGTTTCGGACGCCTACTGAAGCAGGATCAGCTTGCGGAGTAGTTCGAATCCGGCTCGCCCGTAGAGCTGTCTCTTGATCTTCTTGATGCGGTTGACGGCTCCCTCGATGCTGCCGGAGCTCCAGTCCAGGGTGAGCCCCGCTGTCACGGCGTCGAGGTCCCGTAGCAGGTGGACTGCGAAGCCGGTGAGGCCAGGTAGTTGGCTGGCGTCGACCGAGTTGATCCAGGCAGGGAGCGTGGCACCCAGACGGTTGCTGAGTATCTCGCCGAAGTTGCGGACGTGCCCAGCGGTCGTGTCCAGTTCGGGGCAGCGCGCCAGGACATCCTTCAGCCCGCAGTCTCTTCGCGTCATCATCCGGGGCATCCGCTCAAGGTCCGATGGCACTGGACAGAGAGGTCGCCAGGAAGCCGTCAATTCCCCACCCGCAAATAAATCCGGATGGGTTAAATAACGGGCTAAAAGTTAGGGTAAATGGTGCTAGGGTGGGTGCACGGAAGGAGATCCACCCATGGCATCCGAGGAAGAACTGTTCGCGAACATCGACGCGTTGCTGGAGGAGGAGCCGCAGCTCCCGCACCCGGCGGAGCGCGCCCGGCTGCGGGAGGCCGCCGGCATCACCCAGGCCCGTCTCGCGACCGCGCTGAAGTCCACCGTGCAGACGGTCAAGAACTACGAGAACGGCAGGAGCGAGCCCAAGGAGCCGCGGCTATCGGCGTACCAGCGGCTGCTGAACGGCTGGGCCGCGAAGTACCCCGCGCACACCGCCTCCGCCCCCGTGGCCGCGCCGCGGTCCGCTCCGGTCCCGGAGACGTTCACCGGCCCGGCCGTGCCCGAGGTACCCGAGCCGGAAACCACCGCACCGGTTCAGGCCCCCGCCGCCCCGGTCGCACCGGAGCGCCCGGCCGCCCGTCCGGCGACGTCGTCGCGCCGCCCGGCCGCGAAGAAGGCGGCGAAGCCCGCGGTGGACCCGCGCTTCCCCAACGGTCCGCTCGCCGTGCTGGACGGCGACGGTTCCGCGTACGGCGTCGACGGCATCGTGCTGGACTGCCCGGCGACCACGGTGGTGGAGCTGGTGGAGTGGACGCTGCGTGAGGCCGGCCTCGGTGCGCCGAAGCTGCACCGCAACGGCAAGGACGCCGACCCGCTGATCGTCCTGACCACGGCGGCCGCAGTGAAGCTCGGGCTGCCCGAGCGCCTGGAGGACCGCCGCGGGCTGCGCCTGGAGGAGAACCACCCGGTCGTCAAACAGGTCATCAAGGCCAAGTGGCAGCTCACCCAGCGCGGGTTCGGCCCGTGGGCCCGTATCTACCGCAAGGCCACCGGCGCCCAGCGCCAGTGCGTGCAGCTCGCGATCCTGCCCTGGGACGCCCTGGATGAGCGCTCCTGGCCCGGCGTGACGGACATGGAGCCGGCCGCCATCGCCCAGGTCCTCGGCATCTACGCCCAGAGGGTGGCCACCCCGCGCGGCAGCACCGCCGTCTCGGGCCTGGAGCTGATGACCGCGCTGCGCCCGCCGACCCGGCCGGTGCGCGACGAGGAGACCGGTAACTGGGTGTCCGGCCACAACCCGGGTTCGCTGGGCACGCAGCCGATGGACCCGGCCCCGCCGGAGGGCCAGATCGAGCACCCCGCCGTCCACAGCATCGGCTGGAAGGGCGGCTTCCTCAAGGAGGAGGCGTACCAGTGGGTGCGGTCGGTGGACAAGCTCACCTATGAGGAGTGCCTGCTGCCCTTCGCCGTGGGCCTGGACCTCAACACCGCGTTCCTTGCCGCCGCCGCCCGGTTGACGGTGGGCCTGTCCGAACCCGACCACTTCGTGGCCCCGAAGTTCAATCCGAAAATCCCCGGGTCCTGGCTGGTCGACCTGTCCCACGTGGAGGTCGACCCGCGCCTTCCCTCGCCCTTCACGCCGACCGGCGAGCGCCCGACGGGACCGGCCTGGTACCAGACGCACACCGTCGCCTACGCCCAGGAGCTCGGCTGCAACGTCGAACCGCTGGAGGCGTACCTGCGCCGCGAGACCGGGGCGTACCTGGACCCGTGGCACGACCGGCTCAAGGCCGCCTACGTCGACACTCTCGCCGACATGGGAGTCACCAAGGACCTCACCGACGCCCAGTTCCTCGCGGCGATGGAGGAGCACAAGCAGGTCGACCCGGTGCTGACGGCCGTGCTCGCCGCGATCAAGGGCACCATCAAGGGCGGCATCGGGAAACTGTTCGAGAACCCGCAGGGCAAGGGCCACAAGGACGGCGAGCCGTGGCCGGCCATGATGCGCCCGACCTGGCGCCCCGACATCCGGGCCGCCGTCATCAGCAAGGCCCGCGTCAACATGCACCGCAAGCTGGCGAACATGGCGAAGATGACCGGCATGTACCCGCTGGCCGTGCTGTCGGACTGCGTGGTCTACCCGGCCCCCAGCGCCAGCCCGCTCGACTTCCTGCCGTACGCGGCGTCCGGGAAGCCGCAGCCCGGAGCCTTCCGTCTCGGCCCCACGCCGGGCCTGGCGAAGCTGGAGGGCGTCCAGGAGATGGCGTGGGCGGTCGACCTGATGGAGAAGGGCTTCAACCCGGCCCGCCACATCAAGGGTGACGGCCACGACGCCGTCCTGGACGAAGGGAAGTGACCGTGGGGGAGATCGAGGACGCTATCGAGCGGGCCGACCGGGAAGCGTTCACCAAGGAGCCGCCGAAGACGCTCAAGGGTCAGATCGGGTACCTGCTCCGGCAGATGGGCAGCGCCAAGGCCGTCGCCCAGGAGCTCGGGGTGACAGCCGACTCCGTCAACAGGTACCGGCGCGGGGCGCGTAAGCACGCCCGGGCCGACGTCGCCTCGAAGATCGACGACGCCGTACGGCAGCGGTGGCAGCCCATGGTGCGTAAGCGCCGGCAGAAGCAGGCCGCCGCATCCGGTGGGATCACGGTGGAGACCCGGGCCCGGTTCGGCTACACGTCGTCCGCCGGATCGACCGACGACGGCCGGTTCCGGCGACTCACCGTGAAGCTCCCCGCCGCGTACGCGCAGCGCCTCTTCGACGCCCGCGACACGGGGGCCAGCGACCAGCAGATGCGTGAAATCATCGCCGAAGGGTTCAAAGAAGTGTATTTCCAGGACGGCGGCGGTCGCGCTATGGGACTGTCGGACGTGGAAATCAACGACATTGATTACCTCGACCTGGACTACTGAATAGGAGCGGAAAGTATGACCACTGAATTCTCTCCCATCGACCTCATCGACCTCGACAAGAGCCCGCTGATCGACGCCGACCACGACCCCGAGCGCATCGCCGACGCGCTGCGCAACAGCCCGCACTTCCTCGGCGCCGACGGCGAGGCCGGCGGGGACACCGTCACCTTCACCACCCCGGCCGGGGTCGGCTACGTCCTGACCCTGAAGGACGCCGAACCCACCGAAGACGACCTCCTGCCCGAGCCGGTACTGACCGAGGCCGTCGCCGCCGCGATCCTCAACCACCCGGGCTTCGTGGTCGCCAGCGCCGACGACCCCCGCGAGGACACCATCACCGTCCAGAGCCGGGGCGGCATCCGCTACCAGCTGGCCCTGGCCTACGACCGCACCGTCGACCCCGGCGCCGGAAAGGAGTCGACCCCGGCCGCCGGCGTCGCGGCCGCCGCCGACCTGGTCCTCATCAGCAACCCCAGTGACGCCGACCGCTCCGTGGCCGGACTCCTCAACTACGTCGCGGCGACCTGGGAGAAGCAGTGTGAGGTCGCACCGTTGTTGCGGTGACCGCATGCCGTTGACCTGAGGTGCCGCAAATGGATTGCGACGGGCTCTGGACCTTGCTCGGGCTGTTGCACCTGCGGTCCTGCAAGTTGGTTGAGACTGCCGCAGTTGCGGTGAGAACGCCTATTATGGCGGTGCCGGGGGAGCGTGCTGGAAGGTGATCACGGTTGCAGGTCGGGGACGCGTCCTCCCAGATGTCTGTGATAGTCATGCTGATGAGCTTGCGGAGCACCGGCCGTAGCTCGAGCAGGATGTCCCGGTTGAGGAAGCGCCATAGGCCCGCAAGCGTTCCTTCGCCGAGCACTGTTCTGTACAGGCTCATGCGCTGGCGAGGCAGGTCCAGTTCGAGGGTGCGCAGTCCGGACCACGCGATGTGCGGGGGCAGCTCCACCATCCCGTGACTGGGCACCGTCAGGTCATCGAGCCTGGATGGCAGGCGTTGCTTGTACCTGGCTCGCCGTGACGACGCGACGCAGTTGGGGCCGTCGTAATGTCCACTGCCCTTAAGCGCGGTGGCTCTCTAGGGGCTGCGCAGACTGCTGCGCATGGCCGTAACGGCTGGGGCGACAGCCGGTAACGTGAGGTTCGCAGCTCCAGGCCCGCCGAGGGGCCGTCATGCTGCACCATCAATGAGGTTATGCTCCCTCGCCCAGGCTGTGAGGGCGCCTCTGTTGCGCTCAGTGAAGCCGGCGGTGCGCAGTTGCCCGTCCGTGGTGATCAGCCCCGTTTCCGGGATGCCGTAGGCGTGAAGGAGTTCGTCGGCCAGTACAGCGGTGGCCTGGAGTAGGCCACTGTCGTGGTCTGCTACGTCATCAAGCAGCACGGTGGCTTCGGAGTAGGCGTACTCGCACGGCTGCGTGCTGGTTTCCAGGCGTCGCCCGACACCGCTATGCAGGCGGTCAACGGTCATGGGCAACGGATCGCGGTACTCCGCGGCCGTGTGCATGGAGACATCGGGATGGGAACCGATGTCATTCACCAGCACAGCCCTGACCATGGCTGTCCCGCTGGCCGCAGCCCGGTCACGGGCATGTCCAGCCAGGAACGGCAGCGCGCACAGCAGCTGGTAGACGACCTCCCCCAATTCGACGAACTGCAGATCGACGTCATCGCCTCGGATCTTCGATTGGTGCGTGTACAGGGGGAGAACGATCGCTGCGCTGCCGTCACGATGTAGTTCCGCCCGCGCACCATGGTCCCCTCTGCTCTCCTGAGCGATCAGCCGACGCGCTCCAACCGTGGCATAGCCGAACACGCGTGCCCCTGCCCGAGGTACAAGTCCGCGCCCAGGAGTTCCACCCGGTATCGCTCGAAGGTGCTTGCGTTGACGATCATCTCGCCCGGAATCTCAGGAACCAGAGCAACGATGAGGTGCGGAGTGGTGCGCTCCACGACGGCCATGACGATGTCGCTTTCCACATCGGCCAGTCGCTCATCGCGCGCGGCTGCTGCTGTGTACCGGGCCCGGTACGCGGTGGCCACCACTGTTTCGGTGAGCCACTCCGTCTGGCTCCCGCCCCGCCGGGGTAGCGCAGAACGTCTCTCGAAGCTTTCGTCGGAGCGGCTGTCACGGCATGCGGAGCCTGCGGGCTGCGAGGAACGGCCAGGAGGAGGAAACCAGTGCCAGCAGCGTCGGGCTTCGGCACAAGCATCGGTTCGTAAGGGACCGGCGGGGCCGTATTGTTCGCGATCACCTGACGCATACGCCTCAAGTGGTGGTCATCGAGGTCGACGCCACAAGCCAGGCTCGGCACCCCCTTGGCCTCCGCCATGCCGAGGATCAGGACGCCTCCTCGGTGGTTGGCCAGAGCGGCAACGTCCTTAGCCAGCTCCTCTTTGCCTTTGTCGCTGGACTCGTAGTGATCCCGCTTATAGTCGAGATCCTCCGCTTCGGCCGCCTCAGGATTACCTACCAGGCTCTCGATGTCGTGGTAACTCAAGTCGTCCAGCCGCGCTCCGAGCAGATCTTCCAGGCGCCGTGATCGCATCACCATGTAAGAAGAACTATCTTCGGGGCCCCACCTGCCGCAACACCTTTGGTTATGCGCTGGTCAAAGGGGCCGATCCGACAGCGCGAGATACGAGGGTCCGTGCCCGCTGGCGTACGGCACAGCCCCTGCTGCAGCATTCCTGTGGCTCGCCCGCGATCACGGCGGGCGGCTGATTGTCAGTGGCGAGCCGTAGGGTCCCTGTCATGAGCGACAAGGAGGTTGGCCACGACGAGCTGATCCGCAGGATGGAGGGGGACCACGAACTGCTGGCGGCTCCGTCAGCGACGGCCCTGCCGCTTACGGTGTCAGCACCGCTGCTGCTCAACACGGGAGATCTCCAGTGGGAGAACGTTGAGCACTTGGTGGCGTGGCTGGCACGACGGGTGGAAGGCTGGGAGGAGACCTGGCTTTACGGGGAGCGAGGACAAAACCAGCACGGCATCGACGTGGTCGGTGTGACAGGCCAGAACGCGGCGGTCTTCCAGGCCAAACGTCTGAAGAAGTTTACCCAGGTCGACCTCGAGCACGCGGTGGACCGCTACGCGCGGGGTAAGCGGCCCTTCGGGGCCCGCCGACTGGTCGTGGTCACCACCCATGACGCGAACCGCACGGAGATCAGCGAGAAGCTGTTCGAGCTACGCGCCACATACTCGGACCTCCAGATCGAGTTGTGGAACCGCAAGCAACTGTCGGACCTGCTGCGCCCGCACCCGGACATCGTGACCGCGTTCTTCGGAGCCGCCACCACCCAGCTGTTCTGCCCAGCACCCCCGGCTCCTGCGCTCTCGCCTGCAGAGGCGAACGAGGGGCCCGATGCGCAGGCCCTGCTGCGGGGCCCGGTCGCCCATCTCGGGCTGGACGGGGACCTCGCCGCCGCAGACCAGGCCCGGCAGGAACATCCCGCGACGGCCGCCACCGCATACGGGCGGATCGCCGAGCAGCTGGAACAGACCCTGTACCGCCCCTACGCCCGGACGCTGCGCGCCCGGCAGGCCTCGGCCCTGCATGCAGCCGGTGATAGCGACGCGGCCGTGCGTGTGGACCTGGCCCGGATGGCCCGCGATCTGGTCGAGGACCGTGCCTTCGAAGCCCGCGCCACTCTGATCCGCCTTGCGGAGAAGCACGTGGAGGCGGACGATGCGCTGATCCGCACGGTGAACACCCTGGGAAGCCTGGCCGAGTTCGAATTCGAGCACCACGTCACCCTCGACGACGTCGCCGCGCACTTCGACGCCCAACTGGACGACGACCCCAGCGTGCTCCGGGCAGCCACCCTGTTCGCCGAACACGCCCTGGCAGAGCGCCGGACTGAGCTCGTCACCCAGCGGGCACAACGCTTCACTGCGATCACCGAGACCAGCGGCACCAGCGACCTGGACACCGCCCGTTTGCAGGCGTGCCTGGCCGACGCCGACCCCACCGGCGATGCCTGGCGCGAGCTGCACCGCGCCGCCCGGCATACCTACCCAATTCCCATCCGTGGTTTGCTCGCTGCCCGCCGCGCCCGCTTCCTGGCTACCACCGGGGACATGCACGGCGCCGTCGACGGCTACTACGACGCGGTCGAGCTTGCACTGGCGGCCCGCACCCACCAGGACGCAGGGGAATGGCTTGCTGCCCAGCGCCTGGTCCTTAGTCGCACTCCACAGGCCCTGAAGGACCCCGAGAAGATCTTCAGCGCCCACGGCTTCGAGCAGGTCCTGCGCCAGGCCAGCCGTGACAGCGTTCTGCCCGCCCTCCAGGACACCCGGGCATCGGCCATGTTCGAACTGGTACGAGAGAAGTTCCACGACGCCCGCCAACACCTGTTGCAGTACCGCCGGCGTGCCGTCGCCATGGGCAGTTGGGGACACCAGTGCGAGGCCGAACAGCTCCTGGCCCGGCTACATATGAAAGTCGGAAACACCGCCACGGCGATGACCCACCTCATGAATTCCGGTGTAGCCGAAAGCGCCAAGGCTGTGCGCACCTTCATCCCGGACCTGCCTGCCCAGGCGCTGGCCTGGCCCGCACCCCAGGACCTAGCTACTGAGGTTGAACTGGGGATGTCGTGCTGCTGGTCAGGCGGGTCGGATGGTCAGGCCGGTCTCGGTGAGACAGCCGTCTATGAGATGGCTGCGGTACTGGATGTGCCGCAGGCCGCGCCGGACGGTCTGGACGAGGTGTTCCGGGGTGCTGAAGGCGACGTTCGAGAGCCATCCGCGTCGTAGGAGCGACCAGATGCCTTCGACGGGGTTGAGGTCGGGTGCGTAGGGCGGCAGGTAGTGGATGGTCAGCCAGTCGCGGGTTTCGGCGAACTCTCTCAGGCCGGCTGCTTTGTGGACGTTGAGGTTGTCCCAGATGAGGACGATGGGGCCGTCGAGCTGTTGGTGGGCGGCGTTCAGCAGGTCGCGGTAGTCGCGCCAGGAGAAGCTCTTGCGCCCGTCACGGTTGCCGTCGTCGCGGCGGGGCCGGTAGATCAGCCTCGACCGGTGGCCGGGTTTGTAGCAGGTCAGCGCTGCTATGGATATCCGGCGGCGGGAACGGCCCCGGACCCGCACCACCGGGGTCCGGCCGCGTGGTGACCAGGTCTTTGCGTGCGGCGGCGTCATGGAGAAGCCGGCTTCGTCCTCGAAGACCAGCCAGGCCCCACGGGCCGCCGCTAACCTTCCGCGCGGGGCCACACCTCCTTGACCCACCCCGCGACCGCATCATCGTCCCGCTCCATCGCTCTGCGGGCCGGTACCTGGCAGGACCAGCCGTTGCGCACCAGCAGCTTCCGCACGCCCTGGATCGTGTACGTCAGGTGGAAGCGCCGGCCGATCACCGTCTTGACCCGGGCCAGCGTCCAGCGCTGGTCCCCCCAGCCATGCGCGGCCGGCCCCTTGGCCAGCTCCGCCTCCAGCTGAGCGAACTGCTTCTCGCTCAGCCTGGGCAGTGGCGCCGGCCCCTGCGACCGCAGGGATCGCGGGCCGTCCTCGGCCCACGCGTGACGCCATCGCTGGACCGAGCGGACACTGACCCGCAGATCTCTGGCGATCACGCTACTACCCTCGCCCAAGGCGAACCGCTCGGCCGCCTGGAGCCGTAACTCTTCGCGGAACTGCTGTCGTTCGGCGGTCAGCCCGCCCCCTTGTGGATACCGCATACCTCCGTGATACCGCAGCCACCGGCCAGCCGTCACCCCTTACGACACCACGAGTTCAGCCTCAGTAACCGGGGTAACGGACCGTGGAGTCCAAGATGGTGATATAGGCACCCGATGCAGTAACCTCGGTAAGCTCAATGGAAACCAGGGTGTAGCCGCCAACATAACTCGGAAGCGTGTAGCCGAAGTCCTTGCTTGAACCGGTTCCCCGCCCGCAGGCGGTGCGCTCCTCCGTGTGGGCGAATGATGAGACATTCGCTTGGATCCGAACCTTCACGCATCCGGTGGTGTTCGACTTCACCGTGCCGGACAATTGCACTGTTCGGTTGTGGAAGGTCACGGTGCCTTGCGAATAGCCGCCGGTGGAGCCTGCGTTCCCGACGTAGTAGTTCTGTGGCACGGCAGCGGATGCAGGGCTCGCGCTTACGCTGAGCAAAGCTGCGGCGCAGGCGAAGGAAGCTATGACGGTTCTCGTGGGTCTCATAACGCAACATCTCCGCGGCCGAACTGGCGTCTGAACTGCGGATAGTAGCCGATGGCACGTCAGGTATGTAAGGGCACCAATTGCCCCCAGAGGGCGTTAAGTCCGTTTCTGGTAGATATCTCGTACGAGCTGGGCGCGGAAGCCTTGGCGGGTGTGGTGTCTGAGGCGGCTACGGGTGGCATCCAGGGCCGGGTCGTTGACTGGCATACCAACTGGCGATCGTATGCGGCCACGTCATCAGGCGATCGCTTTTGGTCCACGCCCTCGCGGGGCTGGTCTTCCTCATCATCAGGTTCGGCAAGGTCTCCCTCATGCTTTACGGCATGGCGCCCCTTGAAGCCGTTCTGATCTCCTGGTAGAGCATGGGTCGCTACCGTTCGGCCGGCCCCGCCAAAAAGACCGGCGATGAACTCAGAAACCAGGGCGCAGAGACGATCTGACCGGCCGCCCCTCTCTGCCAGCCTTGGGTGAGACATCCCGCTCTGTCGGGTTAGCCTGAGAGGGTAGGACAGGAGAATCGCCCCTTATGACCAGCACTGAACCGGTCGGGTCCGACCCGGCACCGAGGCCGAAGCGCCGCACTTTCACCTCGGAGTACAAGCTGCGGATCGTCGCTGAGTACGACGCGGCGCCCAGGAACGAGAAGGGCGCGGTCCTGCGCCGGGAACGGCTCTACCACTCGCACGTCAAGGAATGGCGGGCCGCCCGGGACGCCCGGGCCCTGGAGAACCTGGTCGACCGCCGCACGAGCCCGGCCCGTGGGAAGAAGTCCGCCGCGGAGGTGGAGAACGAGAAACTGCGGCAGCAGGTGGCACGGCTGGAGAAGGACCTGGCCCGGAACAGGGCCGCACTCGAGGTGATGGGAAAAGCTTCCGCGCTCTTGGAAATGATCTCCGAGAGCGCGGACTGAAGCCTGCCGCAGTCCCTGTCGTGGACGAGGCGTTCACCGGCGTCGAGGTTCAGCTGGGCATCACGGCCGCGTGTCGGCTGACCGGTCGCTCACGTGCCACGCACTATCGCAGCCTCAAGCCCCCGACAGTCCGCGCACCCCGCTCCCACGCGCAGGTGCAGCCCTCGGCCCTGACGGACCAGGAGCGCTCTGCCGTCCTGGAACTGATGAACAGCGACGAGTACGCCGAACTGGCGCCCGCCCAGATCTGGGCCCGCGAGTTGGACGCCGGCCGCTATTACTGCTCCGTCTCGACGATGTACCGGATCCTGCGCGAGCAGGGTCAGTCCGGTGAGCGCCGACGGCAGGCCGCTCATCCCGCCAAAGCAGTGCCCGAGCTGGTCGCAACCGGACCCTCGCAGGTGTTCACCTGGGACATCACCAAGGCGGCCGGACCGGTCAAGGGCACCTGGTATCACGCCTACGTCATCATCGACATCTTCAGCCGCTACATCGTCGGCCACACCGTTGAGCGGGCCGAATCAGCGGTGCGGGCCGAGGAGTTGATCCGCGAGACCATCATCCGCAACGGCATCGTGCCCCAGACCGTGCACGCCGACCGCGGCACCTCGATGACCTCCAAGAGGGTCTCGCAGCTGCTGGTCGACCTCGGCGTCACCCGGTCGCACTCGCGGCCGAAGACCTCCAACGACAACCCCTACAGCGAGGCACACTTCAAGACCACGAAGTACATGTCCGACTACCCCGAACGATTCGACTCGCTGGCCCATGCCCGCGAGTGGTTCGAGGCATTCATCGCGTACTACAACCACGAACACCGGCACTCGGGCATCGGCTGGCACACACCGGCCAGCGTGCACTTCGGCACCGCCGAGGAGGTCCGCGACCAGCGGGCCGTCACCCTCGCCGACGCATACATCCGCCACCCCGAACGCTTCGGCCGCCGCCCCCGACCACCCCGGATACCCCAGCAGGCATGGATCAACGACCCAGCCAAGCGCAGGGAACCCGCACCACAAACCTCATAGCATCACGACCGTCTCACTGGACTTGAAATCTTCCGCGCAGCCCTTTCCACCGACACTCCTGCGAGCCTCTTACCCACAAGCAAGCGCCAACAAGGCGCCTGCCCGTCCGCATTCCTGTCAGGGGAAGCAGCCGGGCGGGCTCCGTGGAACACACGCTACCGACCTCCACTGACCGCTATCTACACCTGGCCACCTCCGTCCCAGGACACTCACGAAACGTCACCCGATCGAGGGTGGGGCCATAACAATCCGGGCGGATTCCAGCAACCGTCGCAACACCTGGTCACTCGACTGTTGCGATGAGCCTACTGAAGTGGTGGGCCGGAGTCTGCCAGCCGAGGGTCTTGCGAGGGCGGTCATTGAGTTCAAGTGCGACGGCCGCGAGGTCGGCCGCTGAGTGGACGGACAGGTCGGTGCCCTTCGGGAAGTACTGGCGGAGAAGACCGTTCGTGTTCTCGTTCGTCGGCCGCTGCCAGGGGCTGCCGGGGTCGCAGAAGAAGACCGGGATGTTCGTGGCGCGGGTGAACTCATCGTGACGGCCCATCTCGCTGCCCTGGTCCCATGTCAGCGAGCGTGCGAGCGAGGGAGGGAGGTCCGTGAAGGTGCGGACGAGGGCGTCTCGGACATGCTCGGCGCCGCGACCGCCGGGGAGGTGAACGAGCTTGACGTAGCGCGTCGTGCGGTCAACGAGAGTGCCGATGGCGGACCGGTTGTCCTTGCCGATGATCAGTCGGGTAGCGGGGACGCATTACTGCGTCCCCGCCCCCTCAGAACCGTGCAAGCAGCTATTCACCGCACACGGCTCAAGCAAGCCCCAGAGGCTCGCTGGCAGGCAAAAGTACTGGACTCGTTGTCGCAGCGGCTCCATTCCGCCGCTGACAATGGGTGTGGAGTAGACGGAGTCGTTGACCGTCCGGCGTGCTCCCGTCCGGGAAGGCCATGTATTGCTTGGAGATCGCCTTCCGGATGACAACCCGCCACGCTTCCCATTCTTCTGGGCTTTGTGGCGGATGGTCGGCGTGCAGTAGGAGCCCTCCGCAGATCGAGCAACGGCCGTGCTGTGCCTGTAGAAGACGCACGGTCATGGCGTCGACTGGTAGAGAAATTCCCTTGCGTCGCCGCTGAGCCCAATATGACTCCAGGGCTGGGTCGTCCGGGGACGCCTTCCCCTTGACCAACTGGTGCCGGACAATCTTCGTCCAGGAGAACTTGATCAGGTAGGCACCGCTGTCGCGGTCACCGAACACCCACCGGTCGTTCCTGGACCTGTTGAACCGGCCGAAGTACTTGTCAGATATCCAGTGCTTCGGCTTGTTCGGGTGACTGTGCTTGGCCCACTTGTAAGCGAGCTTCCACATGTGATTGTCCAGCGCCGTGAAAATCTCGCTGGACACCACCGTCCGGTAATAGGCCGACCAACCCCGCGTGATCGGGTTGATCTTCTTGAGTACCGCACCGGCGTTAGCTCCTCGCAGGGCCACCATTTCGGTACTGAGCCGTTCCCGTATCCGTCTCTGAGCCGCTGCGCTCGGTTTGATCAGCAGTTTGCCGTGATAGCGGCGGACGTTGAACCCCAGGAAGTCGAATCCGCTCTCCGCGTGGACGATGCGTGTCTTGTCCTCGTGGAAGGCGAGTCCCCTGGGCGTCAGCCATGCGGCCAGCCGTTCCTTGACCTGCTCGGCCTGTTCACGGCTGGTGCACATTGCGACAAAATCATCTGCGTATCTCACCAGCACGGGGCTGCCGCTCTGTGCACTCCCGGCATCTCTGCCGGTGGTGTAATAGCGGACCCCTGCGGCTTCCTCCATTCCGTGCAGGGCCACGTTGAAGAGCAACGGGCTAATCACCCCTCCTTGCGGAGTTCCCTCCTCTGTCGGGGCGAACCGGCCTCGATCCACGACCCCGGCCTTCAGCCACTGACGGACCAGTCCCCGGGCGGGGAAGGTGCCGAGAGCGGCCATCAGCCGGGCGTGGTCGATGCGGTCGAACGCCGCCTTCAGGTCTGCGTCGAGCACCCATACACGCTGCGGGTTCTTCCCATTGAGCGTGGAGTAGATGGCACCGATCGCGTCGTGACAGCCGCGGCCGGGCCGGAAGCCGTACGACTTCGGCTCGAACCGTGCCTCCCACTCGGGTTCCAGTGCACCAAGTGCCACAGCTTGCAGGCACCGGTCAACGATCACGGGAATTCCGAGGCCGCGCTTCTTCGTAGTCCCCGGTTTGGGGATGAACACCCTCTTGACGGGCTTGGGAATCCACAGTCGGGCGCGATGCTGGACCCATTTGGCCAATTCGGCCTTGGACTGGGAAAGCAACACGACTTTTCCGTCGACTCCCGCCGTCGCGCGTCCAGCGTTGATCTCCGTGACCCGTCGCACGCTCAAGAGCGTGTTCGCACGGGACCGGAGCATCAGCTTCTGCAAATTGCGGACCTTCTTCAGGTCCCCTGCCTGCGATGCCGTGAAGATTCTCTGCCGCAGACGCCGTACGTCCTCCTCGACCCGCCGCCAGTCAATCGACGCCCAGTCCAAGTCTTCGCCCTCGGGTCCGTTCACCGGCACAGATGCAGCCGGAAGGACCGAAGCCGCCCCGTCCGCTATCAGCATGGTGTCCAACTTATCCCTCGGTTCCGTCGTCTTTATCCAGCGATTCTGCACAGGCTCACCCGGCCCACGTCAGCACCCTTTCGGGCCCGGGCAGTACCCGTATCCGGACGGTTATGTGGGGCGACCGGCGGAGAGTCCGATCGTCTGCCCCGGTTTCCCGTTTCCTTTCGGCTTCCGGCGTTGGCTTCTTGGGCCGTCCTGTTCCCGCTGGGGAGTTGAGCCTTCCTTACGGTCAGCCGTCCGAGCGAAAGCGGCCCGGACCCCAACGGGGTTTCCACGTTCCACACGAATGAGATACGACCGGGGTGGGTGCTCCCTTTACCCCGAGGCGGCGGTGTCCACCTGGCCGGAGTGACCTCTACCGGCCAGCGCCTGCCGCTTCTCAACGGCTAGCCATGCACCCTACTCACACATTCCATCGGCGGGGATTGGGATCACGAGGCATCATCGGGAGTTCAAGCACTTCACCCGTCCGGTCTTCCCCTTGCCGGTAACTTCCGGATGGAACGGAAGTCCTTGGGCTTTCCCCTGAGCTTCGCACCACTCCGTTACCGGAATCGCACGTCAAGGGCGGGGACGGGTCATACGGACACGGAACCGTGACTGCACCTACAGCTTCATCAACTGCCTCTCCAATCGGTCAGTCCACTCAAATTCGTGCAACTTCGTGTCGCACAGTCTCCCTCCCAATGGCCGGGGACGGCCCGGCCGGCGGCTTCGGCGGGGCGTTCTTTGATGGTCAGGCCGGTGATCCTGAACCGGGTGAGGCGCTGGTCGGGGCGGCGACGCTTGCGCCGATGCTTGCGCCGGGTCCGTAGCTGGCCCGGCGCGCGGTCCAGGCCGCCGCGGTGAGGTAGGTAGATCGCCTGGTAGATGGTCTCCGTGGACAGATGACGTTCCGGCTGACCGGGAAACGCGGCTGGCAGTGCTCGGCTGATCTGCTCCGGGCTCCAACGTTTACCCAGGTGCAGCTCGACGAACTCCTTCAGCTCTGGATCGCGTCGGAGCTTTCCTTCCTTCGACCTCGCCCGCCGGGCCACGGCCCGGCGCTGTGCCTGGAAAGGCTGGTAGGCGCCGGTGGCGGGGTTGCTGTTGCGGTGCAGCTCGCGGCTGATCGTGGACGCGTTGCGGCCCAGCCGACGGGCTATCGACCGCAGAGAGTGGCCCGCGCAGAGCAGGTCGGCTATCTGTACGCGCTCGTCCTCGGACAGGAAGCGGTCGGAGACCCTGCCGTCCTTCTTCTCTGCGATCGGCGCGTAGACGTAGTCCTCGCCGGTCGCAGCCTTCACCGTCCGCCCGTAGGTCCAGCGGTAGCCCGTCTTGCGGTTGACACCGACCTCTCGGCAAGCAGCCGAGTTGCTCATCCCTTGCGCCATGAGCCGAAGGTAGCGATCACGCTTATCTGCCAAAGCAGCAGGTCCACGCGTTTTAACTCCTCGACGCTTCCTCGTCATTGCAACACCTTTGGGGTCTTGTGTTGCGACGAGATCTAGAACTCACCTCGTTCTAGTGGGGCCAAAACTGCCCGGCGAAAACACCCGGCGAAGTCAGTGACCTTCGGCGCCGCGACGCCGTCCACCCACACCGTGGTGTCGCCAAGCTCGTCCAGCCACTCCAGGTGCGTGAACAGGCGCTTGAAGTGCGACCAGCTCGGGCCCTGGGCAGTCTGCTTCAGCCGGTTGAACTGCGTGGTGCCGTCGCTGTCGCGCTCCTCCATCAGCCGCAGCATCCCCGCCTGCTCGGCGAGGCTCATCCGGTCGTGGATGCCGCAGCAGATCGAGGCGTTCACCTCTGTGCGGATCGTGGAGGTCATCGTGTCGAAGGTGGAGAACGCCGGCAGTTCCAGCCCGGCCGCTACCACCTTCTCCAGCGCGATATTGATCAGGTCGGCGGGGCGGTTCTTCGACGCGGCCTCCTTACGGATCGCCGCCTCAGCGATCTGCCGTGCCTGGGACTGCTGGTACTTCGTCCCCAACCGCTGGCGCACCTCCGTACGCTGCCGCTCAGCAGTGCGGCCCGTCTCGTGCAACGGGAGCGTGCCCTCCGGCAGCTCGACCGTACGGCGGACGAAGTCGACCACCATCTCCGGATACTCGTCCGGCTTCGGGAACCGGCCCATCCGCTGATACGACCTCAGCGCCAGCAACAGCGCGAGCTGATGGCCGTCGGAGTCCATCCGCTCAGCGGCCCACGCAGCCTCCTCCCGCGTCGGCGCGAAGAAGAGATGCAGCTCATGCGCGGTGATCAGCCGCTTGAACCGCGGGTACGCGGTCCGCTCGATCGAGGTCGCAAGTCCCGCCCCAGGCCCAGAGATCAGTCAGTATCAGCACCAACGACCTTTGGCCGAACGGGTGACGGGCACCCTCGGACCGAACCCCAAGATCAACAACTGGCGGCTTTTGGGCTTACCTCGGCGCTACCCCCTCGCAGGGGCGATGAGGGCCCCCGGCCGGTACGGGCTCCTGCTCCTGGACCCGATGTTGTGACCCCTCGCAGGGGCGATGAGGGCCGGTGGTGGTGATGGTGGTCATCGGGGCTCCCTCGGTGGGTTGTGACCCCTCGCAGGGGCGATGAGGACTTCAGGACGCGATCGGCATGCAGCGTGAGGAGACGGCGTTGTGACCCCTTGCAGGGGCGATGAGGACCGTGCCCGCCTCGGACGGCAGCACGAAGAAGCTGATGTTGTGACCCCTCGCAGGGGCGATGAGGACGGCGTCCTTCGGTACGGCGAACACCACCCCGTACACGTTGTGACCCCTCGCAGGGGCGATGAGGACCCGCGTGACCCGGGAAGTATTCACCATTACCCACTGGTGTTGTGACCCCTCGCAGGGGCGATGAGGACCCACGCCCACCCACCGGCCCAGCTCCGCCACCCAGATGTTGCGACCCCTCGCAGGGGCGATGAGGACACTGCTCCAGCGCGGCGGTCCCGGCCGCGTAGCAGAGTTGTGACCCCTCGCAGGGGCGATGAGGACCTTCCTCAGGTGCGGCGGCAGCGGATCATCCATGCCGTTGTGACCCCTCGCAGGGGCGATGAGGACACGGTCAGGCTGCTGGTGTCGCGGGTGTCCACGTCCGGTTGTGACCCCTCGCAGGGGCGATGAGGACCCGCAGGTGGGGACAACAGTGAGCCTCCGGGAGGATGTTGTGACCCCTCGCAGGGGCGATGAGGACCGCCGGGGCACGCGTCAGCATGTCCGGCTGGTACCGGTTGTGACCCCTCGCAGGGGCGATGAGGACGCCCGCGCAGGGCGGCCCGGAGGACGTGCCCGCGCTGGTTGTGACCCCTCGCAGGGGCGATGAGGACGGAAAGTAGGCGGGAGTCTCGGGCTCCTGCACGGTGGTTGTGACCCCTCGCAGGGGCGATGAGGACCCGCGTTCTCCAGGTCGGGGCTCTCGCGAACCCCGCGTTGTGACCCCTCGCAGGGGCGATGAGGACCGGGGTGACGCGGGCACAACTGGTGCAGGTCCTCAAGTTGTGACCCCTCGCAGGGGCGATGAGGACCTGCCCGACCGGCGTCAGCACACCGAGCTCGGCCAGTTGTGACCCCTCGCAGGGGCGATGAGGACTTGCGCAGCTCGTTCACCTGCTCGTAGAAGTTGACGTTCTGCTGCACAGGCAGGGCGGGAGCCCGGCCGGCACCGTGGCCGACCACGGCGTACCGGTAGGCCTCCCCTGACACATCCTCGCTGTCCAGCCAGTTGAGCTGACTCCAGGAATCCGGATCGATGCGCTGTTCCACCTTGGGCAGGTCCAGCAGGGCCAAGTACCGGTTGAGACAGTCCGCCAGTCTCCTGATGTTGTGCGTACGCAGACGCTTGTCCAACTGGTCGGAACTGAGGTCTTCTTCTCCTGTGTAGCCCTCGCGCAGCACGCACTGGGCGGCCTTACGGATCAGCCACTTCAACGACAGTTCGATGCTGTGTCGGTAGTTGTAGAGGATCGGGAGGGGCAGCCGGTCGTCCGGGCCGCGGGCGATCCAGTATCGGGCAGCGGTCTCGGCCACTCTCAGATAGCCGCCAGCGAGGGCCAGATCGTCCTCACTGGCACCGCCCCAGACGGCAATCTCGGCACTCGCCCAGCGGGGTCGGGGCAGGCTCAACCGGTCTTCTGCTTCTTCCATCCCGTCAGGATGGCAATCGCTCGCCTCATCCACTACTGCTTTGGCAACTGCCCGGCGCCTCAGCGTCCCCAAGCGCCGAGGTCGGCATCGACATCTTCTGGGCGACGCCGAACCCTCAGCATCGACGCGGACTGCGAGTCGAACGTCTACCGATTACATTCGGTGACCAAGGCTTGCCAACTAAGCTGCTGCTTCTTTGCCAACTACGCAGCGACACATCCGTCAGACCAGCGACAAGCTGCGCCGCGATTTGCCAACAAGACTGCATGGTCACACCTGATGCGCCTGACCGGCGAGCGCCAGACCGACCTCGCCGACGGGATCGGGCTGAGCCAGACCCAGATCAGCCGCAAGCAGGCCGGTACCGCCGCGTAGTCCCTGACCGATGTCGACCGGCTGTCCGCCCACTACGGCATCCCCGTCCCCGACCTCCTCGCCGGAGTCGACCGCGCCGTCCACTGCCTGCCCGTACGGCGCCGCGCACCCGCACCCGGCGCCGCCCAGCTCACGATCAGCCCCGTAACCGTAGGCGCCGCCCGGCCCGGACGGTTGGTTCGGGCCAGGCGGCGGGAGGTCAACGAGGTCAGTCGGCCGGCGTCCATGGGGGATCCGGTGTGCTGTTGATGGCGCCGCAGTTCCAGCAGTCCCACTCGTCGGGCAGCTTGTACAGCTCGCTCCAGAACCCGGTCGGTTTCCCCCACACGACGCAGTCCGCCTCGCAGTCCCAGCACTCGAACTCGAAGTTCACGTGGCCCTCCATCCCAAGGGGGTGCGGACCGGAGGCTGCCGCACCCCAGGGGTGTGTCGTCAGGCGGGTCCGGTGCCGCTGTCGTCGGCGTCAAGGTTCGGGCCCGGTACCGGTTCCGGGGCGGGGTGCGGGCGCGGTTCCGGCTCCGTACCCGGATCGGATGCGGTCTCGCTGTCCGTGGCGTCGGCGGGGGAGCGGTCGTCGAGGGTGATGGTGACCTGCTGGCCGCGCGGGGTGAGTCCGGCCAGGCTCACCTCGATCCGTTCGTACACGGTGTCGGCGAGCTCCTGGTCCCCGTCTCCCTCCTTCGCGGTGTGCCGCAACTCGTGGAGGCTGATGAGCAGGGCGATGAGCGAGCGCCCGGACAGGGCGACCCGGATCCGCTCGTCTCCTTCGGCGGCGACCTGCGGCGGGACCCGGAAGTGGCGGTGCCCTCCGGCCTGGGCGGTGATGAACTCCCAGATGTCCCGGTTGCACAGCAGGTCGACGGAGGAGACCCGAGCGGCTTCTTTGAGCAGCGCGGTGTGCTCCTTACTCACCACAGCCGTCTCGGCCTCCTCGGACGGCCGGGGGCGCAGCTCGTCCAGACCGGCGTGCAGGGCCGTGGTGCTCTCGTCCAGTGCGGCATGCAGGCCCGCGGTGCTCTCGCGCAGAGCGGCGAGTTCGTCGCGGGTTTCCTGGCGGTCGGCGGCGACCTGGTCGCGGAGCGCGGTGACGGCTTCGTGAAGTTCGCCGGCCGCTTCGCGGAGCTGGCTCCCGATGGCGTCCTGGATGGCGGCCTGCTCGCTGCTCTTCTCGTCGGCCGGCTCCGTCCGGGAGTTCAGGAGCGGGGCCAGTTCCTCGGCGAGGACCTCGCGGACCAATTGCTGGATCGTCTCCGCCGTCAAGGCCTCGGCGCCGGCGGAGACGTTTTCCCCGTCCTCGGGAGCCGGATCGGCGGCGGGCGGAGCGTCCGACGTGGCGGCGGCTTCCAGCTTCTTGACCGGGGCGAGCTCCGGCTGGGCACTCGGGGAACTGGCCGGGGGTGAGGTCACCGCGTCGTTGTCGGCAGCCTCCACCGAGGAGACGGGGCCGGCGGTCCGCTGCTCGGGCACGACGTTCAGCAGCGTTCGGGTGGGCTCGGTGCCGTCGGCCGACGGTGTGATGACGGTGCTGTACCGGGCGGCGGGTCCGACGGTCGGCGCGGACGTCACCGTTTCGGTGAGCGTGTTGAGGGTGGTCTGTACGCCCTCCAGGAGCACGCGGAGCTGCTCCAGCTCCTGGGTGGGCGTGTCCTGCCGGCTCTCTGACGGCCGGGCCAGAAGGACGTTCTTCGTGTCCCTCAGTGCTCTGGTCATGGCGGCGAGCTCCTGGACCGTGCTCTGGTGGGTTGTCGCGTTGGCAGCTTTCACGTCGTCGAGCCCTCGGTCGAGGGATTCGCTCAGGGTGGTGCCGGTGTGGAGCATCGCCTGGTGAAGCATGGTCAGGCCGCTGGAGGCGTCCTCGCCCTCGGGCCCCTTCTTGCGGTTGTTCACGCCACCTCACTATGAGTAAACGTACTGTCACAGCGGTACTTTCCTCCGGGCGTGGCGTCCGCGCGGCCCGTTCTCGTAGCTCGCGGGGGATTTGGCTTGATCCGGGAGGCGGCGGCCGAATCGCTCGGGCGGCCGCTCGCGTCAAGCCTTTCCCGTTCGCGGCGATGCGTCTCGCCCCATAGCACTCGAAGGCGCCAACTCGCAGGCTATACAGGCCAATTCACTCCATCGTGATGTGACCCGGCATCACCTCAAGGTCGCCGCAGTGTGGCATTCGTCACTTCCGTGACAACTCACGGGCATCGACCTGTTGCGCAGAGTTCCCGAAGTTACTGGTCAGGTAGGTGTGACGCCGCGTGCTCAGTGACTGTAAGGGGTCGCTTGAATGCCCAACGTGAAATAGGCGTGGGTACGCATGCGTGTTCGCAGCGTTCGGAAGGTTGAGTGGTTCACGCCGGATCACACCTGTTCCGGCGCAACCCCCTCAACGGAGAGGATCAATGTTCGAAGAAGTCGGCGACGATGACAGCCAGATTCCGCAGGATGGCTGTCTCCCGCTGCCCCTGGAGTTCGAGGCGCTCTACCTGAGCAACCAGGTGGCGTTCCACGACCTGGCCCTGGCGGTCCTGGGGACGAACGACGCGGCGGAACGCGCGGTGCACCGAGGGTTCCTGGAGATCCTGAGGCTCTGGGACAAGTTGAAGGCGGAGAGCGAGGACCTCCAGCAGGAGGTCCGGGCGATCATGCGGCGCACCGTCATATCCGAGGAACTGCTCTCCCTGCGCCAGCGGATGGCCGCCCTGGACAGCGGCACCGGCCTGTACGAGGCGCTCGGCAACCTCCCACCGCGCCAGTTCGACGTCATGGTGCTGCGCTACATCGGCGGCCACAGCACCAAGCGCATCGGCTGGTACATGGGCCTCACGGCGAGCACCGTCGACCACCACTGCCGCCAGGCTCGCAAGCGGCTGTCCCCGAAGTACCACCGGATCCTGCAGGACACACAGGAGGGCACATCGTGAGCACTTGGGATGAACGACTGGCCGGGGCCTCCATATGCGAACCCCGCCGCACCTTCGACGTCGCCGACGGGTTGCGCCGCCTGGCCCTGGAGGCTGGCTACCTCCCGATCGCAGCGCCCGCTCGGCCCGAAGTCATCCGGGCCCGCCGCCGCCTCGGGGTGGTCGCCGGCTGGAGTGTGACGGGCACCGGGGCCGCCGCGCACATGAAGAAGCTCACCGACATCCTGGACGCACCCGATCCCGCCTTCACGAACTGGGCCGACGGCGACCTCGACCTCGACGGGCTGTTCGTCTTCGCCTGCTCCCTCGCCGGGCCCGCACTCGCGGGCATCTCGCTCGCCACCGCCGTGTCCCTCCACACCGGCCTGCCCGCCGCCTACGTCCGCCCCGCCCCGAAAACCCACGGCACCTTTCGGCAGATCGAAGGCGCGGACCTCGACGGCCGCCGCACCGCCCTGATCGACGACACCGCCCGCAGCGGCACCAGCCTCCTGCACAGCGCCCGCCTCCTGCGGATCGCGGGCGCCAAGGTCGCTACCGCCTTGTGCGTCCTCGACCGCGACGCCGGCGCCACCGCCCTCCTCGCCGAGCACCGGCTGCCCCTGACCGCACTCCTCACCGACCCGGGAAGCACCACGTGACCCGGCAGGCGGCGCTCTTCGACCTCGACGGCGTCCTCCTCGACAGCGGCCCGTCCGTACGAGCCACCCTCGCCGCGGTCACCACGTGCGCGACCGGCCGCCGCACCACTGCCACCGACCTCCCACCCACCGCGCTGCACCGCCCCCGCACCGAGGTCCTGGCCCTCCTCGGGGTGGCCGATCCGGACGACGCGTGCGCCCGCTGGTGGGACGGCGCCCTCGCCAGCCGGCTGCCCGACGTGTTCTCCGGCGTGCTGGCGGGACTGCTGGCCCTGCACGCGGAAGGGGTCGCGGTCGGCGTGGTCACCCTTCAGGACCGCAACCGGCTGTCCTGGTACCTGCCGGTTGCGCTCGCCGACCTGCTGGACGTGGTAATCACCCGGCAGGACGCGCCCGCGAAACCCGCACCCGACGGACTGCACGCCGCCCTTCACCGGGTCGGCGCCCGGCCCGAGGACGCCGTGTTCGTCGGGGACAGCCCCGGCGACATGACCGCCGCCCGCGCCGCCGGCATCGTCGCGCTGGGCGCCGACTGGGGCTGGCACCCAGCGCCGGTCCTGCACGCTGCGGGCGCCGGTCAGGTCCTGCCGGACCCCACCCGCATCGGCCCATCCCTCCCGCACCACCCGCACTACCTGCCCCAAATCGCTGCGAACTGACCCGTCCGCGCCACTACAGTGGAAGGGCACCCCTCCCGGGTGCCCTTCCACGCTTTCACCACCGAGGGACACGGAAATGCGCGTGATGCGGCGACAGGCTCCAAGCGCCGATCGGGACCACTGAACAAGCCAGCGGTCCGGGTCGGCGCTCATCCCCGAGCCCCCGTCGCCCACCTCCTCCCTTGTGAGCCACCTCGTGTCTACGCCCCCTCCTGCCGGCCGTCTGCGATGGACCGACGTCCCCGTCCCCCTGCGGGCCCGCCTCGAAACCGCACTCGACGCCCCCGTCACGGACGCGATCACCCCTGCGGGCGGCTTCGGCCACCAGCTCGCCGCCGCCCTCACCCTCGCCAACGGACGCCGGTACTTCGTCAAGGCCGCCCCCACCGACGACCCGCTCACCGCGGCCAACCTCCACGAGGGCACCGTCCTCGCCGCCCTGCCGCCAGGCGCCCCCGCCCCCGAAGTGGTGGGTGTTCACCACGACGCCGACTGGACCGCCGTCGTCATGGCGCACCTCGACGGCCCCCACCCCGGCCTCTCCCCGGCCTCCTCCGACCCCGGACAGATCTGGGCCCTGCTGGACAAGCTCACCTCCACCCCCGCCCCGGCCCCGTACACCGCGGCGGTGAGCACGACGCCCTCCACGTCGGCGGCCCTGCACGGCTGGGACAAACTGGCCGCCGAGCCACCGGTGGACCTCTCTGCTGCCGCGCGCGACCTCCTGCCACACCTTCTCGAACGGGAAGCTGCCTGGCCCGCCCTCGCCCACGGCGACCGCATCGTCCACGGCGACCTGAGGGCCGACAACATGGTCCGCGACCACCACCTCGGCGTGACCTTCGTCGACTGGGCCCACGCCACCACCGGCCCCGCCTGCATCGACGCAGCCTCCCTCGCCCCGCAACTCGTCCTCGCCGGACACGAGCCCGCTGACATCGCCCACCTGCTCCACGAACACCCCGCCACCGCCGAGCACCCCGACACCACCACAGCCTTTCTCGCCGCCCTCACCGGCTACTGGCACCGCAACGCACGCCTCCCCGCACCCCCCGGAGCCCCCGGCCTCCGCGCCTACCAGCGCCGCGCCGCAGCCGCCGGTCTCGCACTCCTCACCCACCGCCTGAAGTGAAACTTGCAGGCTCCACTGCCTGTCCCGTGATGGTGGTGGCAGCTCGCCCTTGAGCGAATCGCTCCGGGTACGGGTACGTACCCGTACCCTGTGGGGATGGGAAGGAGCACGATGATGTCTGATGCCAATGTCCGTATCCCGGAGGAAGCGAAGGACCGGCTGGCCGCGATCGCGGCTGCGGAGGGGTTGTCGCTGCGCGCGTATCTGGCGCGACTGGCGGAGACCTTGCTAACGCCGGCGGAGCGGGCCGAGCGGGCCGAGCGGGCGCGGGTGGCGTTGAGGGACTGGAGCGGGTACGCCCCTTCTCCGTCCGAGCAGGACGACCTGGACCTTGAGCTCGACCGGCGTCTAGCGCGGGCGGCTGGCAGGTGAGTGATGCCATGCACATCATCCTGGACGACACGGCGATGGCCGCGGCCGGGGAGGGCAACGTCCTCGCGTCCCGGCTGATCCATCGGGCGCACGCCGAGCCGGGCTGGTTCCTCTACGTTCCGGCGTGCGCGCTCGTCGAGGCCGACCGGGCCCGGCCCGGCACCGCCGAACACCTCGCCTCGCTGCCCGGGATCACGGTCCTGGACCTGGACCTCGCCGCCGCGCTCGCCGTCGCCCGGCAGGAGAGCTGGGCTGCCGCACACAGCCTGTACGCGGCGCAGCCGACGCCGGACCGCCCGGACGGGGCGTTCGTCGCGACGACGGCGCCGGAGCGGTGGGCCGGTGAGCCGGTCCGCGTTCTGGACCTCACGTCCTGACCACTGCTGTCCGAACCGGCAAAGTGGCATCCACATGGCTCGCTGGTTCAGGTTCGCCGGGCAGGCCAGGATTTGAGTCCCGAGCGGTCCCGATTCGTTCTGAGTGACGTGCACATTGCCTGATCCCAGAACTTGCCCGGCCCAAACAAGTGAGCATGCTGGAAAATGTTGCCTGGATCAGTAACTTTACTGGCTCGATAAAGTCCGCGCTCCAGGCAAGTTTGCTTGTGACGTGTGTGATGATGATTCCGTGGAATCACCCCTGATCAGAGAGGCACACCTGCTGGAACAGGGCATTCATGTCCTGAGCGGCCTGCTGGGGCCGGAGTGGCAGGTCACGCAGCGCCCGAACAAGAGCAAGGTCTTCGACGCTGCTCTGGAGGTGAGGGCGGAGGGGGACAGTACCTTCACGCAACTGCTGGTGGAGGTGACCCAGGCAGTCCCACCGCGGCTCGTGGCGGAGCGGCTGGTGCCCAGGGTTGAGCTGCTCCGGGAGGTCAACCACTACACAAATCTGCTGATCATCGCGCCGTGGATCTCATCTCAGGCCCGGGAACTGCTGCGGCAGAACGGCATCGCGTACTTGGACCTGACGGGCAATGTAGACATCCGAGTGTCGCGGCCGGCCATCATCATCCACACCGCCGGAGCCGAGAAGGCACCGAGGTCAGCTCCCCGGGAAACCAGCAGAACCACTCTGGCAGGGGCGAAAGCAGGACGCCTGGTACGCCTTCTCGCCGATGTGCCACCGCCTCACCGCGCCACGGACTTGCACCGGATCTCCCGGCTGAGCCTCCCGTACGTGTCTCGGCTCCTGGACACCCTGGAAGACCAGCTCCTGATCCGCCGCAAGGGAAGGATCATCGCGGACGTCGACTGGGCTCAGCTTCTGCGCGCCCGCGCCCAGCAGACGTCTCTCCTCACCGCAGGGGCCTACCAGGGTTTCCTGGCTCCCAACGGCATCCCAGCCCTGCTGCGACAGATCCCTCAGCTTTCCACGGAGTACGTCGACGGTCTTTGCGTCACCGGCTCCTACGCCGCCCAGCGCTCTGTTCAGGTCGCCGTGGGAGGCCAGCTGATGCTCTACATGGCATCTTGGCTGGACATTGACGACGTGGCCGACGAACTCGGCCTCTTGCCGGTCGCAGACGGCGCGGACGTCCTGCTCCTGAACGAACCTGATTCCTTCGTCCGGCAGCGGTCCGAGTTGGTTGACGGCGTGCAGTGCGCCGCGCCCAGCCAGGCGGCACTCGACTGCCTGGCCGGCCCCGGCCGGATGCCCGCCGAGGGAGAGGCTCTCCTGCACTTCATGGAAGAGCACCCTGAAGAGTGGCGCAGTGTCAGGAGCACTGCCCTCACGCCACCTGATCGGCACTAACCTCGCCGTTTCAGTTGGGGTTGCTGGGCGGCTGAGCAGGGTTGTTTGAGACCGTGTCGGCGGGTGGGCATGGTGAGGGCCCGGCGCGGGGTCGGGTTCTCCGAGGTCCTTGAGTCGAGGTGGGCGGGGGCGGCGGGTCAGTCGGCGGGGCGGGGTAGTGCGGTCAGGCGGTGGAATGCCGCGGCGAGCTCGTGTCGCCAGGGCCAGGTCGCCGATATCCGAAGGTGGAGGCGGCGGCCGCCCCGGGTGATCCGGGCGGCGACGTGCAGGAGCCGGTAGCGGAGTTTCTTGGGTTCGGCAGCCGCGAGTTCGCCGTCCAGCAGGAGGACGCGGGTCCAGGCCAGGAGGTCGATCGCCGCGAGGCTCAGTTCGAGCCAGACGGCGTTGACGCCGAAGCGGCGGGAGGGGAAGCGGCCGAAACCGGTGGTCTTGCTGCACCGGATGTGGTCTTCGACGCATGCGTGTCCGCGGTGGCGGACCTCAAGGAACTGGGCCGGGCCGGAGGCGAACGGGGTGTCGGTGAGGAACGCCTGGTGCCGCATGCCCTCGTCCCGGTCGAAGAGCGAGAGCTGGGCTCCGGGGTGGGGACGTTCACGGCGGACGATGATGCGGGTGCCGGCCGGGTAGCCGGCAAGGTCGGTCATGCCGGTCAGCTCGGCGACCTCGGCGGACTCGCGGAGGGTGCCGTCCTGGTCCAGAGCGGGGTGCCAGACCTGGTCAGGCAGGGCGCGGATCGCGCGGCGGACCGGCTCGGTGACCGCGTACCCGACCGAGAAGAAGGTGCGGATTCCTCGTGTTCGCAGGTTGCGGACGTGGGTGAGGAAGGCTTTCGCGGATCCGGCGCTGTCGGTGCGGATCAGGATGTCGGTGCCGTGTCGGTGGGCGTCGGGGACCTGCGCGAGAGCGTCGTCCAGCACCGCGATGTGGTCCGCGGCCGTGTTGGCTCCGGCGTTCCCGGGCCGCAGCCGGCCCGACATGCCCTCGCCGGTGTTGGCCAGGAAACACACCAGAGGATGGAAGCCGAAGCCGCCTTTGTAGGTGGGTGCGGCCGCCTCCTTCTCGGAGTGGCAGGTGATCAGGGTGGCGTCGATGTCCAGGACCAAGCCGGGCAGTTCCTGTCCGCCGGCTTTCGCCGCCGGTATGCCACAGCTGGTCTCGGATGCCTGGAACCAGGCCACTTCCCGGGCCTGGGCACGGGCCGAGCGCAGGCGGTCCAGTACGCGTTCGTCGACGCCGGCCAGCAGGCGCCAGGCAGTCGGTGTCGAGGCGACCGGTCCGAACACCTCGCCCTGGTCGCGCAGCACGGTCAGATCCGTGATGGTCTCGCCGCCGTCAGCGAGCATCACCGCGAGGTCGGTCGCGATCCGGCCCGGGTCGTGGCCGGTGCCGCGTGGCCGAAGCGGCCTCAACGCGGTGGAGTATGCGCTGGTCAGCCCGGTGACGTCGGCGAGATCAGCCAGTAGCCGAGCCCCGACGTGCCCGACGACCCCCGCACCGTCGGTGGAGACATGAAGCCTGGGACGAGAACCGATACCCTGCACGCAGAAAGTGCCTTCCACCTGGACCGACAGAACCCCTCGACAAGGTTCATCGTCCCAGCTCAGAAGGCACTTTCGCGTTACCGGCCAGCAACTGGCCTCACGCCAGGCGAAACGCCGAGGCTAAGATCGCAACGCAAGCAGACCAACGGAGAAGCGCGAGGCACCATGTCACAGGCCCCGGCGGGCGTCGACCCCGATCAACTGACGGTGGTGGCCCGACGTGTTCTCCTCGACGGCCTGGTCGCACTGAGCCCTCACCTCGATGCCCTGACGGTCGTGGGCGCGCAGGCTGTCTACCTGCGGACCCCGGAGGCGGCGCTACGCAACTCGCCTTTCACTTCCGACGGCGACCTGAGCATCGACCCCGCGCTCCTCGAGGAAGAGCCCCTTCTCGATGAATCTCTGCTCAAGGCAGGCTTCACGTTGAAGAAGGACAACGAACCCGGGCTCTGGGAACGGCAGGAGACCGTGGGCGACCAGGTCGTGCCGGTGGAGTTGGACCTCCTTATTCCCCGGCAGCTCTCGCCCAAGAACGGCCGCCGCAGCGCCAAGGTGCCGCCGCACGGAACGATGTCCGCGCGCTGGATCGAGGGCCTCGAGGTCGCTGCCGTGGACCGCTCTCCCCTGCCCGTCAAAAGTCTCGACCCTGCCGACGACCGGTCGATCACGGTCAACGTCGCCGGCCCCGCGGCGCTCCTGGTAGCCAAAGCCTTCAAAATCACCGACCGGCTCAGTCAGTCCGAAAAGCGCCCGGACCACCTGACCGACAAGGATGCTGGCGACGTCTTGCGCATCATGATGACCACCAGGGCACGACAGGTCTCCGACCTGTTCAGCGTGCTGCGCAACGACCCACGCGTGGGCGACGTCGCGACGGACGGACTGGAGAAGCTGCGTCAGCTCTTCGGGGGGCGAGGCACGCCCGGCGTCGAGATGGCTGTCAAAGCCCTCGCGGGTTCCCTTGAAGAGGACCGTGTCCGCACACTCGCCCCTGCCTTCATCACACGCCTGCCAGAGTAATTCCGGGGTCGACCTCGACTGCGGTTGGTGCGGATCCGTCACCTAGGCCGGGAACCGTCGGATGGGGCAATCATCCCGACCACGGCCCGGACCCATGAGTCAACTCGCGTCATGACCTCTGCTGTACCGATCTGTGAACGCGATGGCCCCACCGGTTTCGGCGGGGCCGTCGCGTTGTTCATCGGGGGCCTGCGGCCAGGTGGTGGCGGCGGTCTGTGACGAGGGTGCGCCAGCGGTCGCGGGTGGCTTCGGGTCCGTCGAGCCATCGGGTCGGTGAGGGGTGGGGGAGGGGGAGTGCGGCCATGAAGTGGGCGATGTCGGTGTAGTAGGCGTAGTCGCCGTCGCGGGTGAGGTCGTGCAGCCGGGAGATCGTCGCGGCGACCGCGTCGTCGCCGAGGACGGCGTGATGGAAGGCGGCGGCGAGTTCGAGGGTGGGTGTCGTGGAGGTGAGGCCGGCGGCGTCGATTTCGGTGCGCAGTGCCTGGACGCGGTCGTTGAGGGAGGGGGTGCCGGCGTCGCGGATGAGTGCGGCGATGGCGGCGTTGAGGGTGCTGGCGCGCAGGTTGAGGTTGCTCAGGAGCTGTTGGGCCAGGGCGAGTTCGTCGTCGGCTTGATGGGGGTCGTGGAAGGCGGTGGCGAGGGCGCGCAGTGCTTGGTTGTGTGCGGCTTCGCCGCTTTTCGTGTGCTGTTCGGCCTCGGTGCGTCCGGCGAGGTAGGCGGCGGCTGCGCGGGCCGGTTCTCCCTGGAGCCAGTACAGGTCTCCCAGGACGCGCTGGTGGCGGCCTTCCCAGCCCAGGGTCTGTGCGGCGGCCAGGGCGGTGGGGAAGTCGCCGGCGAGGCGGGCGGCCTGGGCGAGTCCGCGGCGGGCGGCGGGGGCCAGGCGGCCGGCGCTGTCGGCGACCTGCTGGTAACCGTGGCGTGATTCCTGGCTGCGGCCGATGTCGCGGTAGGCCTTGGCCCGGTAGTAGAGGGCCATGTCGTGCAGTTGTGCGGGCAGCAGGGCGGAGTCGATGACCAGGGTGAGCCGGTGGACGGTCCGCGCGCGGTGTTCGCGTTGCCGGCGTGCCAGGGTGCTGAGGGTTTCGACCAAGGCGTCGGCGGGTGTCTGCAGGGGGGTGGTGTCGTGGTCGTGGGCGGGTGGGGCGAGGGGTTCCCACACGGAGTCGCCGACATAGGCGAAGGCGGCTTCGGTGAGCCAGTCGAGGTCGAGGGCGAAGTCGCGGGCCAGGCGCAGTCCCTGGCGCAGGCAGCCGACCAGCCCAACTCCAGCGCGACGTCGCCCTGAGCCAGCGACTCGGAGCGGACGTGCACCTGCTCGCCTCGATCACCCCAGTCGACGAGGCCGTCCGGAATGCCGCACGGGAACTGTGCGACGCAGCCGGACTGAAACTGGAGGTACTGGACCAAGCCGACCTTCGCCCAGTCGCACACAAGCCCGCCCCTGCGACCGCGGCCGACGGCCTCGGCTGGCTGCGTACCGCAACGGCTGACCTGACCGCGCTGATCGAGAAGGGCAAGCCCGTCAGCCACGGCCAGGTGGCGCGGATCCTGAAGACCGCGTCCGGCGGAGCCGCCCCGGTGCCCGGACATATCGCGGTTCTCTCCTGGGCGCTGACCGAGCACGGAGATCATGCCGCAGACCTGCTAGTCCGAGTTCTCGGGGGTGCTCGATGCTGCGATCCAGAAGCACGGCGCGGGCGGCCGGATGGCGTAGAGGCAGCTACCGGCCTCCGCACTGGCGCTCACTCGCCAACTGAAGCGCTCAGTGTGCGACACGAAGTCGCTCCAGGTAAGTGAGGACAGCCACGTGAAGGAGGTATCGATCGGCTGAACTTCGGGCCAGTGTCCAGGGCCCGTCCCCGCGCTCCCATGCGTCGCTGGCAACGGCGGGGTGTGAAGCGGAGCGGTCAAGCCCAAGGGCACCTCGGCCATCGAGGAGCAACAGGCGAGGGGAAGGCTGGACGGGCGAACGCAAGTGAACCCTCGATGATGCCCCGTGACTGCTAAGACCGCTCGATGGTTCGAAAGCGGCGGTCACAGGACCCGGTGCTGCAAGGCACCAAGCGACCTTCGGGTAACTGAGCCCGGAGGGAGGACACCGCTGGTCCCGGGGTAGAGGGGGCGCCCACCCCAGCCGCGTCTTACTGGTGCGGAACGTGGAAACCCCGACGGGGTCCAAGCCCAGGCTTGGTAGGCCGACCGCAAGGAAGGCTGAAGTCCCCGGCGGGAGAAGGAAGATCCAAGAAGCGAAGGCCGGCAGGCCGAAAGGCCAGAGGAAACCGGGAGTTGGGACCTTCACCCGCTCTCGCATAACTCGCCGGATACGGGCCCTGGTGGCCCGGCTCGAAAGGGCGCCCACGTGGATCAGGTGAGCCTTTGGAGTCACCACTGCAAGGACGCTCGAACCGAGGGACAAGTTAGGCATCGGAGGCGAACATGGAGATCACGACACCTGTCGTGACATCCTCGCCTGCGGTGAACGGACCCGAGGACGACTTACTCGACTGGCACGGCATCGACTGGGCCATCTGCGAGGAGAACGTACGGCGGCTGAGGCAGAGGATCTTCAAGGCAACGCAGGAAGGGGACCTGAAGAAGGTCCGCAACCTGCAGAAGCTCATGCTGCGAAGCCACAGCAACACGCTGGTCAGCGTGAAGCGGGTGACGCAGCAGAGCAGTGGTCGCATGACCGCTGGCATCGATGGGGAACGGGCCCTCACGCCGAAGGCGAGAGGCACGCTGGCGGCCGAGATCCATCGGTCGTCGATGCCCTGGAAGGCCAGGCCGGTCAAGCGAGTGTTCATCCCGAAGAGCAACGGGAAACAGCGACCGCTCGGCATTCCGGTCATCCGTGACCGGATTCTCCAGGCCCGCGTGAAGAACGCGCTGGAACCCGAGTGGGAAGCACGGTTCGAGCCGAGGTCCTATGGCTTTCGGCCCGGACGCAGCTGCCAGGACGCGATATCCGCGATCTTCTGGACGGTGAAGGGCAAGAACCCGAAGCGTCTGTGGGTCCTGGACGCGGACCTGGCGGCGGCGTTCGACCGCATCGACCACAACCACCTCATGACCATGCTCGGCCAGTTCCCCGCCAGGGACCTGGTCGCGGGCTGGCTGAAGGCGGGCGTGATCGACCGCGGCCGGTTCGCACCGACCGAGGAGGGAACTCCGCAGGGCGGTGTGATCAGCCCGCTGCTGCTGAACGTTGCTCTGCATGGACTTGAACAGGCCGCAGGGTGCCAATACACGGTGCGGGCCGGGCGCGAGCCCGGCGCCATGCCGGGCACTCCGGTGCTGGTGAGGTATGCCGACGATTTCGTCGTGCTCTGCCACGACGAAGCAGAGGTGCACCAGGTCAGGGCTCGGCTGGAGGACTGGCTGGCGCCGAGAGGGCTTCGCTTCAACGAGGAGAAGACTCAGGTCGTCCACCTCGGTGAGGGGTTCGACTTCCTCGGCTTCACCGTCCGCCGCACGGGCGGAAAGCTGATCATCAAACCGAGCACAGCGGCTTGCGCGAGGCTCCGGGCGCGACTGCGGACCGAGGTCAAGGCCCTGCATGGGGCGAACGCCGAGGCCGTGTTGCGCAGGCTGATCCCGATCGTTCGCGGTTGGGCGGCCTACTACCGGGCGGTGGCGTCCACGACGACGTTCTCGTCGTTGGATCACTACATGTGGCGGTTGACCTTCAAATGGGCCAGACGCCGCCACCGCAACAAGTCGAGGTACTGGGTCGTGGACCGGTACTTCGGAAGGTTCCACCCGTCCCGGCGTGATCGGTGGGTGTTCGGCGACCGCGACAGCGGTGCCTTCCTCATCAAATTCGCCTGGACCGGCATCGTCCGCCACCAGCTCGTCAAGGGCGGAGCGTCCCCGGACGACCCCGCATTGACCGGCTACTGGCGGGACCGCCGCCGCAGGAAAGCGCCGCCGCCGATGGACAAGACGAGTCTTGTCCTGGCGGTCCGGCAGCAGGGGCTCTGTCCTCTCTGCAAGCAGGCGCTGATCGTCGGAGCCGAGTACGAACCGGACAGCCCACGCGAGTGGATCAACTGGTTCGCGGCCTCGAAGAAGATGCTCCACAAGCATCACTTCACCTACCGGCGAGACGGCGGCACGGACGAGCGGACCAACCTTCGCCTCGTGCACTCCGAATGCCACCGCCAGCACCATGCTGGCGACGGCAAACGGATCACGTAATCCTGCTGACCTGCGAAGCCCTCGTGGCTTGCTTGAGCCGGATGCGCTGAAAGGTGCACGTCCGGTTCTGAGGGGGCCGGGTCACGGCAACGTGATCCGGCTACCCGACCACAGGCCTTTACGTCTTCACCGGCCGCGCAGCAAGGGAGCCCAAGCTAGTTCGGTCAACGGGACATTCGCTGCCCCGTTCTTCAGCCGGAAGATTTCAAGTCCAGTGAGACGGTCGTGATGCTATGAGGTTTGTGGTGCGGGTTCCCTGCGCTTGGCTGGGTCGTTGATCCATGCCTGCTGGGGTATCCGGGGTGGTCGGGGGCGGCGGCCGAAGCGTTCGGGGTGGCGGATGTATGCGTCGGCGAGGGTGACGGCCCGCTGGTCGCGGACCTCCTCGGCGGTGCCGAAGTGCACGCTGGCCGGTGTGTGCCAGCCGATGCCCGAGTGCCGGTGTTCGTGGTTGTAGTACGCGATGAATGCCTCGAACCACTCGCGGGCATGGGCCAGCGAGTCGAATCGTTCGGGGTAGTCGGACATGTACTTCGTGGTCTTGAAGTGTGCCTCGCTGTAGGGGTTGTCGTTGGAGGTCTTCGGCCGCGAGTGCGACCGGGTGACGCCGAGGTCGACCAGCAGCTGCGAGACCCTCTTGGAGGTCATCGAGGTGCCGCGGTCGGCGTGCACGGTCTGGGGCACGATGCCGTTGCGGATGATGGTCTCGCGGATCAACTCCTCGGCCCGCACCGCTGATTCGGCCCGCTCAACGGTGTGGCCGACGATGTAGCGGCTGAAGATGTCGATGATGACGTAGGCGTGATACCAGGTGCCCTTGACCGGTCCGGCCGCCTTGGTGATGTCCCAGGTGAACACCTGCGAGGGTCCGGTTGCGACCAGCTCGGGCACTGCTTTGGCGGGATGAGCGGCCTGCCGTCGGCGCTCACCGGACTGACCCTGCTCGCGCAGGATCCGGTACATCGTCGAGACGGAGCAGTAATAGCGGCCGGCGTCCAACTCGCGGGCCCAGATCTGGGCGGGCGCCAGTTCGGCGTACTCGTCGCTGTTCATCAGTTCCAGGACGGCAGAGCGCTCCTGGTCCGTCAGGGCCGAGGGCTGCACCTGCGCGTGGGAGCGGGGTGCGCGGACTGTCGGGGGCTTGAGGCTGCGATAGTGCGTGGCACGTGAGCGACCGGTCAGCCGACACGCGGCCGTGATGCCCAGCTGAACCTCGACGCCGGTGAACGCCTCGTCCACGACAGGGACTGCGGCAGGCTTCAGTCCGCGCTCTCGGAGATCATTTCCAAGAGCGCGGAAGCTTTTCCCATCACCTCGAGTGCGGCCCTGTTCCGGGCCAGGTCCTTCTCCAGCCGTGCCACCTGCTGCCGCAGTTTCTCGTTCTCCACCTCCGCGGCGGACTTCTTCCCACGGGCCGGGCTCGTGCGGCGGTCGACCAGGTTCTCCAGGGCCCGGGCGTCCCGGGCGGCCCGCCATTCCTTGACGTGCGAGTGGTAGAGCCGTTCCCGGCGCAGGACCGCGCCCTTCTCGTTCCTGGGCGCCGCGTCGTACTCAGCGACGATCCGCAGCTTGTACTCCGAGGTGAAAGTGCGGCGCTTCGGCCTCGGTGCCGGGTCGGACCCGACCGGTTCAGTGCTGGTCATAAGGGGCGATTCTCCTGTCCTACCCTCTCAGGCTAACCCGACAGAGCGGGATGTCTCACCCAAGGCTGGCAGAGAGGGAGCTGGACCCCCGACAGCGACCCCGCCTCGTCGAGATCATCCAGAACCTCCGCGAGCGCATCACCGAAGCCCGCGGAAACGGCTGGCTCGGCGAGGTCGAAGGACTCCAGGTCAGTTTCGACGCCGCGATGGCCAAGCTAAACAGCCTCAAGAACAGCCGCACCGACGGACGTCCCCAGCTGGTCGACCTCGGCATTCCCCTCTTCATTGACCACGCACCATCACCTGCGCCGGGACTACCAGAACACGAGCCTCAAGGCTGATTCCTTCTGCACCAACGCGGCCGTCGGCCCCGCACTAGGCGGGGCCGCTCTCTCACCACTTCACGCGGTTGAAGTGGGCTGTTGTGCTGCGACGAGCAGGCGACACTGCATGGCCTGCTCGTCGACTCCGCCATCCTTGCCGGGCTCTACCCGATACAAACAGGCCTGAGGCGTACGCGTCACGGAGTCCGCCAGCAGACCGCCCGTGAAGAGGGCGCCGACACCGTCCTCGACCGCCCAGCCAGCCGGAAGCGCGCGGTCTGCCACGGCTGCCTGATAGGACAATCGTCGGCCGGGCTCACTGTCGTAGTGCGGGCAGACCGAGCCGGACAACAGGCCCAGCCCGTCCGAGAGGTGAGTCAGCGGCCCGAAAGAGTCTGTATGCGATCCCTCGGCCCAGCAGTTGGCACCAGCGCTGATGCCGCACAGCAAGGTCCCCCGGTCGAAGGCCTCGCGAAGTAGCCGATCCACGCCGTGCGCGCGCCAGACCGCCAGCATGTTCGCGGTGTTACCCCCACCTACATACACGACGTCTTGAGAGAGCAGGAACGTGCGCAGGGCATCGTCATCGAGCTCCCGCCGAAAGAGATGCAAGACGCTGGGCTCGCAGGAACGTGACTGGTACGCCGAGAAGAACTGCTCGATGTAGGCGGGGGCGTCGCCACTGGCTGTCGGAATGAAGCACACCCTGGGGCGAGGAACGGGCACCTGATCGAGCACCCAGTCATCCAGCAGCCCATCGTCGTCGGTGGAGAAGCCGCCTCCAAGGAGAGCCAAACGACGTTCCGGAACGACAGACACGAGGGTGCCTCCTCAGATCAAGATTCAGACGCGCATGATGCCCTGAACCGTGCCAAGCCATCGGCTCCGTCCGCAATCGAATAGCCCCTCTGACTGCCCGAGGCCCCATCATCCAGGGCTGGCCACGGCCACCGCAGACGTCGAATGGCGGCAACAGGTCAGTCCGCGACCCACTCCTTAGTCCGGAAAAGGGCATCTGGACTCACCGAACTCCTGGCCCGAGAACTCCGCGACCGCGGCCGCGAGGTCGTAGTCGAGCACCTGCACGTCCATCTGCCGCGCGTCCTCAAGACGCCCGCCGACACCCGCACCGCCCACCCCGAGCAGGAGACCGCCCGATGATCCGTCGCATGTTCAGCCGTTGCGCCACCACATCACGCGCCGTCGCCCCCGAGGACCAGGCCGTCGTCGACGGATTCCGCGCGATGCTCGCCGCCGTCCGCAACCCGCAGCCCTGGACGCCCGACCTCGCCCAGGACATCGCCGTGAGGGTCGGGACGTTCATCGAGCGCGCGCACCCCCGCCCCGGCGACGATCAGGGCACCGAGACGATCGCCGTCTCCCTGGTCCACCCCGACACCCCGCACGCCGCGGCCTACCTCCACGGCCACCAGCTCGGTTACAACGCCAAGGGCTGGCTGCGCTGCGAGACAACCGCGATCCTCGGCACCTGGCAGCCGGCCTACGCAATGCTCACCCACGCCGCCGCCAACCTGCCCCTCCCCGCCGACATCGGCATGACGCCCGCCCACTACGGCGTCCACGTCGAAGCCCGCCGCGCCGACGGCACCGGCTACACCCTGCTGCGCCTCGGGCCGTACTTCCAGACCTGGGTCGCCTCCCACGACGCCGACCACCTCAACACCGAGCTCGCGGGCCAGGCGGCCACCGTCCTCCCCGGCTTCACCGTCACCGCGAAGAACGCGCTGTTCGACGTCAACGACCACGAGAGCTACACCGACCCGTACCTCACCGACATCACCGCCCTCCTCGCCGACGCCATCGCGGAGGTGAACGCGTGACCACCACGCCCCTGTACGAGATCGAGACCAGCGAAGGCGACGACGGCACCACACCCCGTCGAACAGCGGCTTCGTCACCCATCACGGCCTGAACATCGCCGGAATCGATGACGCCACCGAGGACCACCTCTACCCGGTCGCCTTCATCGTCCTCGGGCACCACCGGTGGGCCGACGCCATCGAGGGAGCCGCCGCATACATGGCCCATGTCCACACCTGGCGCAACCTCCACCTCTACCCGGGCGACGACCCCTCGGAGCTCATCCCTCGCATCCCGCGCGCCGTCCAGACATGGGGTGTGTTCTTACACCATCCCCACGCCGATCACAGGTGCGCCTGCGAGTGGGACGACACCTGGCGCGTGGTCTGGGCACCCGCCACCGAACCCGGCGTCGTCCCGATCACCGCCCTGCGCCACCCCGCTGCCCCGGCGACCGCTGCCAGCATCCCCAACCCCGACGAAGGCGCCCCCGCTACCTGGGCGGCCTGACACACGCGACCGGCACGACAAAGACCCGGCTTCCCCACTGACTGCGGGGAAGCCGGGCCTTTCCTCGTTCTTGGGTCTTCGCCAGGTCAAGACCACCTGCTCATTGCCCTCAACCGATCCGGTGTTGACCGCGGTCAACACACCGTGGGTGCTGCCACGACGGGCCACGCTGATCGGGCCAGGAGGCGACCTGCTAGACGTGCTCTCGAAGAGCCTCGATCAGAGCATTCAGCTCGGCTGTAGAGAGAGCCGAAGCGATCGTCGCCGCTTGAGCTGCTGGCGTCTCCCCGAGCTCCTTCATCAGGACCTGCGCGTACTCCTCAGCCTCCCCGGTGTGCTCCGCCGAGCGACCCTGAGACGGCACGGACGACTGAGCGGGCGGTTTGGAGACCGAGGAGCCCGAGTTGGCTGACGCCTGGCGCGCGGGCACCGGCGGGGAGCGGAGGTGTTGACCGCGGTCAACACCTCCGGCGCCTCGTCGCCCGGCTTCGTGCCTTCCGCCAACGACTCCGACGTGTTGACCGCGGTCAACACGGATGGCTGCCCATTCGTGGGGCCGCCCGCGCTGACGGTCTCCGTGTTGACCGCGGTCAACACGCCTCCGCTCTTGGCTGCCCGCAGCAGCTTCTTCTCTTCGTCCCGCTTCTGTGCTTCTGCCTCCCGGTGCGAGGCCAGGTGCTCCATGAGGTCGGCGCTGCTCAGACCTGGCTGAGCCTTGAGGCGACGAGCCAGCAGACGGCCTTCCCGTTCGGGCAGTACGCCGGCACTGAGCTTTTCCTGAATGCCTTCAGGCAGGGTGAGCAGGGCCAGCTGGTTGGTCACCCAGGCCTTGGACTTGCCCAGCCGCTCAGCCGCCCGAGTCTGGGCGCCGGCGTCGCCCTCTCCAGCGCAGACCTCTACCAGTGCTTGGACACCACGAGCCCGCTCGACGAGATCGAAGTCCTCACGATCGAGGTTCTCCTTGAGGAGAAAATCTACGAAGTCTTCCCGCGACGAGGCGAGATCGTTCCGCACCACGAAGTCGAGCGCCTCGAGCCCCACGTGATCCGCACTGCGGTAGCGGCGCTCCCCGTTCACGAGCACGTAGTCGGCCCCGCCGACGTGATCAGCGTGCTCGGGCCACAGGGACAGGTATGCATCGCGCGATACAGCGACACACGCTGCGAGCTGTACAGCCCGCAGCTCCTCACCGAAACGGGCCTTCTGCTCGTCCGTGCCGAAATTCCGCCGAGGGTTCAGGGGAGTGGGCTTCACCTCCCTCAGGCGGAGCCGCACCAGCTCGTACGACGGCACATCACCCTGCGCCACTGCTTTGGCCCGCCCACGGTCACTGCGACCGCGCGGCACCTTGTTGAACGATGACCCAGTCCCCAGACGGTCCGCGGCCTTCATCCCTTCACCGCCAGAGCCACAGTCCGCATCGCCTCGGACTGCTCACAGTTCGGCGCAGAGGAAAGCAACGGAGCCTTGAGACGGTTCGCTTCACGCTGCTCCTTCCGCTCAGGGACCACGGCCAGAACCGGCGGATCACCGATGGCCTTCCAGCTTTCGAGGGACGACGTAGCGATGAAGCCCTTGCGGCTGTCGTACATGTTGACGACGAACCCCAACTTGGCGATGGCCACGTCCAGGTCCTCCGAAAGGTCCTCGATCTGGTCGTACAGCATGTCGTAGGCGTCGGCCGAGCTGTCCTCTGCCAACACCGGGATCACCACGCCTGACGCGCTGGCTTCCTCACCGTCCCGCGTGCGGGCGTAGTAGAGCGCCGTGTCCATCGAGTAGCCCAGGCTGGGCGGACAGTCGATGACGATGAAGTCGAACTCGCTCTCCAGCGGCTCCAGCGCCTTCTCGAGGGCGATCTCCTTGATACGAACATGACGCGTCGTCGCCAGCTTCGCATCCAGCAGGAACGCGTCCTTGCACCCGGGCAGGAGGAACAGCCGGCCGCCGAAAGCACCCTCTTCTATCGGCACCAGCAGGTCACGCAGCGCACCCTTTCCCTCGCCAAGCATGTGCTTGGCCAGACTGGGCTCATCGATGGCGAGCATTTCGTAGCCAAGCTGCTTGGTCAGATGGCACTGAGGGTCGAAGTCGACGAGTAGGACGCGCTGGCCGATCTCCGCGAGAGCCTCCGCCACACCGGCTGACGTCGCCGTCTTACCGACACCGCCCTTCTGGTTCCCGAATACAAGACGCCGCGCACCGGTCGTGCGGGGGGCACGGCGGGGCGACGGGTGACTGTCGAGCCAAAGCCGGATCGACTGGGCGATGCCCTGGTTGAACGGGATCCCTCGGGCCTTGCAGTCGTCCTTGAACTCCCCGTAAAGGCCTGTCGGGAGATACGTGGCGAACGAACCGCCGCCCGACGTGTCGACCTGAGGGCGAGGAGCGTCGGCGCTGCGCCAGGCATGGACGCCTTCCGTAACGGCATCTTTGATATCCACGCCCAACTCTGCGGCACGGACCTTCAGTTCCTGTCGCAGCGGCGCGGGGAGCTTCGCAACTACCTTTTCCCGATCATCGGGACTGTATGGGGCGGTCATGCGGATACCTTACTCACCTATTGCGCGGGCGTAGCCGGACAACACTCGTCCTCACTCACTCCGTAATGCGGTAACTCCGTCGTGCTCGGGGTGCTCACAGCGACAGAGCGCTGGCCTACCACCGGCACCTGAGACGTCGTGCCTGCCGATGTAACGCCAGATGACTCCGATGTGCCCCCATGGACGAGGTGATCTCGTAGACGCCGGGGGCACGGCGAACGTCTTTGTTCCGTAAGCCGGGGCGGGGTGTGGTGCTGGAGGTCGGCGGTGAAGCGGGGTGTGCCCTTTGTCGCTCGGAGGTCGATAGCTCGCGCGCATGGCGCCGCAAGAACTGAGCCACCTTCACCGAAACGCACTCGGACGCTGACAACGCAGGGATAGCATCCGCAGGTTCTGCACCTCGAGGGAAGGCGGAGGGATGCTGCGGCTGCGGGCCTGGCTGGAGCTATGGGCAGCGAGGGCCTTCGATTTCGTCGATGGTGAGGACAAAACGGGGATCTACCACCGGTGTGTGGAGTTCGCGGTTGATGGGCCTGCGACGGAGCGATTGCTCGGCAAGCGTGCGGGCGTAGACCGTGAGGCCGTTGTGGATCGGATGATGACGGCGCGGTACCGCCGCTACACCATCCTCCGCTGTCCCTCGCCCTTGCTCGACCGAGCGATCGAAGACCTGGCTGCGGCCCGGGATAAACACGAGCGAGCAGCACGAGCGACGCAGTGGAACTGGCGAGTGGTCTGCTCGCTGGTCGCCACCGTCTCGATGGTCCTGCTGATATTCAGTGGCCTGCTCGCTCTGCTCATCGCAGTTGTGGCGGCAGCTGTCTCGATGGTCGGGCTGTACATCTGGCGCGGGTATGCGCTGTGGTCCAACCTGAGGCAGTGCCTGATAGCAGCAGGGCTCAAAGGCGCCTGGCTCGTTCAGCGCATCGAGGTAGGACTGTGCGCTGCACGCTGGGGTGAAGAGCTGCTTGAGACAGGTACTGCTCCCGTGGTGGCCGACCTGGTCCGCCATATGCTGGGCGACGACCCCGACTCCCTCTTCATTCCGGACGACTACGAATGGGGCCTGCGCGCGCCTCGAGCGCCCGGCTTCGTCATCGAGAACGGGGCCCGGCGTCAACTCGAACGCAAGCTCACGCATCTTGAGGACGGCACCATCGCCGTCTGCGGACCGCGCGGTGCGGGCAAATCGACGCTGCTGGAGCAGTGCGTCAAGAAAGCCGGCTTTGGCGTGATCGTCCAGGCGCCGGCCACCTACGCTCCCCATGACTTCCTCCTGTCGCTGTCGGTCCAGCTGTGCGAAAAGTACATGCGGGCCCGGGGCTATGAGCCCACCGGTTTCGCGCGCCTGTCGCCCGCGCGCCGAGCACTGCGGCGAATATGGCTCCAGGTCAAACGGCTGAGCCGGTGGAGCTCCTTCGCGGTGCCCGCCACCGCCCTGGTGGTGCTGGGCCTGTCCGCCTCGATGCGGTCCTTCTACAAGCAGTACGCCACGTCCGCGTCGGACGCCGCGCACGCGTACACCGACGCGATTGGCCACGACGTCACGGCCATCTGGCAGGGCCACACCGTTGTCGCGAGCTTGGCCGTCACGATCGGCGGGATCGTCTGGTGGAAGTCACGGCATGAAGCCTGGCTGCCCCGCATGCTGGGTCGCCTGTGGATGCGCGGCGTCAGACCTATCGGTTTGCTCCTGGCCTGGGCATCCGCTGCCACTCTGCTGCTCGACGAACAGATACGCCAGCAGGCCCTAAACCTCCATATCGCCCAGCCCGAGGCTCTCTACCGCGCTGTCGGCTATGCAGGAGGGCTGCTGCTCGTGTGGTGGTTCTTGCGCTTCGTTCGTGATTCGGGAGTCGAGTTCCCTCTTGGAAGATGGCACATCTTCCTAGAGAGAATCTTCCGCCCGATCAGCGCCGCCGCAGGAATTTACTTGGTGTTCTTCCTCATCACGAACCCGCAGATACGGTCCTTACTGGCGGACCCAGAAAACCCGCTGCGACTGGCAGGGATTATCGCCGGAGTCCTGGTGTCGAAGTTGGGGGACTGGCAACCGCATGCGGAAGAACCCGAGTTGGTCACGCGATGCCGCAACCACCTCTACCGTCTTCAGACGATCCAACAGGTGACCAACGGCGTGACCACGGGGGGCGCTGCCCAGATCCTGAGCCTGGGCACCAACCACTCCGCGTCTGTGTCCACAGTCCCCCCGAACTACCCGGAGCTTGTTGAGGAATTCCGCGAACTGCTCAGGTCCATCGCCGTCGAGAGGACCGAAGCGGGCAGGACCGTCGTGATCGCCATCGACGAAGTAGACCGCTTGGGCGCGGACACCGATGCGCTCGCGTTCCTCCGGGAGATCAAAGCCATCCTGGGCGTTCCCCTGGTCCACTACTTGATCTCGGTCGCCGAGGACGTGGGAGCCGCCTTCGTCCGCAGGGGCCTTCCTCACAGGGACGCCACCGACAGTTCCCTGGACGACATCATCCATGTCCAGCCCAGCACCCTCAGCGACTCACGCGCCATCCTGGCCAAGCGCTCACAGACACTGAAGGAACCACACATCCTGCTCGCCCACGCTCTGTCAGGCGGCATCCTGCGCGACCTGCTCCGCTATGGCCTGCAACTCCGCGAGACACAGGACAAGACCCAGTCCTACGAACTCACAGACATCTCGCGGCAACTCATTCTGGAAGAACTCGCGGAAACCTTCGCCGGCTTCCGGACCCTGCTGAGCAAACTGCAGTGGTCGCATGACACCAACGGCATCCTCGCCTCTTTCCGCACGCTCAGCAGCTACTTGCGCGACCCCTGTCCGTGCGTCGAAGCGGATGTGGTGCGCACGCTTGATCACTTCGCCTTTCACGCCTACGACGCCAGACCTCTTCTTGCGACCGTCGGCGACTCATCACATCGACCACCCGACGAACCAGAGATCAGCAGCAGTGCACGCCAGCTCATCGACGAAGCATCCACGTACGCCTACTTCTCACTCACCCTGCTCGACATCTTCAGCACCGACGGACTTGAGCGCCGTAAGCAACTGGCAGCCGAGCACGGCCAGGACGGCGATCCTGAACGGCTTGCCGACGCACGGCAAGAACTCGGGATATCGCCTTACAGCGCCCGGCCTCTGATCGACAGCATTCGCAAGGCTTGGGCACTGTCTCTTGGACCGGCCCCCGGTACTCGTCTCCCGGCATCGACCGTGAGGTGTCTCCGCCACAGAAGCTGCCCGAACATCCCATGAGGATCGACCGCCGGAGCGCAGCATTTACATGGCCCTAGTGGTGTCCGCCGGGCGGGCACGGCGTCGCCACGAGCGCCCGCTGTGCGGGAGCGGTGGTGAAGTTCCGGTGAAGTCTTCCGCCTCACGGGATCGTGCCTTTTCGCAGGTCAGAGCCGGTGTCTGCTGTGACGATGCTGAGTGTCGCGAAGATCCAGAGGCGTAACGCGTGGCGGTACTACATACGCGGAGTGGCGTTCGGGGACGGCCGCCGTCCGGCCGGACAGTCGTTGAAGGACGCCCAGGAGCTGGCCGGGCTCCCACCGGGACGGTGGCTGGGGCGTGGTCTGCGTGCGCTGGGACTCACCGAGGGCGCGGAGGTGTCCGAGCGTCAGCTGGAGCTGCTGTTCGGCGAGGGCCGGCACCCGGACGCCGACCGCATCGAGCGCGGCCTCCTGGACGACGGCGTCGACGCGACGACGGCCCGTCGGCCTACCGTGTTGGGGCAGCCGATCGAGGAGATCGAGGCCCGCAAGCAGACTCCGCTGCTCGGCATGGACTTCACGTTCCGGCCGCAGGCGTCGCTGGTCGTGCTGTGGGCGCTGGGCGATGCCACCGTTCGCCGGGTCATCGAGCGGGCCCACGAGCGGGCCGTCGCCACGGCGTTGCGCTGGCTGGAGGATGAGGTTGTCGAGACCCGGTGGGCGTCAGACCGCGGCCGCGCGAAGACGCCGGCGCTCGTGGTCGCCGCCTTCCGTCACTTCGACAACCGCGACGGGCTGCTGCTCCTGCACGAGCACTGCCTGATCCTCAACCGCGTCCAGCGCCTGGGCGCCGACGGCGTTCCGGTCTGGGGTGCTCTGGACACCTACCGCCTCTACCAGAACGTGGTGGCCGCCGGGACGCTGTACACCTTGGCGATGACGACCGAGGTGTGCGAGGCGCTCGGGGGCGTGTTGGGGCGGAGTGCAGGCCCGTATTGCCAGGTGGCGCGTCCTGCGGGTCCAGCGCCCATGGACCACGCGAGTTCGTAGATGCCGGATGCGCGCTGGACGCGCTTGACTGGTGGAGTACGTACGGGTTCGTTCGTGGCCGTCTGGCGTGTCGACGTCGCATTTCAGCTGGTAGATCGGCGTGCTGGGCCCGTTCACTCGATGGTGTGAGATCTCCGCAATAACTCGCAGATTCTGCGAGTGATCGCCGTAATCTGCGGCTTTGTGTCGGATCTCGAAAGTCGCACCCTGTCGCTCGTACGCACCGTGCCGGAGCCAGGCATGCCGGTGGACCCGGCCTCGGTGTCGGTCGAGGCCGGGCTCGCTGACGTTGTGACGCTTCAGCGGCGCCGGCAGGCAAGGATCTCGGCGCACGACGAGGAGAGCTTCTTCCTGGACACGCTGTCGGAGTATCAGTGGGCCCGGGACGCGGCGGGGCTGGCGCAGGAGACGCTGGATGGGCTGATCAAGCCGGTGATTGAGGTCTGTGAGTTCTACGGCACGGTGCCGTGGCAACTCTCTTCCCGCGAGGTCGACCGGTACTTCGCCGGGCCGGGGAAGCGGGCCCAGTCGACGATGCGGTACAAGATCGGCAAGATCGACCGGTACTTCGCGTTCCTGGAGCAGCGGTACGCGGGCGAGATTATGAGCCGCTTCGGGGCTGTGGTCGAGTCGCCGATCGATCCGTTCAACAGGCCCCGGCACCGAGGCGACTTCGGGCTGAGAATCCCGCCGTCGCAGGCGGCGATGAAGATGTTCTTCGGCCGCTGGCGCGAGGACCTGCCCCGGGCGCGGAAGTACCTGGTCGCCTGCCGCGACTACGTGATGACGAAGATCGCCTACTTGTCGGGCGTCCGTGCGGCGGAGTTGTGCGGCGTCTGCATGGGGGACGTGCACTGGGAGCACGGTCAGTGGGGCCGGTTCGTCGTCCTGGGCAAGGGCGCGAGCGGTTCGGGACCGCGGCCGCGCGAGGCGTACCTGTTCCAGGAGGGCCGGGCTCTGCTGTGGTGGTACATCGAGCAGATCCGGGGCGAGTTCGGTGATGATGCCGAGCACCCGCGGGCGCCGCTGTGGCCGTCGGAGCGCAAGCCGACGGCGATCGCGGCGCTGAACCTTCCGATCGCGCCGGCGATCGTGCCCTCGACGTTCCGTCGCGCCCTGCACAGCGCGGCGGCGAGCTACCTGAGCGGGCCGGTCACCGACCTTTTCCCGCACCTTCTCCGGCACGCGTGCGCGACCCACAACTACGAGCGCGGGATGACGTTGTGGGAGGTACAGAAGGTCCTCGGACACGCCTGGGCAACCACGACTCTTCGGTACATGGCGACCGCGCAGGCCGATCCTGAGCACGCGAACGTGGAGGCCAGCTCCCGGGCGGCCCGACGACTGGTGATGGACAAGGGGAACCTGAGGTGAAGTGGAATCTGCGGATGGTGGCCGCGCAGCGCGATCTGTGGCGGCCGCCCGAGGTACTAGCTGCGTTCCGGCAGGTCGGGTTCAACCCGTCGCTGAGCAAGGTCGCCGCGCTGTGGGGCGGCACTCCGGTCACGGTGCGACTGGAGGACCTGGACCTGATGTGCGCCGCGCTGGGCTGCACCGTCGCGGATCTGCTGCAGGCCGAGCCCCTCGCCGGAACCCAGGCGCTGCCGGAGGAAGGGGAACGGACGGCCGACGGCGCGGAATTGCCGTCGGGGCCGGTGCGGCCGGTGCCGGGAAGCCGCCGGGGGAGTGGGCCGCGCCCGCTCCCGCCGAGCTGAGCGCCGGTGGCCGCGGACCGGGCAACGGCCCGGAGCTGCGCGGACTGTCTGGGCTGGGTCGTCCTCAACCAGCGGGGGCCTGCGCCGGGTGCAGGCGCTGGCGACAGCACTACCGCGAGCGGGGAACGTGTCCGCGGTGCCGGCACGAGCGGCTGCTGAACTCCGACGGTCTGTGCCGCTCATGCCTGCAGGCGATCCGGCTGCTGGACGACGCCGAGTGGGCCCTGGGCATCGAGGGGGCACCGCCGCGTAACCTCCAGCTGACAGTCGGCGTCTATCACGACCGCGCGGACTCAGCCCGCCAGCTGAGCCGGGCCGGCGGCACCGGTCCGCGGACCAGCGAGGTGTGGAACCTCAGACTCCGGCAGCAGCGCGCGGGCACCGAGCAGCGGCCCGCGGTGCTGGAGCCGGGCGCGTGGGGGCAGATCCCGCTGTTCACGATCCCCAGGACTCTGACCGCGGACACGGCCCGGGCGGTTGCGGGCCGTCCGGTGCCCGGGTGGGAGAAAGCCCAGGCAGTGCTGGAGGAGATCGCCGCCGAACAAGGGCTGAGCCGCGGGAACCGCTACCGCAAGGCCGCGCTGCTGCGACTCGCGCTGGCGATCCGCGCGGCCGAAGGCACCTGGCTGCTGCCCGAGGTACTCCTGCGGGACCTGCCCGCCGGCCGCAACACCATCCGCCTCGTTCTCCAGCGGGCCGGGCTGCTGGCCTCCGAGCCGGAACCCCTGCGACTGTTCCCAGCAGTCCGCCGCCCACCCCGGACCGTGGCCGGCCGGGTGCCCTGGTGCCGGACGCCGCATTCGTGTGCGGACTGCCAGGCGTGGATGCCCTCTGGCCAGTACGGTTCCCGCTGCACTCCCTGTCAGCACTGGCACGCCAAGCTGGCGCGGAGCACCTGCACACGCTGCCACCGGCGGGAACTCCCGCTGCGGAAGGGCCGCTGCCGCGGCTGCCGCCCGTACCGTCTCCTCGACGACGCCCAGCCCGCCACCACCCGGTACACACAGCTGATGGTCGACGTGCCCGTCGGAGGATCCGGACCGCCCCCGCCGATCCCGGTCGACGAACCGTTCCAACCGGGGCTGCTACCCGCGCCGGTGCACACCGCTGCCGGGCAGGAGCAGCTGTTTGCCATCCGGCGCGACTGGACGCGGCTGCTGTCGGGCCTCCAGGGCCGGAACACGGCCGACCTGGGGCTGACCGGGACGACTGCACGGCTGGTCGAGGACTTCAGCCGGGTTCTGCACGAGCGGCAGTCACCCGGCCGCGACAGCAACATCCGCACCCTGAGCATCCTCGTCTATTGGTGCGGCGCCGAAGGGGCCATCTCCGAACGGGACATCCACGAGCTTGCCCGGACCGGACCGGGCCTCAGAGCCAAGACCGTCTGCCAGTTCCTGCGCGACCGGGGCCTTCTTCTGGAGGACCCCGACCTCCACCGCGATGTCGATCTGGCGTGGATCGAAGACACCATCGCCGCGATGCCGGAGGCCCTCGCTGGCGAGGTAGGGCAGTGGGTGAAGGTGCTGCGAAGCCGGGGCCGCCATGAAGGGGAGACCCGCGGCTACGACGCGATCCGCCCGTACCTCGCCTCTGTCCAGCCGGTGCTCACCGATTGGGCGGAGGCAGGCCTGCTCTCGCTTCGAGAGATCACCCGGCGCCACGTCGACGCGGCCGTGGACGGCCATGCCGGACGTGCCCGCCGGCAGCTCGCCCTCGCCCTGCGCAGCCTGTTCAGGACGCTGAAGCGCGAACGGGTGGTTTTCCGCGACCCTGCCCAGCACCTTCGCGTCGGGAACCCGACAGGGATCCCGAAGCCGGTCCGCAGCGACCTGCTGGCCAACGCGTTGCAGCAGACGAAGACCCCGCTCGGGCGCATGGTCCTTGTCCTGGCCGCTGTTCACGCCGTGCCCGTCCATGAACTCCGCACGATTCTGACGTGCGACCTGGACCTTGCACGCGGCACCCTCGTCATCCGGCGCGGCCTTCGACGGCACACCCTTTACCTGGAGGAACTCACCCACCGGATCACCGCCGACTGGCTGGACTACCGCCACGGTCGCTGGCCCGCCTCGACCAACCCTCGCCTGCTCGTCAGCCAGAGATCGGCACTCGACCCCGACCATCCCGCAGTCAGCAAGACCCTGCTCCGCGACGACCTGCCCCAAGGGCTCACCCTGGTCGGCCTGCGCCAGGACCGCATCCTCAACGAAGCCGCCGAAGCCGCCGACCCTCTCCGGCTGATGAGGCTCTTCGGGATCACGGAGAAGACCGCCATGCACTACGTCACCGTCGCCCACCCGGAGCGCACGGCCAAGCTGCCGAGGTGAAGCGGGCCGTCAGCCTTCCAGGGGATCTGCATGCCAGGGGGCGTCGGCTCGGGTGGGGCGGGCACCGGCGGCGATCCGCAGTACGTACACCGGCCGTTAGTCGTAGGGCCTTATCTGCATCTGTTAAGTGCAACGGCTGGCCACAAACCCATAGCTTGTGCAGGCACATCAGGCACGTTCCTCGCCGCCGAGGCGAGAGGATCGGCACGATAGGGGCACGGACGAGGCACTCGAGCGGAGCGAGGACGAGGGACCTCCTCAGCGACGACTAATGGCGATCTCTGAAAACGGCCGTGTTGTCGGCGCAGCCTTCTACAGTTCCGTCATGTCCAAATATCAACGGCTCCAAATGAATCGAAAGTACATGCTGGTCGAGTTCCCGGCCGGCACCCACCTCGACCACTCCCGTGCCTCCTCCGGCGGTATGCGGGGTACCGCCCGCGATGACCGGGACAACTCGCTCGTTGCCCAGGCCGAACTCTTCGACGCCGACGACCGGTACGACGAGGGCTACGGGGACGGCCTAAGGAACCTCCTCGTCAACTGCGCCACCGACATTGCAGTTGAGGTCGCTCAAACCGTGACGGTCGCCGCCGTGGAGGTTGCCACCCCGTACCTCAAGGAGGGGGCACGCCGATTCAAGGAGAAGCTGCGACGCAGGCCCAAGGACGCCCCGGCCGCTGAGGTGGTACAGGAGACTGCCCCCGAGGGGCCGACTGCGTCTGGTCTCCGACCGGTGACTGCTGCCGCCAACGGCCGCGACCAAGTGGACCTCGTCCTGCGTGCCGACCAGGGTGACGCCAATATGCAGGCTGCGTTGGAGCGAATCAACACGCGCGCGGCCGAGACATATGGCATCGCCGCGCACTACTCCGCCAGCCTGCCCGCGGCAGACGTGGTCGGCGAGGCCATGCGCCAGGCGCTGGCAGCAGCCGCGCCCGGCTACGTCGCCGCCGCCCTTGAACGCCTCGCCTTCGACGACGAGCTCGGCCTGACCCCCGCGCAGCAGAAGCGTCTGCGGGGTTGTGCTGCGGAGCTCGACCCCGGTGTGGTCGAAGACCTCACCGGCGCCAATGCCCCGCTCGCGTAGCCCGGACGCTCCGGGGGCGAGAGCGGCCGCTGCGCATTCGGCCCCCGGTCGGGCGGATCCCGGCCGGCGGCGCTGCCGTCCTGGAGCTACTGGTCCCTTCGTGGCAGCTTCAGGAGGACAGGGCACAGAGGGCTTCCCTAAGCTTGCGCCATGCCTTTCACGCCACTTCACCGCATACTCGGGCTCGCGCCTGGGCCACTGACCGGTGACATCCTGGACGCCGCCGTAACAGCTGGCGTGACGGAACACAGCGACTTGGACTGGAAGTCCGAGCTGCCGCCCGCCAAAGGTCTGCCGCAGACAGACTTCCCGAAGGATGTCGCGGCCATGGCGAACAGCGGCGGCGGTGTGATCGTTTACGGCGTACAAGAGACGCAGAAGGCGGCGACTAGCCGCGTCGATGTCGGCGAGTTCGATGAGGGCCACGAGCGGGCACTGCGAAGCGCCGCGATCACTGCGATCTCTCCGCCAGTGTTCGGGCTGGGTGTGCACCGTGTGGGCGAGGCAGGGAACAGGGCCGTGGTGGTGGAGATCCCGGCTAGCGTCGACGGTCCGCACCTGATCTATCGGCACGACTATTTTGGCGCTCCCGTCCGCAACGACGCCGACACGGTATGGATGAAGGAACGCCAGATCGAGGCCATGTACCGTGCTCGCTTCGACGAGCGCCGCCACGCGACCGAGGCCCTGGACTCGCTGTTCACCGAAGCCGCCGCCGGGCGCGACAGCCGCAAGCGGGCGTGGCTGATCGCGGTTGCCCACCCGCGGCTCCCTCTCGTTCGCGAGAGGCTGACGCGCGACCAGGCGCAGAAGGTGATGTCCAAGGCAGAGAGCCTTGCCTTGATGTACGCGGGGCGGGGTGGTGTTCACCCCCTGGAGAGCGTGAACCGGCTCAACCCTCGCCCTGGCCTGCGCCGGTGGGTCCTGGTGAACACGGCAGCGGCCGCCTACTCCTTGTGGAAGGAGGCGTGGGCCACCATCCACCACGACGGATCGGTCACCCTGGCGGCCGCTGTGGGCGGACACCGGCGTGCTGCTTCGGGCGCTGAGGGCGGGGAGTTCTTCGAGGGCCGCCACGTCGAGTCCTCTGCCATCGAGTGCTCGATCGCGGACATGATGGCGTTGGTCCGAGCGACTGCGGACCTGACCGGTGCCGGCGAGTACGACGTGCGTGTCGGAGTCGAGTGGGCTGGCGAAGGGCCGCTGACAATTCTGACCCGGGACACCATGGGCTTCGTTTACGACGAGGTGTCGACCCCTCTGCATCGGTATACGCCTGTCGAGACGACTGTGAATGCAGTTGCTTCTGACCCGGACTTTTTCTGGCAGGTGCACGACCTGGCGCAGGACTGCGTGAACCAGGGCGGTGTGTCGAACGTTCTGATGATCCGCCCTCCAGAGCGTGACGGGTCGGCGTAGCTGAGCTGCTCCCTGCGGGCCTGCTGTTACCGATTCGTTCGTCCCAGAAGCCGGTGCGAGCGATGGCGTCGGCGGTGACAGGTGGGGTGCGGTCGACAAGGAGAGGGTGGGGACGGGACCCGCGGTCTCCTTCTTGCGGGAGCCGGTTCGTGGCTACAGTCCAGGCCATGGCTTCTCCCGAGGCACTCGCAGCGCGCGCACTTGCCCAGGCCGCGGTGAAGCTGGCGCAGAGAAAGACCGCCTGCCCCGGGCCGCTGCCGGGGCAGGTCATGGCGCCTCGCATCTGAGGCGTCCATCGCGCCATGACCAGCACCGCTCGGCCCTCCGCCCAGCACTGCGAGCCTGACTCGACAGCCGTCCTGGACGCTGCAAACTGCTGACTGCCCGGCGAAGTTCTGGGATCATCGGCTGATGGTCAGCAGCAGGTACCGCTCGGGACTTCGGCAGCAGCTGGACGCTGTCGTCTCGCGCCACCTCAGCGGGAACACGCACGCCACCCTCAACGCAGCGTTCGCGGAGCTGGCCATGCCGGAGATCCCCAAGGAGGAGGGATCGCTGCGTGAACGAATCGAACGCAGCTACGCCCAGGTCTCCGACAACGACCTCACCCACGTCGCGCAAAGCATCCTGGCTCGTGGGAGCCTCACCGCTGCGACTCGCAACGGGATACAAGATCTACTTTGGGCGGAGTCGTCACCCCCGGGGATATCCAAGAGGGTCCGACGCGAACTGGCCCCCTCTCTGCCAGCCTTGGGTGAGACATCCCGCTCTGTCGGGTTAGCCTGAGAGGGTAGGACAGGAGAATCGCCCCTTATGACCAGCACTGAACCGGTCGGGTCCGACCCGGCACCGAGGCCGAAGCGCCGCACTTTCACCTCGGAGTACAAGCTGCGGATCGTCGCTGAGTACGACGCGGCGCCCAGGAACGAGAAGGGCGCGGTCCTGCGCCGGGAACGGCTCTACCACTCGCACGTCAAGGAATGGCGGGCCGCCCGGGACGCCCGGGCCCTGGAGAACCTGGTCGACCGCCGCACGAGCCCGGCCCGTGGGAAGAAGTCCGCCGCGGAGGTGGAGAACGAGAAACTGCGGCAGCAGGTGGCACGGCTGGAGAAGGACCTGGCCCGGAACAGGGCCGCACTCGAGGTGATGGGAAAAGCTTCCGCGCTCTTGGAAATGATCTCCGAGAGCGCGGACTGAAGCCTGCCGCAGTCCCTGTCGTGGACGAGGCGTTCACCGGCGTCGAGGTTCAGCTGGGCATCACGGCCGCGTGTCGGCTGACCGGTCGCTCACGTGCCACGCACTATCGCAGCCTCAAGCCCCCGACAGTCCGCGCACCCCGCTCCCACGCGCAGGTGCAGCCCTCGGCCCTGACGGACCAGGAGCGCTCTGCCGTCCTGGAACTGATGAACAGCGACGAGTACGCCGAACTGGCGCCCGCCCAGATCTGGGCCCGCGAGTTGGACGCCGGCCGCTATTACTGCTCCGTCTCGACGATGTACCGGATCCTGCGCGAGCAGGGTCAGTCCGGTGAGCGCCGACGGCAGGCCGCTCATCCCGCCAAAGCAGTGCCCGAGCTGGTCGCAACCGGACCCTCGCAGGTGTTCACCTGGGACATCACCAAGGCGGCCGGACCGGTCAAGGGCACCTGGTATCACGCCTACGTCATCATCGACATCTTCAGCCGCTACATCGTCGGCCACACCGTTGAGCGGGCCGAATCAGCGGTGCGGGCCGAGGAGTTGATCCGCGAGACCATCATCCGCAACGGCATCGTGCCCCAGACCGTGCACGCCGACCGCGGCACCTCGATGACCTCCAAGAGGGTCTCGCAGCTGCTGGTCGACCTCGGCGTCACCCGGTCGCACTCGCGGCCGAAGACCTCCAACGACAACCCCTACAGCGAGGCACACTTCAAGACCACGAAGTACATGTCCGACTACCCCGAACGATTCGACTCGCTGGCCCATGCCCGCGAGTGGTTCGAGGCATTCATCGCGTACTACAACCACGAACACCGGCACTCGGGCATCGGCTGGCACACACCGGCCAGCGTGCACTTCGGCACCGCCGAGGAGGTCCGCGACCAGCGGGCCGTCACCCTCGCCGACGCATACATCCGCCACCCCGAACGCTTCGGCCGCCGCCCCCGACCACCCCGGATACCCCAGCAGGCATGGATCAACGACCCAGCCAAGCGCAGGGAACCCGCACCACAAACCTCATAGCATCACGACCGTCTCACTGGACTTGAAATCTTCCGGCCCGAGCCCTGGACCTGGCGGACATGGCACGCCACGAAGCCCGATTCATGACGCTGCTGGAGCGCTTCTGGGTGCTCGACCGTGAAGAATCCCTTGCCGACCTGCTACTTCCCAGCACCAACCGCCCGCCTGGGCTGAGATAGCACATCCAGCAACACGTCTTCCGCAACCCGGAGGACTGGTCGACCGAGGACCTCTTCGAACACCTCGGGGCGTTCGAGGCCGGCGACGCGCGATTCGCCCGCTTCCTCGCATCGGCCGTCTCCGCCGACGTGCTCCTCGACGAGCCCGCCCAACGTCACCTCGTGGCACAGATCAACGAGCAGATCCGCAGCGCGGGAGTCGAGCTCCGTGAGACCGGGGCCGACGGCGGCTACCCGCGCTTCACCGTGGTCTCCACCCGGCTCGCCGACAACCGACGGCCGAAGAACGTCATCTTCGCCTCGCTCACCAAGCCGGACATCCGATTCCTCTCCGCAGTGGACAACGACATCGAAATCGTCGGTGACCCCGGCAACGTCCTTGTCTACGACCGCGAGATCACAGGCGACGGCATCCGCTGGCGAGACCTCCAAACCTGGTGGCAGGACACCCAAAAGATCGCAGACGAGGCCGAAGCCAAGAAGACCCTTTACCACCGGCTCCGCCGCAGCCTGCCCGGCAACTCACCCGGGCAGCGCAACGTCTTCGAGCTCTACCACCACATCCTCGGCTCTGCCGTCTATGACCTCCCGGCGCTCCTGCCCGAGGTGTGGCTCCACTGGGACCACAAAACAGTCCGTGAGCGTGGCCCTGAAGCGCTGCTGCGCTCCCGCATGGACTTCCTGCTCCTACTGCCCCACGGCCAGCGCGTCGTTCTTGAGGTCGACGGGTCCCAGCACTACACCCGCGACGACGGTCAGGTACCCGACAGCTGTAAGTACGCGGAGCTGGTGGCTGGGGACCGCGAACTCAAGCTCAGAGGTTACGAGGTCTTCCGGTTCGGCCACGACGAACTCAGGGACGCGGAACGTGCCAGGCTCCTGCTCCAAGAGTTCCTGCTGGCCCTCTTCCAACGTTTCGAAGTGAACGGCCGCACCAGCTGACACAGGAGGCCGGAGCACGGGCCGGATGAATACGGGTACCTATCCGGCCCCAGCCGTGAAGTCTGAACTCGCACGACCACCGCCGAAGACAGGGAAGTGGCGTCCCGGTTCGGCGTACTCCGGCTCCGGGATTTCGGGAACCTGCGCGCTTCCCGTAACCCGGGGCGGAACTGGCGGCCGGTGCGCAGGTCGTCGACGAAGGCCGCCACGGTCCGGCGGAACCGGCGGTGCTGGTCCGGGGTGAGGTGTTCCAGGTCGCGGGTGAAGCGGGGCAGCGTCTCGTAGGTCGGCACGTCGGTCCTCCAGGCAGCAAGAAGCCCCCGGCGATGCCGGGGGCGGCGGGTCCTACTCGGGTTGAAGGGAGTCGGTGACGTGGTGCTGGGACGGGGCGCCTTCCGCCCGGTCGTGGGGGAGCGGTACGTAGGTGTACGCGTTATGGCGTTAGCGGTGTCTGCTGGCGGTTTTCGTTGCCTGTGAGGCGTGTGTGACCGGGTGCCGCACAGGATTTGCATGGCCTCGGGTGCGTCCGCAGGGCGGGCGCGATGTTGTCGCCGGCGCCCGTTGTGCGGGATCGGCCGTGAAGTTCCGGTGAACTCTCCCGCCCCACGGGAGCGCTCTTTTGTGCAGGTCAGAGCCGGTGTTCGCTGCCGGGATGATCAGTGTTGCGAAGGTGCAGCGGCGGAATGCCTGGCGGTACTACATGCGCGGGGTCGCGTTCGGGGACGGGCGCCGTCCCGTCGGCCAGTCGTTGAAGGACGCTCAGGAGATGGCCGGGCTCCCGCCCGGGGTGTGGAGAGGCCGCGGCCTGTCCGCGCTGGGCCTCACCGACGGGCAGGGGGTGACGGAACGGCAGATGAAGCTGTTGTTCGGCGAAGGCCGGCACCCGGACGCCGACCGTATGGAGCGCGAGCTCCTGGACGACGGCGTCGACCCGGCCACGGCACGGCGGGCCACCGTCCTCGGCCAGCCGATCGAGGAGATCGAGCACCGCAAGCAGACCCCGCTGCTCGCCCTGGACTTCGTGTTCCGGCCGCAGGCCTCACTGGTCGTGCTGTGGGCGCTGGGGGACGACCGGACGCGCCGGGTCATCGAGCGGGCGCACGAGCGGGCCATCGCCACGACCCTGCGCTGGCTGGAGGACGAGGTCACAGAAACCCGGTGGGCGTCCGGCCGGGGGCGCGCGAAGGCCCCGGCCTTGGTCGTCGCGGCATTCAGGCACTACGACAACAGGAACGGGTTTCCGCTCCTGCACGAGCACTGTCTGATCGCCAACCGGGCACAGCGCCCGGACAGCTCCTGGTACGCGCTGGACACGGCCCGGCTCTACAAGAACATCGTGGCCGCCGACACGCTGTACACCCTTCAGATGACCACCGAGGTGTGCGAGGAACTCGGGCTGGCGACCGTGCCGAGGGAGGTGACGCCGGGCCTTCGCCCGGTGATGGAGATAGCCGGCGTCGACCAGGAGCTCATCGACTGGTCCTCCACCCGCCGCCGCCGGATCGAGGACGTCCTCGAGGGCATCACCGACGACTACGTGAAGAAGCACGGCCGGCTGCCCGGCGAGCGCGCCCGCCACGGTCTGGCGTGGTGGGCGGCGCAGGAGACCCGCCCGGACAAGAAGACCCCGCGCCCGCTGGACCAGCTGCTCGCGTGGTGGCGTGTCTCCGCGCTCCTGAAGTTCGGGCAGCGGATGGTCGACGAGCTCCTTCAACGGTGCCAGGCGGCCGGGGCGGCGATCCGGGCCCGGGTGGGCCCCTGGGTGGACACCGCGCTCGCCACGGTCGACGTCGCCGCGGTCGTCTTCACCGTGCGCGGAGTCTTCTACCGCCGCCACGTCCTGGCCGAAGCGCGCCGGCATCTGCTGGAGACCCTGCGCGGCCGCGCCTACGCGCCCGGCATCGACACCTACATCGCCGACCGGGCTCTGGAGCGCTACAGCCGTCAGCTCACCGTGCCCCAGAAAGGCCGGCGGGCCCCGGCCCCGGACCAGCTCTCCTACACAGCCGAGTTCACCTCGCCCAGCCGCTGGTGGATCGCGGGCACCGATGGGAAGCCACCCCGGGAGTCGACCCGGTACGAGCGGGCCAAGGTCGCCAGCCACGCCCTGCAGAACGCGATCCGTACCGCCCTCACCGCACCGCCCGCACGGGACGAAGCCCCGGCCGCGACCGCGTCGGCCGCACCCCCACCCGCTGGCGACCACGACCAGGCCGCGCCGCACGGCGTCGACCATCCCGGCGGGGATGCCGCTCAGAGCCCGGCGCAGCGGGTCGCCGCCATCCACGCCCACCAGCAGGCCGCGATGCCGCAGGAGTACCTGGAGGGCCGCACCACTGACCCCGAGACGTGGATCACCTCGCCGCAGAACCTCGCCCACCTCGCCGCCCTCACCCGTGCAGCCGAGGCCCGCGGCCGCACGGTCGAAGAGCAGGCAGACCAGACCAAGCAAGCGCACCAGGCGAAGCAGGCCCCGGCCGCCGACGCACAACAGCACCACACGGCGCAGCCCGACCAGAGCAGGGCAGTTGGCCCCGACCTGTGAAGGGACGCCAACCGGACGGCGCGCGTCGGGCCGGAGTGGACTCCACCCCTGATGTCCGTCGGAGAAGGTGGAGCCCACCGTGGCGCGCATCGAGTGGAGTGGAGCCCACCGTGATGTTCCACCCGCCGCGTGCCACCGCACCGACAGTGCGCGGCGCGATGCGCACCACGAGACCGCACGGGTGGGGGTGGACACCACTTCCGCCTGTTCCACCCGGTGTGCGTACGGAGGGTGACGGCGCATCGGATGCGGTGCACTCGATGCACCCCCTTGACCAGGTGCGCCGCCGGATTCCACCCAGCCCATCGGGCGGAAAGCAACCCTTGTCCAGCTACGAGTTTCCGCGTGATCTTCGACGTTTCCCCTTGACCTCGTCCGCTACCTCTCCGGCATCGACCGGCGCCGGGGTCCCAGTGCACGGTGGAGGAGGGGAGATCTCTCCCTCCCGGCACACCGCGCACCGTCACCGTCCGTAGGCCGGTGCGGACGATGCCGCGCAGCGCCGTATCGAGGCGCGTCCCACCGGGTGGAAGTGCATGACACCTTCCTCACCGGATGGAGAGTGGCGGCCACCGCGAAGCGCACCAGGAGTGGGCGGAGGCCACCCGGTGCGCTCCACCGGGCGGGGGAGTGCGTTCCATCGTGCGCAACTCAGCGCACCGTGCGCGCGCCGGTCCGCATCCGCGCGCCACCGCTTGGGCCCTCTGGTGCGCGTGGCGTGCGCCGCTCGCCGCATGTCGGCTTCTATGGTCCGCGCGTGGGACAGAACCCGGCACAGAAGGCCGCCCAGGCGGCACGTGGGCAGCAGCCGAAGAAGCGGCCCGGCAAGGCGCAGCGCGAGGCGTCTCTGCGGGCGCAGGCGGCGAGGAAGAAGGCGGGTGGCGGGAAGCCGGCCGCGAAGAAGGCGGTGGCCAAGAAGACGGTGCCGCTGCCGCGCGGGTCGCTGCGGGCCGCGTACGGCGGCACCTGCCCGGCCTGCTTCAAGGACTACGCCAAAGGCGAGGTCATCACGAAGGTCACCGAGGGCTGGGGACACCCCGGCTGCGCACCCCGGAAGCTGTCGGCAGCCGAGCGGGAGTTCACCCGGAACAAGGCCCGGATCGAGAGCGGCGAGACGTTCCGGGCCCAGAAGCCCTCGGACTGGCGGCGCGGAGCCTCACCCTCCAGCACACGCCCCGCCCGCTGATCCCCGCCTGCCGGTGTGGCGTCAGCCACGGACAAACCGGGAGAACGAACGGTGGTCAAGGGGCGTACCGGGCACCGGTGATGGTCGGGCGTCAGACCGCGGTCAAGGGGTGACCTCGCACGGTGGCTCCGGCCCGTACGCACATCCGCGTACGGGCCGGACCTGTCACCGATCCGGCTACGTAGGGCCGGAGAACCGCGAGGACCCGATGACCGCCGCACCCGATCCACACACCCGCCCTTCCCCGGCGCACCCCGCTGCGACAGCGAGCCCCGTTCCGAGCCCTGGGGCAAGCCCCGCACCCAGCCACGCAGCCACTCGCCGCCGTCTGAGCGTTGTTGCTGATCAGACCCCTGATTCGCCTGCCCCGGCCGGTTGCAACTCCTCTTCTACAAGTACTGATGTACTGGGAGAAGCGTCCCGGCCCGGGAAGAAGGCGGTGGCGAAGGCCGGCGCGGACCTCCGCGGCGAGGTCTTGCTGACCCTCGCTCAGCTGCGCCTGGCCACACCCCGCCAGCTCAAGGCGTTGCTGCTGCCGCACCAGCAGGACACCGACCACGTACGCCGGGCGCTGCGCAACCTGCTGGAGGAGTCCCCGGCCCTGGTCGGCCGGACCAACCGCGCCCAGCAGAGCTACTGGCACTGCACCCCGGTCGGCCTCGCCGAAGCAGCGGCCTCCGGTGAACTCGCACCCACCACCGGCCGGACCACGGGCAAGCGCATCGCCGCGAGCAAGACCGGCCTCCGGGAGCACGGCCTGGCCCTGGTCGACACCGCCATCGCCTTCCACCAGGCGCAGCTTGCCGATCACGCGGACTGGCGGGTGGAAGCGCCCCACCCCACCCCGGCAGGGAATCTGCTGCCCGACGGCGTGGTGCTCCTGGCAGACGGCTCCAGCGCGTTCGTGGAGATCGACCGCACCATGTCCTACGCTCGCCTGATCGCCAAGCTGGAACGCTACGACGCCTACCGGGGCGCCCCGGTAGCCGGGCGCGGGAACGCCGCCCGCCCGCCGCGCTCGCACTGGCAGGAGAACTACGCCGGGCCGTCCCTGGACCGCCCGTTCCCGCCGGTGCTGTTCGTCTTCGCCCCGGCCCGGCGCCGCGCGGCCCCGGACACGAGAGAAGCCGCCTTCCATGAGCGGGCCGGCCGGGTGGGGAGCGTGGGCTACCGGCTCACCGTGGCGACCACGACTCTGTCCCTGCTGACGGAGCACGGCGCGGGCAGGGCGGTGTGGCGGGTCGTCGGCAACCACCGCGGCGAGGAACGCCGGACCCTGGCCGCACTGCCGAAGGCGCGATGAGTACGACAGGCCCGGCCTTCACCCCTGCCGGTCCTCCGGCCATCGGGACCGCGCTGTCAGTGGTGGCTGGAAGGCTGGTCGGATGAAGGCCGACGACGAGCAGGCGCACTCTTCTAGCTCTCGGTGGCGGGCAGACATGATCCAGAGGAGGGGGTAGGGCGTGACGACGTACAGCGCTGACTACTTGAAGCGGTTGTGGGCCGCTGTGGAGCGGTTCGAGGAGGTCTTCGGGCGTTGGATGGAGACCCAGGAGGAGTCGGACCACGTCCAAACGCGCGGGCTGTTCCCCACGGTCCGGCCCAAGGACGGGCAGGACCGGGCGGCGATACGCCGGCTCGAGCTGGACGTGGCGGAGGCTGCGGGGGCCGCTGCCCGGGCGGTCACGGTTACTGGGGCGCAGATCGCCGTGGACGGGGTCGGGGTCCTTGACCCGATCGAGAACTGGTCGTTGATGTCGGCCCCCAAGGCGCTCTTCACACCCCAGGAGGTCCGCACCACGGCGGCCAGGGTCCGGGGCCGTCTGAGCATGATGATCAGCGAGGCTGAGGCAGCGGCGGAGTCAGCGACGCCAGGATTCGCCCCTTCCGAACTCCATGAGGTCATCTGGACGGCGGCGGCCGCCCACTGGACGACCCACCAGTACCGGGTCGCGGTGCGCGAGGCGTCGGAGGCACTGACCGTGCACTGGAAGAAACGCTTGGGCCGCAACGACGTGACCGACACCTCGTTCTGGCAGCAGACCCTCTCCGCGGGCGACCCAGAACCCAGCAAGCCCAAGCTCGCCTGGCCAGGCCCGGCGGAAGATCAGACTGCCAAGAGCATGCGCGGAGGGCTGGCGCCGTTGGCTGGCGCGCTCAACAACCTCGCGACCGGACTGAACCTCACGGTCAGGAACGTCGCAACGCACACCCGCGATGAGCTCACTGAACAGGAAGGGATGGAGCGACTCGCGGCGTACAGCTACTTCGCCCGCCTGCTCGATCAGTGCGAGATCCGTCGGAGCGAGGAGGCGGGCACCTGACCCGGCCTTCGCTGGCCAGGCCCACCTCCTATGAGCCGGACGGCGCCCCCGCTCGGCTCATAGGCTCTCGGCATGACGATGACACCGGCTGAAATCGAAGCGCAGACGGACACCCTGGAGCTCCTCAACAACGAGGTGGCTTCGCGTCTGGCGCGGCAGTCGGAATCGCTGGCGAAGATCGACACCAAGGCAGTTTTCCTCATCGGTTTCGCTGCGACCGCCGCGCAGTTCCTGGCGACGCACCAGCGCCACGAGGTCCTCGCCTACTGCGCCTTCGCCGCGTACGCCATCGCCTTGGTCACGGGTGTGCTGACGTTCCGGGTGGCGGAGCACAAGGATCTGGAGCCCCACCCGATGCTGGCGGCACACGTTGGGTCCCCCAAGGGGCGGGTCCTGGCTGAGCTGGCGGCGTCCCGGGCGGTCATCTTCGAGAAGAACAAGGAACGACACGAGGAGAAGGTCCGGTACTGGGCGGTCAGCCTCTGGTCGCTTGGCGCAGGCCTTTGCCTGTCGACTGTCGCACTGCTGCTGCACACTTGAGGACCATGAGCAACGAACCGAACCAGGGGAGCGGCCAGCCCGACCCCGCGCCGGCCGCACCCGCCCCAGCTCCGGCGCCTCAGCCGGACTTCGTCGACACCTTCGCCAACCAGGCGCTGATCGGCACCGACAAGAAGAGCGACACCAACCCCACCTTCACCACGGCGGTGCGGCCGCAGGGGAACACCGAGACCCGCTGAGACTGCACCTCAAGATCGTCGGGCCCGGATCTCCACAAGGAGGCCCGGGCCCGACGCGTGACCGGCAGTTCCGGCCTGCCGCTGTCAGAGCAGGCGGGTGATGTGCCGCTCCCACCGATGCTGCCATTCGCCGTGCTCACCCTCGCCGGGGGCAGGAACTGTTTCCAGGTCCTCGGGCAGGGTGATTTCTTCCGGTGCGTACGTGCCGTTGTCGAAGTAGCAGGCCCATACTGCCTGGCGGCCGGAGTCGATGACGACGGCCGCCACGGCACCGTCGTCGGTGAGGCCGCCTTCGTCGACGGCGGTGCGCCCGGCCTCGATCGCCTTGCTGCTGCTGCGGAACACCTGGACGGCCCTGCCGTGCGGGTGGCGCTTGCCGGTCAGGAGGTAGAGCGCCCAGTGAGTGCCGACCGCCTCCGGCCACCGCTTGCGGGCGGCCTGCCGGGTGATCCCGGCCGCTTCGCCCAGTTCCGCGTAGGAAGCGGCAGCCCGGCCTGCGCGGGTCGCGGCGTCGTTGGCCAGTTCCCGCGCGGAGATACCGGCTTCCGTGGCGACCTCCAGGTAAGCGATGTGCAGCACCTTGGCGGCCGCGGATGCAGGGGCGAGCGCATTCGGGCTAGTAGGTCCCCCGTGTTCGCTGAGCCCCAGGAAGCTCACGCGCCGCCTCGTCTCGTTCCACACCAGATCGCGAACCTGCGCCCGGAAGGCGACCCGCGCCTCGAAGGGTTCGTTGTCGAGCAGCTCCCACATATCAACCATGCTGAAACTGTAGGGCACGCAAACGCTTCGTGACAACTAAAGTTTCGATCGGGCCGGGAGTGCAGTGCGCGATGAGACGTATCGAAAGTCGCACCACTGCCAAGCCTTCCCGCGGTCGTCGCCTGATCTTCACGGGCTCGCCGTCCACAGATCTGCAGCTCAGGGCTCGTCAATCGCCAGAACTTATGCACAGGGCAACGCTTTTACGGTCGGTGTCCGGTTCCGGGTGTGAGGTGCCGGGACGCAGATCGAAAGGGCACGGCCATGGCGCAGACGAAGTTCGACAAGCAGGTGGATGAGTCCGCCGATTCCCTCGCGCGCGGGATCGCCCGGGTGCTGGCCGGCCGAGACCTGGACGGGGTCCGCCGTACGGACGCGACGTTCTGGCGTGCGGGTACCCGGGTCCTGCCGAAGGTGGAGGGCAAGGTCCGCCGCCGCTCCTACAAGCCCGGGTGGCGCCGGTTGTCCTTCCGCCTCGCTCTCGGTGGCGGGGTCGCGGAGAGCGGCTACCTGACCACCCGGGACCTGGACGCCACCCGCGAGACCCTGACGGAGTTGTGGGAGAACCGGGAGGCGGCGCTCGCGACGCTGGAGCCCGGCGGGATCGCCGCCGCCTCCGTCCTCACGGTGGGCACCGCGACGTACATGGTCCTGACCCGTGAGCGCCGGGAGCTGATGCGCGAGTGGGTGGGCCCGCTGCACGACGCCCTGCATCAGCCGCTCGGGCTGGCGGAGCAGACCGACCCGCGCCGCTACCTCCACATCCCGAAGAACTTCACGGACGACGACGCGCAGATCCGTATCGATCTGCCCACCCGGCTCGGGTTCTCCCGCGACGTGGTGGCCGACCTCATCACGCAGAAACTCGCCCTCCAGGGCGTGACGTTCTCTTGGCACCCGGAGGGCCGCAAGCCGTACGTGCTGGTGAAGAAGACCCGCAAGCCCCCGCCCACGGCTCTCTTCAAGGACCCCAAGATGCGGGACCTGGTCGCCAAGGCCAAGGAGTCCGCACCGATCATCGGGTTCGGGGCCGCCGGGCGGATGATCGTCTCCGTCGACCTGGACGCCGAATCCCCGCACATCCTCGTCAACGCCAGTACGGGTGGCGGCAAGTCGGTGATCCTGCGGTGCATCGCCTGCCAGATGCTCCACCACGGCAGCCGGGTCTTCATCCTGGACACCAAGCGGATCTCCCACCTCTGGGCGCGCGGCCTGCCCGGCGTCACCTACTGCGCCGACGTCGCCGACATCCATGACCAGCTCATCGCCCTCGGCATCGAAGGGCGGCGCCGTACGCGGGTCGCCGACGAGCTCGGTATCGGCGCCGATCCGAAGGCCATCGGCCCACGGTTGTTGATCCTCCTCGAAGAGGTCAACGCGACGATGAAGCAGCTGGCCCGCTACTGGGAGAAGATCCGCGAGTCCGGCGACCCGAAGGTCTCCCCGGCCGTCGACGCGCTCAACGAGATCCTCTACATGGGCCGCCAGCTGCGCATGCACGTCCTCCTGGTCGCCCAGTCCGCCACCGCCCGCGCTCTGGGGGGTCCGGAGGTCCGCGAGCAGTTCTCCACCCGCATCCTCGCCCGCTACAGCGTGAACGCCTGGCGGATGCTCGCCCCCGAGGTCCACCCGGCGCCGAAGTCCACCAAGCACGCCGGCCGCGCCCAGGTCGTCACAGGCGGCAGCGCCACCGAGACGCAGGTGCTGTTCTTCACCGAGGCCGAAGCCCACGAGTGGGCCAGCACCGGCAAGACGACCGCGGCCGAACCGCAGCACCCGGGCCTCCCCGAACAGCCGGGCCCGCCCGTGCTCCACAAACCCGACCCACCCGCCGACTTCCCGCCCCCCCGACACCTGGAACAGCGACGCGTCCCTGCCGCCGGTCGCCCCCGCCCCGGCCCCGGCCGCCGAGCCCGTCACCGTCCCGGCGACGTCGCCGACGGATCCGGCACCTGATGACGACGACCAGGAGGTGGGACTGCGCCAGGCCGCCGAGCACCACCTGCCCGGCCTCACCCTGGCCGCCCTGCGCTTCGCCCGCGCCAACGACCCCACCTTCCCCACCCCGGCCGCCAAGCGCGGCACCGAACTCCTCTACAGCGTCCACGACCTCAAGAAGTGGGCCCGCAACCGGCCCCGCGCCCCCACCGGCACCACCGACCTCGACTGAACCCCGGAACCACGGCGGGTCAGAAATCTGACCCGCCCCTCGATCCGAACCTGTCCGCTTTCACCGACACGATCCCCCGGACCCGGAAGAACCCCCGGCTCTCCCCGGCACCACACAGAACAGGAACACCGCCCCATGAAGAAGACCGCGCTCCTCACGATGCTCAGCTTCGCCGACCCCGACCTGCGGGAGCAGATAGAGGCCATGCCCGAGGGAACCGCCCTCATCGGCATCAGCACCACCGGACAGGCCATCGCCGTCGACCTGGACGGCGAATCCCCGCACGTCCTGGTCTGCACCGCCAGCGGCGGCGGCAGCACCACCATGCTGCGCTCCCTGACCGCCCAGTTCCTCCACCAGGGCGCCCACGCCCTGGTCCTGGACACCAAGCGGATCTCCCACCTGTGGGCGAAGGCACTGCCCACGGTCACCCACCGGGGCAACATCGCCGGCATCCACGACGCCCTCCTCGGCCTCGCCACCGAGCTGGAGCGCCGCCTCGACCTCGACGGTGACCTGGACACCGTGCCCCGCCTGATCGTCGCCATCGACGAAGCGAACACCACGCTGAGCCGCCTCGCCCGCTACTGGGAGACCTTCCGGCAGAAGGACGACCCGAAGACGTCACCGGCCATCGCCGCGCTCGAGGAAGCGCTCTGGGTCGGGCGCGCGGCCCGCGTCCACGTCATCTTCGACGGACGCCCCCAGGCCACCGTCCTCAGGGGCGCGGCCCGGGAGCTGTTCGCCACGGTGATCCTGGCGCGGTTCACGGCCGACACCTGGCAGGTCCTCGCCCCGGCCGCCGGCCCCGCCCCCAAGCAGCGCCACCCCCAGCAGGGCCACCTGCACGTCATCCAGCACGGCGAGGCCGAGGAGACGCAGGCGATCCGGATGACCGACGCCGACGTCGTCACCTGGCTCACCGACCCGGACGACCCCACCGCCTGACCGAACGGCCGACACACCGCGGGCCCCGGGGGACCGCCACGGCTCCCCGGGGCCCGGTCGGGCTCGCACTGTTCAACAACCGCGGAGCTCCCCGCCGTCACGCGTTCCGCGACCGCCTGCGACACGGCCGGACCGGAGCAGGGGGAACGAACCGCCGAACCTGATGTACACCAGAACCATGGACACGACCCAGCACGTGTTCTGCGTGCGATGCGGCAGCGCAGACACCCGAGTTACCCGCCTTGACCCCACCAGCGCGGGAGGCACCTGCTCCCGCTGCGACAAGCCCTTCCACGCCACCCCGTGCCAGAACTGCGGAGGATTCCGCATCGACGGCTCCTTCGGCGTCTCCGGCACACGATTCGAGAACCTCCCCGAAACGGTGCGGTGCTGGGACTGCTCCCACCCCAACCCGCTGCGCGACCCCGGCCCGGAGGAGACGGCGGGCGCGGTGACCTGAGAGGAAGTAAGTCGGTTAGCCCGGCGTGACGATCTCGCACCTGCCCGCCGGGCCCACCGATGATGTTCCCTACGAGCCGTGGGACGGCGAGGACGAAGCCCTCGCCGCGGCCGCGGCCGCCGGCCGCCGCGCGGCGGAATGGATCCGCTCCCTGCCCCAGGCGCCGACTCCCGGCCCGGTCGGCTCCTGGCTTCTTGAGGATCTGCCCGAAGCGATCGAGGAGGCGACGGCAGCCTTGGACCCGCAGGACTGCGACCGCATGGAACCCGACGGCGTGATGGTCGACGGCGCGGGCGGCCTCGACGGGGAAACCCGCCGCAAGCTGGTATTCGTGCCGTGCGCGGTCCAGGACGCACGGTGGCTCACCCCGGACCAGCAGATTCGGCTGGTGGCGGTGGCCTCCCTGGTGTTGGGGGCGGTACGGCTGCTCGCGGAAGACCCGGGCACAGCCATCACGACGGGCGAGCTGACGCGGATGTGGGCCCTGCTGGATCACGCCATCGGATAAGCGTGGTGGCTGGCAGCGGTGCTGCGCGTCCCCAACCATGCCTGCCTCGTCCATGCCCTCTTTGGGAGGCGGAACTACGGGTTCTGCTGGGCCGTTTCGTGACGCTCTTTGCGGGATTCCGCCATGCGACGTCGCTGCGCGGGCTGGACATAGAGGAGAACCGTGGCTTCGGCGACCAGCTCTGCGATGTCGGCCAGTTCTTCGGCTGAGTAGGCGACGCCTTGGTGCACGCTGTCGTTGCCGACGACTCGTGTCTCGTCCATAGCCGTGATGATGTCACCAGGCAGGTTTTTCGCCGCGAGTTCCCGGATCTTTCCGTGCAGGGTGTTGTGGGTGGCGCCCTGGTCCTTGCACAGCTCCTCTACCGCTGACCGGTACCCGACGCCGGCGAGCCGGGCCGCACCGGCGTTCTCGGCCCGTGAGGCTTCTTCGTACGCGCTGCGGATCCGCTCCGGTACATCTGGGTGCAGCACGCGAGGAGCGGGGGAGGGCCACAGCACCAACCGTGTCAGTTCTTCGATGCGAGCTTCCCTGCCCCAGCCGGTCTGCTTGCACTCGATGACCTCCAGGATCGAGCGACCGCACAGCTGGCACACCCAGCATTCCTGCTGCGTCCATGAGGAGAGGGGGAAGACCGGCAGGGATCCTCGTTGCCGAACTCGTCAAACGCGTAATCACGGCTCTCCGGAGCGATCATGCGCCGATCAACCATGTCCATCACGGTGCCAGTGGCGCATTCCGCGTAGGGGCATACGGCTCTGCGCTGCTCAAGTGAAGTCAGTTTCTCCTGCTCAGTCATCACAGCACTGTAGTGAGCGCGCATCTTGCGCACACCGGCTTTCGATGGCAGGCAGACCGAGACCGGCCCGTCAGCTTGACGAGTCGGTGTGGTCGTGGCGGCGTAGGAGCCGTTCGAAGAAGGCGGTGAGCATCTCGGGAGCCGCTGCATCGCATAGTTCCTGGCCGCCGATGCGGTAGACCTCGTAGCCCTGGAGCGTGAGCTCGCGGTCCTCGGCCACCATCGACGCGTAGCGCCCGGGGTCAGGGAGCCAGTCGGTGTTCAGGCCGCTGCCCGGCGGCGCGGCCGGCAGGGCGGGCGTAGTGCTGGATGCCGTCGATCTCGATGACCGCGCGGGTGCGATGGTTCATCAGCAGCAAGAAATCCATGCGCTGGCGGGCAAGGCGTCTGGCCCCGCCCAGCTCGCTCATGCTGTAGGGGTCGTAGTGGAGATAGACCTGAGGGATAAGGGCGGGGAGGTCAAAGCCGAGCTTGACATAGGTGTCGAACACCAGGAGCTCAGCACCGTTGTCCCCGAGGGAGCGTCGCAGCCGGTCCCGCAGAGAGATCCGCGCCTGCGTCGGGTCGTCCGCGTGCTCAGGGTGCTGGCGAACCCACCAGGTGACCAAGTCCTGCCAGCTCAGCCCGCGGCCCTCCAGCGGCTGGTCGTACACCAGGCAGTACTGCTCGTTCTTGACGATGCGGATGGTGTTGCTGATGGAGTCCGGCAGGACGATCTGCGGCTTGGGGCCGTCGGCCGCGAAGATGAGGTTCTTCAGCTCTCCGGAGACGCCCTGCAGGCCCAGCTGAGCCAGTAACTGCTGCAGGTCGTCATCGCCGTACTCCTCGATCACGCGACGGGCTATCTCCATCAGATCCGGGGGCGACTTGTCCTCCAGCCGAGCCAGAACGTAGCCCTTCTTGCTGTTGAACGGATCCTCGTCCGCGCCCTGCGGGGCGAGCCCCAGGTACTCACCAACCGCAGCGAGTCGGTTGGCCTTGACGTAACCCCACAAGGCCTCCGCGATGGCATCCCGCAGTTTGAACACTGGCACTCCGGACGGCAAGTTCATCCCGCCATCATGCAGACCAAGCACACGCCACGGCAGCGCGTAGGTGAAAGCAACGACCGCGACGGGGCCGTCGCACACTACGATCCGAAGACGCGCTGCGGCCACCACCTTCTGCGAGCGCGGCGCATGGACTGTTCGCGTCAATGATTCCGGCTCGACTCACGGCCGATGTCTGGCGGCGCTCGGGCTTCCCGCAGCGCCCACGAACGCTGTCCCTATCCCGCGTATCTGGCGTCACGCGGCAGCCAACTCCGGCTACGGGAAGACCCGGACTGAGGGCGGACCGAAAATCCGTCCGCTTGTCGGACCTGGTTGGCACACTGGGCAGATGAACGAGGGATCACCCGCCCAGTGGCTGGCGGCGGCGCAGAAGATCGATGCCCGGATCGAGAAACTCCGACCCGAGGCCGATCGCCACGTGGTCGGGCAGCACGTGATCTCCCAAGTCCTGCTGAAGCGCTTCGCCGCTCCGTTCGGCAGCGATGGGCTCAAGCTCGTGCCCTTCAACCTTGACCACCCCGACCGTTTGCACAAGATGGCGAGTCCGCGCCAGTGCGGCAAGGTCCCGCACTTCGCACGCTTCGCCTCTGCCTCCCTGGAACAGCTATGGGGCAAGCTCGAGACACGGATACCCGACGCCGCGCGCGCGGTGGATCGAGGCGACGTCTTCCAGCATGAACAGCATGTGCAGACCCTGAAGGACCTGATCGCCCTGCACCTGGTCCGCTCGCTGAACTACCGCAAGGTCCATCAGCGCATCTTCACCAAGATCTACACCGAGCAGCGCACCGCTCTGCTTACCGACCAGTCCGACCTGCTGCGCCTCGCGGTACTGCAACGCAGCGGACTTCACCTTCCCGGACCGCAGGGCCTGGCTGCCGCGGCGGACGAGATCTTGAGCCCGCACCTGGCGAACTTTGAGAACGGTGCGGACTTCCGGGCGCGGATCGAGGACACCTTCGCCAAAGCGGAAGAGATGATCAAGCGATGCAGGGTTGGAGATTCTGGTGCCCGCCGCCGGGGAGTTCCTCCTGGGTGACACCCCGGCCCTGGCTATTCAGCAGAGTGAAACCAGAACCGCCTTCAACGTAGCGATTGGCGACTCCACCTCCATCGTGTTGCCTTTCGGTCCCAGGCATCTCTTGGTCGGACGGACCCCCGCTACGGACTGAGCATCGCCACCGAGGAGACGGTTGGCTTCCTCAACCGGCTTCAGATCGAGGCGGCGGAGCAGCGCGTCTACTTCCGGCCCCGCAGAGGCCTGGACACCATCGTCCGCAGTTACCTAAAGCAGGGCATCCGGAGTGCCAGGAGCTAAGCTTCCGAGCCGCTTCACCTTCTTCCCGTGCTTGGCCGGGAGAGGGGTAGCGCGATGGCCGGAGGAAGTCCGCCGGCTGTCACGGTTGCGGTGGCAGTGGCAGGTTCTTGGTCACCGCGGAAGTACTGAGGAGCTGAACGAGGAGCACGGCGATGTGGACGGCGGCCTGGGCGGCCTCCAGGGTGATGGGCGCGCTGGTCTGTCCTCCGGGGTGCCGGTCGCGGTGCCCTTGCCAGAGGAGTCTCGATGAGGGAGAGAACCGTTTCGACCTTGGCTGGGACCGCCTTGTTGTCAAGGATCACCATCGAGTAGGCGGCCTCGTTGTCGTCCAGTTCTCGGATGACGGTGCCGAGGGTCGGCTGGGGTTTGGTGCTGGCGTACAGGGGGATCGCGACATCTTCCACTGCCCGCACCGCATCGACGTAGGCGCCACTTGCGTCGGGGTGCAGTGCGTACGCCCTTGGCCCAGGAACTGCGTAGATACGAGCTGGCGTCGTCGCGGCCAGACGATTCGGCGTGTTGCATGGCCATGACGGCGGACTCGGCGACGGTGGCGTCGACAACCCGCTCCAGACCGGCGTGCGAGACGTCATCGGCCTCGCGCACTTGGTAGGCGGAGGCGGCATCGCCGAGCAGTGCGTCCAGTGTGTTGACCGGATCCACGAACTTCGCGTGCTTGGAGAATATTGCCGCCAAGGGCGAGGCTGCGTTCGGGTGCTTGACGAGGTACTCGTGGTGGGCGACCTCGCCGATATCGAGGTAGAGCAGACAGTCGACGACATCGAGAAGCAGGCCAGCCGACACCCTGGACAGATCACGTGCGCTCGACGGGAGGCGGCTGTTGTCGAAGACATGAGCATCGGCGGTCAACTTCAGCCTGGCTATGACGCGGTGGACAAGCGATTCCGTCACCACCGAATCCCGGATCCACGACCGCAGTCCCGGTTCCAGGTGCTCGGGAACTCCTTCATGGACTGTCCGGTCGACGGGTAGGCCGGCCTCGCGGGCGGAGAGCGGCTGCCACGGTGATGTCGTCATCCCTAGACCGTAGCGCCAGCTACCGACACCGAGCGGCTCGATCCTGCCCACGAGCAACGGCTTCGACGAGGAGACCCGCAGCACGCCGGCGGCCGTGCCGTGTGCGGTCCAGGGCGCGCTGTGGCTCATCCCGGACCAGCAGATCCGGCTCGTGGCGGTCGCCTCCCTGGTCACCGGGGCGGCACGGCTCCTCGCGGAAGACCCGGGCACGGCCATCACGACCGGTGAACTGTCTCGGATGTGGGCCCTGGTGGACCACGCCATCGCCTGAGCCGACGACCGCCGAGCCGTGCTGTTCACCAACAGCGCGGCTCCGACATCACGACGTCGTCGCCAGCTCCGGTACTTCGAGCACCTCGGCCACCTTGCGGGCCATCGCGGCCACCTGCGGCGGCAGGTAGCTGTCCAGCGAATCGACTTCGTCGCACAGCTTCGCCCGCAGCCCGTGCAGGCACGCCTCGGTGAACAGCTTCTGCGGTTCCTCCTCGGGACGCTGCGCCTGCTCGGCCTGCCGCACGGTCGTACCGCATCCGGTTCGTCGGCGCACGCATCGCCTCGTACGCGAGCGGCTCGCCCGTCAGGCCCGCCACGTGCCGCGTTCGCGAGAAGCTGCGCGTTGCCCTCAACCACCATGCGTGGGTGGACGTCCGTAGAGGCGAACGCGTGCTGGCTGCGTACGCTGCGAGCATGAGGGCGTTCTGGGGGAGTAGCTGCTGATGCTGAGAATCCCGTCTGTGCCCACCGCTCATCGGGATACGGCGACACACGACGAACGGTTGATCTGGGGCTGGGATCCTCCGTGACTGAGGCCGCGCATAACACCGTGGGCACCAAGGAACACGCGTCTGATCGTGGTCCGTGGGAACAGCGCCTCGGGCAAGTCGTCCGTCGCGGCCAGCCTGCGTGAGAGTTTCGGCCGCAACCTCGCCATCGTGGGCCAGGACAACCTTCGCCGGATGGTGCTCCGTGAACGCGACCGGCCCGGCGGCGCCAACATCGGGCTGATCGACCTGACCGCCCGCTACGCCCTGGACAACGGCTTCCACGTAGTCGTCGAAGGCATCCTGTACGCCGACCGCTACGGCCCCATGCTGCAGGACCTGGTGCGCGCCCACCGCGGTGTCTCACGCTGCTACTACCTCGATGTGCCGTACGCGGAGACGGTGCTACGGCACGCGACGAAGCTGGACGCCGCGTACCTCCAGCAGGTCACCCCCGATCACCTCAGCGACTGGTACCGGGCCAAAGACCTGCTGCCCGGCGCCCTGGAGACCGTCATCGGGGCGGACAGCTCCCTGGAGGACACCGTCGCGCAGATCCTGTACGAGAGCGGGCTGGACGAGATCGCCCCGATTGACCGCTGAGCCCGCAACCCGCTGCTCGCCACCCGAACCGGTGACGGGGCTGGCCCGACCCAGTCTGTGCCGCGCGGCCGTGCACGACGGGTGTCGACCAGGAGCCCAGCGCGTCCGCCGGCTCTTGGCACTGTCACCCGTTGCTGTGGTTTCCCAGCGCGTGGCGTGCTGCGGAAAGGAACGTCCTACGGGTCTCGGTCAGGCGAGTGGACTGGCCCGTCATGTAGTCGAGGACGGTGACCCGGCCCTCGTGGACGGCATCGCGCAACAAGACAGCAGCCTCTTCGCGTGGCAGGTCGGTCCTCTCCAGGAACTGAACCGCGGTCTCGTACACATGCCGCACGGCGGCGTAGGCCTCACCGATGGATTCGAACGGGTGGCCACCTCGGGGTACGTAGTGGCCGAGCGCGCTGATCGTTCCCGGACGGACACCGGGCGGCGCTTCCACAGCCGTATAGGCGTCACGCATGCCGGCGAGACGGACCTGGAGGTCGAGCAGCGCGTTGACCGCATCGGTGACCGGTGTGCTCGACTGCTCCCGCCGCGTGACAGCGTTCCTCTCCTCCACCTGCCTGGCATAGAGGGCACGCCAGGTGCGGGCAGCGAAGCTGCTGCTCAGCGCCGCTTCGGCGATCTCATCGCAACAGGCCACCAGTTCCTGGGCGGCCCCCACCAGTTCCGCGTCGCCCTCCAGCTCCAGGACAGCCAGCGCCCGCTGGAGATCACGGTTGGCCGGTCGCAGACTGTCCGGCTACGCCCGTGCTGTCCAGGACCTGGTCCAGGATCCCGACCAGTTCCCCGATGGCGAGGAGGAAGACCGAGCATGCTTCCCGGCGTACGCCGCGCAGCCACTGGTCGTGAGCCGAGTCCGACTGTGCTCGGACCGTGTCCAGCGCGGCTTGGTAGGCCGTTTCCGCCTGGCGGAGACCCGCCTGGTGCGTGGCACCGGCAGTCTGGAGGGCAGCACGGAGCTGCCAGCGCCCGATCAGTAGCGTGCACGGCACCCCCACGACAGCTACCGAGGTGGTGACGACCAGCGCGATCCCTTGTAAGTCCATCGCAGCTCATCGTGCCAATCCGCAGCAAGCAGGTCAGGGAAATCAGCACACAGGCCGGACCAGTTTCCTGTCGAAGGAGGCCAGCGGCAAGGGTACGGAGGTCTGCGGTACTCCATAACCATGAAGACACAGGAACTGTTCTGCATGCGACACCGCAGCAGGCCCGTTACCCGCGACCACCAGGCCGGTAGGGAAAGAGCCTGCCCTCGCTACGGTTAAAGGCTGTCCCGTAACTGCTGGCTCCGTTCAACGGTGTCCCGGTATGCGCCGATTGCTTGAGGTTTCGCTGAAGGCGGCAAGTCGGTCCGGAACCGGACAACCTGACACCTCAGTGGAGCTCCAACCAGGCCTGCGTTGAGTTACGGGACAGCCTTTAGAGTCGATAGCGACCTATTTTTGTTCTGCGGTAAATCAGGCGCCCGTCTTTCGGGGTCGTGGATACCGCTGAATAGCATCTGTGTCAAATTCTTCTAGGCCGATTACGCTGTTCGCGTACTGCAGGGATATGCTCAAATCCTCGATCTGCTTAAGTGGAGTGATGTCAATATTCTTAGATAAGAAATTGTAGCAATTGATGAGTACGCTTCTTAGGTTAGGAAAAATATACGGGATTAGGTGTATCTGTGTATCTGTATCGGTGACTGACAACTGAAGGCGTGTCACGTTGAGCATCGGGGTGGCCTGTGCCAGATCAAACTCGGAGATAAAAAGGTCGGTCAGTTTTGGCAGCGAGGAGATTTCTCGCCACTCCGCTGGGGTCGGTCCCGAGTTGATGACCAATTTTTCCAAAAGTTGCCACTTTGAGATGCCTTCTAGTGAGGCGTCGATCGTGCGGACTAGGCGTAGTTCGGTTAAGCCCGGTGGTGCGGGCATCTCCTCAAGCCTGTTCCAAGGCAATCGAGTGTAGAGAGACAGCTCGGAGAGTTCTGGAAGGAGAGCCAAAGCATCGAAAGAGACTGCATCCGGAAAGCGGAGGAGGCTCAAAGATGTCAGTGGTAGTCCTGCGAGGTCTTCAATGTGTGTGAGTTGGCTGCACTCGGACAGGGTGAGTTCTCTCAAGGCGGGTAGACGGTGCACAAATTGCAAATCAGCTAGCAAGCTGCCTGCGTCGATTCGGAGTCTCTGGGTGTGTTCGGGAGAGAGGTGTTCGATTATTTCTTCGTCGGCGAAAGCTTCTCCGAAGTTGACGTCGAGGATGGGTTTTAGCGCCTGCAAGGCGTTGCGCTGGTCATTGGTATTTACGACAAGGGTTAGGCGGTCCTTGACGGGGAGTAGGATCTCCCGCGCATAGGGAAGCGATTCGAAGTTGCCCCAGCCATTGACGAGTTCGTAGGGTACTGGTCCGGAACTCAGTGACTGGGTGAAGTTGCTGAGGAAGGCGTAGGCGTGATCGCCTCCGATGGTGGCGGCAGTCTGGATGACAGCGCCTACTTCGTCATACTCCAGGTCTTCAGGCCCCGGTAGCAGGTCCAGAATGCCCGGTCCGAGCGCCGCAAGACCTGTCGCTTCTTCCGGTGAGCGGGGCGGCATCAGAACACGCGCATGGTGTTCGACCAGTTTGCGGACGGCGGGTTCGATTTCTGTGGCGTACTGCAGGCTGGCAGCCGCCAGGAGGTGAAGTCTGCTCCTGTGCTCAGTCTCGGCGTCACCGCGTTCGATGAGTCGGCGGAGCAGATCAGCGCTTTCGGTGGGGCGGGCGTGGGCGACGGCCATGCGTACGACGTCTTCCCATTGGTCGTCATGGGCATTGTTGACGACTAGTGTCCTGAGTCGTTAATTCGTGTGCAGTATGCGGCGAGTGTGTCGAGGATGTCGTCGGCGGTCTTCGTCCAGACGAACGGCTTGGGGTTCTTGTTCCACTCGTTGATCCAGCGGCGGATGTCGCGTTCGAGTTCGATGACGCTGCGGTGGGCCGAGCGGCGGAGTTTGCGGGAGGTCAGCTCGGCGAACCAGCGTTCGACGAGGTTGAGCCAGGACGCCGAGGTGGGGGTGAAGTGCAGGTGGAAGCGGGGATGCCGCAGCAGCCACTTCTTGACCGGTTCGGTCTTGTGGGTGGCGTAGTTGTCCAGGACCAGGTGAAGTTCGAGGTCCTTGGGGACGGCGGCGTCGATGACCTTCAGGAAGCGGAGGAACTCCTGGTGGCGGTGGCGGCGGTAGTGCTGGGCGATGACTGATCCGGAGGCGATGTCGAGGGCGGCGAACAGGCTGGTCGTGCCGTGCCGGACGTAGTCGTGGGTCATCTTCGCCGGCGTGGCCGGTGCCATCGGCAGGACGGGCTGGGTTCGGTCCAGGGCCTGGATCTGCGACTTCTCGTCCACCGCCAGGACCAGCGCGTTCTCCGGCGGCGACAGGTAAATGCCCACCACGTCACGGACCTTGGTCACGAACTGCGGATCGGTCGACAGCTTCCACGTCTCCACGATGTGGGGCTTGAGGCCGAAGGCCCGCCAGATCCGCGAGACGGCCGACTGCGACATGCCCTGCGCCTGGGCCATCGAACGTGTCGACCAGTGCGAATCGCCTGTTGGTGGGCTCTGGCCGAGCGTCCTGGCGACCATGGCTTCGACCTGCTCGTCCGTGATCTTCCGCGGTGCACCCGAACGCGGCCGGTCCACCAGGCCCTCCAGCCGGTCCGCGACGAACCGGGACCGCCACTTACGCACCGTCTCCCGCGAGACACCCAGGTCGTCCGCGACCTGGGCGTTCGACCGGTCCTCCGCGCACGCCAGCACGATCCTCGACCGCAGAACCAGTGCCTGCGACGCAGTCTGCTTGCGCAACCAGCCCCGCAGGACCCTGCGTTCGTGATCGGACAGCTCCAGCGGCAACGGCTTCGGACCAGGCATCGCCACACTCTACAACCGCACGCGAACTAACGACTCAGGACACTAGAGGGAAATCGTGGGCTTCGATGGCGGCTTTGGCCCCGAGGTAGTCCTGGAAGGTGCGGTGGACGAAGTCGATGGTGTCCGCCGTGGGCTGGCGCAGGAGCCCGCTGCGGCCGACCAGGTGTGTTAGAACCTGGTCGCGGGTGCCCTGTTCGGCCACGGCCTGCATGGCTGGCAGCGCGTCGCCGATCAGGGCCAGCGCAGTGGCTCGTTCCATCTCGGTCTGGCGGTTGCGGATGAGCCAGTAAGCCAGACGCTGCAGTAGCTGGACGCTCTGGTGTTCGGTGAGCTGGATGCCTTCCGGGTCATCGATGCTGCGCTCGAGGTCGCGGCGCACGAGCAGCATAGACAGCGCTGCCTCGTACAACTCCATGCGGCTGTGAGGCAGATGACCGCGGCGGTCCCTGTGCAGCGCGCAAATCAAGGCACACATCAAGGGTGTGCTGGACAGCTGCGCCAGATCGCGCTGCGCACGCACGGTGACCTGGAGCGCTGTCTCGAGATCATGTAGCTGTGCCCGCTCGGTCTCGGTCGTAGAACTGTGCTGGGCTGCGGTATGCCACCGGTGAACGAAGACTCCGGTGTCGGCCGCACTCATGGGCCGCACTGACAGTTCGGTGAAGTGCGACGAGGCCAGCCAGCCTTCCGGGACAGCGGACGGACGTGTGGTGACCACGACGCGTGCGTCCTTGTAGGCCGCAAGAAGCTGCTCGAGCCAGTCCCGCGTGGCGCCGCGGTGCTCTTGAGGAACCTCGTCGATGCCATCGACCAGGACGAGTGCCTCCCCCCTGTCGAGCACAGCATCGGCCCAGCCCTCAGGCTGTGATGCGGCCAAGGGGGTGCCGACCGCAGACAGGAAATCGTGCGGCTCAGGAAGCGGGCCACGCCTCACCAGCGTCCGCAGTGGCAGGACGAAAGGTACGCGCCCCCGCCAGTCCGCCAGTTCCTCCGGCAGCTCATTGCGTGCCGTCGCGACAGCCAGCCACTGCAGCAGTGTTGTCTTTCCGCTGCCCGCGAGTCCTCGCAGAAGAACTCGGCGGCAGTTGGCCAACGCGTGCTCCGCACGCTTCACGACGACGGACGGCCGGTTGGCTTCCTCATTGCCCGCAAGCCAGTCTTCCGGCCGCTCCGCCAGTTCCAAGCTCAAGTAAGCCGCGTCCAGTGGCCAACGCGCACGTTCCGGCCGACTCAGATCCAGCCCCACGACCGTCAGCTGGGAATGCCGCTCCGCCACGTAACGGAGGTACCGCTCCTCGAACGAAGGCTGTGCCTTCAGCCGCGTTGCCCTAACCAGCTGCGGATAGTTCCTGCGTGCCTGCGGCACGGGGGAGGCGGCGTTACGTAAGGCCAGCAGAGGCTCCACATCTGCACCCAACGCCTTGGCCAGGGCCACCAGCGTGGCCTCGGAAGGCAACGCCTGACCATTCAGTGCCTGGCTGACCGTTGTCCGCCCCAGCCCGGTCCTCTGCTGCAACCCACCCATCTGCAAACCACGCTGCACCCTGAGGGTACGCAGCCGAGACGCGAGCTCCGCCAACGGATCCTCGTCCACGTCCCCCATGTCCCGCTTCTCCGTCCTGCAGGGCGACCGCCTTCGTTCATCTTTGTTCACCCCGAACCCCGGCGAACACCGAAACCGAGAAATTCCTCGGTGTCACCTCGTCAAGCGTCCCGGGAAGAAGCCATGAACACCTCATCCAGCCACCTGATGCTCCTGGTCCTGTTGCTCGCAGTCGTTGCGATCTTCTGCACCCTTGTAGGAGCAGCGGCCGGCAAGCTTGCCCGCATCGAGGGAGCCACCTACGCCGGCGCCCTGCTACGGGGTGCCCTGGCTTTCGCAGGCAGCGCCACCCTCTCCCTGGCACTGCTGACCTTCCTCCTCGCAGCACTATGAAGACGGATGCAGTGCTGCACTGCGACAGATGCACACACACGGCGCCGGGCACGACGGCGGACTCGGTCGCGAGGGACGGGGAGGCCTTAGCCAGTTTCCCCGGCGTTACCTGTTGCGGGTGCTGTTCCTGAGGTTGGCGAAAGGCAGTGCACCGTGGTAGATGATCTTGAACTCGTCGAGAAGGGCCTGCTCCGCCTTACTCGCGTGCGGCGTCGGCCGCCAAGCCACGACCAGCGTGTCCGAATCGGCCAGTTGCCAGATGTAGCGGCCGCCCCAGTGCCCGGCTCGCTGACCGGTTCCGTGCCGGCGATACGCGGTCAGCCGCTGGCGCAACCCGTTGCGGCCTCCAGCCTTGCCCACATAGACGACCGTCGCCCCGTCCACCCAGGCATCGGCGAGCTTGCAGGGGGCCACGGACGGGTTGCGACCCTTCAGATGTCCGGCCGAGCTGGAGGAGAGGAACGCCGGGGGAGCGACGGCCATGCGGATCACTACATAGACCCCGTGCCCGGCGGGCACATCGCTGACGGGCAGGTCACGGAAAGGCACGAAGCCACGAAAGCCGCGGGCGGCCAAAGCCTGACGGCTCAGCTCCGGCATGAGGTTCATGCTGCGCATCGTGCCAGGCGGACGGGCGGCGCTCCTGGAACGGCTGCAGACAGGCGCACAGCACGATGCCTGGCTCCGTCTCCGCCGCTTTCACCCGGTCCTGCGCCAGGGCCGCGATGCTCCGCTCCAAGGTCCCTCTAGGCTGGCGCAGTGAGTGACAAGGACACGTACACCAGCTACGTACGGCTCCCAGGATGCACCTGCGGATGCCATGAGGTGCCGGACGATCCCAACGAATACTACGCCGATCCGCGTGCATATGACGACCCGTCCTTCGTCCCGGCGTTCATCTGCGGCTGCTGCGCTCATGAGGTCCTTCCGCGACGACCCCGTCAGACAACGCGAATAGCTGTGCTCAGGCGCGACGGCTTCCGGTGTCTTGCCTGCGGTTCCGAGGACGATCTCAGCATCGATCACATACAGCACCAGTCGGCAGGCGGCCGACACGGTATGGAGAACCTGCGCACGCTCTGCCGCTCGTGCAACAGCCGCCGCGGGACTGGCCACCTCCCAGGAATCGACGGAGAGACGGGGCATGAGCCGGGAAATTCCGCTTCCAAGGTCAGTGGTCCGCCATATCGTCTGAACATGTCGTCGTACCGCAGAGACCTGGTCAGCCGCGCTACCCGAAACGAGTTCCGGTCGCTGGCGACCGACATGACGGTGCGCCTCGTGGCCGAGGCTTGGCAGAACCACAATTTCGCCCCCGTTCCCGAGGACGAACTGAACTACGACGACACCAGCGTGCGCCGCATCACCTTCGAGACGTACGCCGCTGCAGTCGACTGGACGGACTACGCCCAGGTCTCCCGTGCTCTTCTCGTCTTCGAGGACTTCATCCGCTACTACCGACAGAGCGGCTGGGAGAGCAACTGGCTAGAGGAAGTCACCGTCAAACTGGAACGCGACAGCCTGAGCGTCGACGAACGTGGACGGATCTCATGGCTACGCCGACCAGTCTCCACGGGGCACCTGGAGAAGCTGACCGACCCGTCGGGCATCCTCGCGGAGCTTGAACGGGTCAGCCGCACCATCGCAGACGATCCAGCCGCCGCGATCGGAAGCGCCAAGCAGCTGATCGAGGCAACCGCGAAGACCGTACTCCGAGAACGGGGAATTGCCTTCGATGAGTACACGAAGGTGCCTGCCCTCGTCAAGCAGGCCCAGAAGGCCCTCCATCTTGACGCCTCGTCCGTGACTCCCGGCCCAGATGGCACCGACGCGGTCAAGAAGATCCTCGGTGGCGTGGCCTCGATTGCCGTCGGTGTAGCGGAACTCCGTAACCGCGGATACGGCACTGGGCACGGCCAGGCCAGTGCACCCCCCCAACCTTGGAATCCGTCACGCCCAACTGGCTGCCAATGCGGCCATCACCTGGTGCCAACTCATGCTCGACACCCTGGGAGACCTCGCAGCGCCCTGGAGGAAGGCCGCGGTTCCAGCCCAGCAGTAGACGCCGCTCAGCTCTCGCGGCCCTCCTTGCCTCCGGCGGCCAGGCGTTCGCGGCGCTTTGCGTGTGTACCGTTCGCGGGCCAACCCGCGCCTTCCTTGTCCGGCTCCGGTCCCGGGTCCTTCGTGGGGATCTTGGTGACTTTCAAGCCGGCGGCCCGGCCGCGGGTGTGCTGACCGGTGTCACAGGTCAGCAGGTGTACCTCCCGGTTCGCCAACGCCTGAATGTGCACAGCCCGGTCGATGATTTCGTCGTCCGCGATCGGGAGCCGCACGTGCCCGGGCGGGTCAAGGACGATCTCGACGTGCACGTCACCTCGGACGTTCGAAAGCCCGCTCTCATCCTGGAACGTCGCCGCTCTGTGCCAGACCCCAGACGTTGAACCGTTCAGTAGCCCGTCCAGAAGGCCGAGCGTGTGAGTGGCCCGCCAGCGGCCATGTTGCTTGCTCGTCTCCTTGAGCCCATCGAGTTCGTCTACGACTGTGATGGGGAAAAGCAGCCGGACGCTGGTGTCGGGACGCAGGTCGAGGATGGTGTGGAGGTCGATGCCCTCGAGCTTTTCTGGGTTGTGGCAGTAGAAGCTGGAGTCGGCGACCACGAAGACCTCTTGGCCGAACCAGTGGCGCAACCGGTCGTCCAAGGCCTGTACGGCGGCGCCGAGATCGGCGACGCGCTCAGCGAGCTCGAGGTTCACTAGGCCGTTCACGAGGCGCTCTTGGTCGCTCCCAGCGAGGGTGCCGCAGCTGCCGAGGAGCACCTCGTACCGCCGGGTCAGGATCAGACGGCTGATGTCCCCGTCGCTTATCTGGTGCCGCAGGGTGCCCGAGGCGTCCGTGGCCCACTCTAGGTACTGCAGGAGCCGGTGGTAGGTACTGGTGTTGTGCGCACTGCGGAGGTTGTCAGCTGCGAGGTGAGCGCTGCTGAGCGCGTCGCGGATGTTCTGGGAGTGAGCGCCGGGCCTCGGGGTGATGAGCATGCTCACGATCCTGTCAGCAGGCCGGTTGGGGTTCACCAGGTTTCCCAAGGCCAACGGCTGATGATCAGGATTCCGTTCGCTCTGTCGAGGCCCGAAGATCGCCCTGTCACTGGTGGAGGTGGTCTTCTGCCGATTCTTGGCCGACCGCCAGCTCCGGGAGTTAAGGCCGGCAGCCGACCACTCCACCCCGAAGCAGGGAGTCGACCATGGCCCAGAACCGTGCCCGCCGTATCACCGACCGGACGAGGGCCGCCAAGCCTCGCGCCTCGAAGTGGAGTGTCGTGCGCGGTCTGCTCGAGAGTGGGGCCCAGTTCGGCGACAAGGCCACGAAAAGGGTTCGGGGAACGCTCAGGACTACCCAGGATGCCGAGGCCGCCTACCACTATGCGCGCGACATCATTGCCGGTCAGGGGCCTGTGGAGGTACTGCTTCGGGCCGGCCGAGGCGCCCGGGCGCGCCTGATTTACTGCCGTTCTGCACCAGCTTGTCGGTGCCCGCCGCCACACTGGGCGGATGGGAATGCCGGACCGGCGAGGAGTGATCGCCGGTCCGACCACACGGATGTTCTCAGGTGCTGTTACCTATGGTGTGTGAGGGTGCCGCCTGCACCAGGGCGGCATGCGCCAGGTCCAGGAGGACTTGTATTCGGCTGGCCTTCCCTGGTTGGCACGCCCCGCGACCGCGGCTACGCCCGCTTCCTCGTACCCCACCACCCTCGCCGCCCCCGACGACGGCGACCAGGACGACGCGGCGAGACAGTGATGACACCCCACACCGAGTTCCACGACCCTCACGGCCAGGTCTACGCCGGCCTCCCTCTGGACCGCGCACCGTACGAAGCGCTCGTCACCGCCGTCCTCGCGTGGAAGAACCCAGACCTCCCCATGCGACTACGAACAGATCGTGCTCCAACTGACCGGCCACGCCAGCGCTCTCACCGCCGACGTCCGACGCCACGCCGCCGCCCTGCCCAAGAGCGACGGCCACGGCGCCCTCGCCGAAGTCGTCCTCCGCGAAGCCGACGGCCGCCTCTCCACCCCGATCGAAGAAACGGCCCGCTGTGCCCAGAACCGCGCCCGCCTTGTGCGGGCCCTCTACGCGCGGCTGACCGCCTCACCGAGCCCGTCCCGGCCGCCACACAACCCGACGGCCCGATGGGTCGGGCACCCCTTGAGAACGTTGCGTCCGCGCCCGGAGACTCAAAGCAGCTACGCCTCGTCTTCTTCTTCGTCGGGGCGATCGAGGTCCTGGTCCAACGCACGCAGCAAGGCGTGGGCGAGGAGGATTGCCGGCAGAACGAACTCCGGACGGTAGGCGTCGGGCGAAGCCTGGTGTGCTCCAAGGTGGCGGTTGAAGGTGTCCTGGGTGGCACCGGGCCCGAAGGCGTTTCGCATGCCCGCGAGCACCAGGTAGTGCTTGAACTGCCGCAGAGTGAGATCGCCCCAATCGTCCGCGTCGCCCAGGGCACTGCCGATGGTGCCGTGGTGTCCGGCCTTCGGCGGGTAGGTCACCTGAGGGAAGGAACGCCGGGTCCAGGCGTTGCCGTGCTTCTTCATCGCGGTCTCGAGCACATTGCCCGCCAGGGCTTGGGCGCCCTCATCGAAGCCGGCCCGCGCGGTGCGGGTGGCAGTGCTCAGGATGGCGACCATGCCGGTCAGCTCAGGATGGGTGACGCTCTGGAGGCTGGCGTCGACGTCGTCGAGAACGTCGTCGCGGCGTTCGCCCAGGAGGGCATAACGCTCTTGGCGCTCCTTGAGAGGGAACAGGGCTTTGACGATCTCGGCCCGGGGTGCCCATGCGAGGGACAGCCCGTCGTCCTCACCCATCTCCAGAATCGTGTAGAGGTCCTTAGCTTCCAGGCCGACGAGATTGGCAGGCAGGAAAAGGGCTGCTGTCGCTGCGAGTTGGTCCAGCAGCGTGCGGGGAAGCGACACGCTGCGTACGACGTCATTGATGCGGCCGTGCCAGTCGTAGATGTCCCTCAGATCGCTCTGCAGTGCCAGTATGGGCTCAGCGATCGCCCGGTAATGGCGCTGGGCGTTCAGTGCAGCCTGGTAGGCCGTATTGCCCGGTCCCATGACACTTTCGATGGTCCGGCGGGTGGACTCCATCTGTCGGATGTGGCGGCGGGCGGGCTCCAACATCTTGTCTTGCCAGGCCGAGATCTGCCTGATCGACTCCATGAAGCCGGACAGGTCGTAGTTGGCGCCACGGCCCTGGTGAGGCTCCGCTTCCTGGCCGAATTCTTCATCGCCGTCTTCTGCGTCCGGGGCGTCCTCGCTATTCATGCCCCCATGATCCTGAATCCGTCACGGGTGAGCACTCATATTTGCGGCAGCTGTGCTCTGTGCGAGGAGCCCGTTGTGGCCGGAACCGCGCCCGCCTTGTGCGGGCCCTCTACACGCGGCTGGACCACCGCACCGAGCCCGTCCCGGCCACCACGTAGCCAGCAGAGGCCGCCCAAGGTCCCAGGGGCTACACGCACACCAGTGCGATGCCGCCGCTTCCAGACCCTCGGCATCGCACTTGAGCGCGTGTAGCCTCTGGGGCGCGATGCCGCTGGCACCGGGGGCGAAGTCGGCGCTGGTGGGTGACACCTGCGCCCTGCCGTTCGTTGATCCCGCATGCCTGTACTGCCATCCCCTGAGGAGATCCACGCCGCCCGCACAGAAAAGCCCGCACAGAAAAGGGTGCCTGGACGCGTGCCACGCTCGCCGAATGGGGCATCCCCTGGCCTCCAGTGAAGGGCTGGAAGGAAAAGCTGATCACGCGCTGGGAGGCCGCCCAGCGGGGCCACACGCCCCCGACGCCGCCTCCGTCGGCGCCGCCCCCGGACACGCTCGACTTCGGCTGACCACACAGCAGCGGGGCCGAACCGGATCACCCTGCTCGGCCCCGCTGCTCGTTCCCGGCTGCTCACCTGCTGAGGTGGACCTGCGGGCCCCACACAACTCGAGGTCGTCCAGCAGGGTGACAAGTGGCGCGGTGTCGGAGCTGAGCTAGGGGCGAACCATTAACTCCATCCCGTCAACGGAGCTGGCACTTACAGCTTCCCGCTGCCCCACGGACTCGCGCGCGACAGCATGCTGAGGTTCCGCGGCGGGGACGGCCTCATCGAAATGCTCCAGACCGTCATGCAGCCGGCAGGGGCACGCCCTCCTCAGCATGCCCGCTTGAGTGAACGCGGATCGGGTGTCGGAGTGCTCCGGCATGATGATTCAGACAGAGCGGTCGAAGATGGCGAGGCGCGTGCTCATGAGATTGAAACTGGCCCGTGAATGGGTCGTTGGCGAGCCCATCGGGGAGCGAGGCGGCTTCGGCGCCGTCTACGCAGCGCAGGATGTCAACGGCTTGCCCGCCGCAGTGAAGATGGTCCCGAAGCGGCCTGGCGCAGAACGGGAAATGCTGTTCACCGAACTCGATGGCGTACGCAACATCGTGCCGATCCTTGACAACGGTGAGCACGAAGACCACTGGGTACTCGTCATGCCCCGGGCGGAGAAGTCCCTGCGGGCACACCTGCAGCAGCACGGGCCTCTCGCCCTGGCCGAGGCCGTGCGCGTGCTTACGGACATCGCCGAGACCCTGACCGACCTTGACGGCCAGGTCGTCCACCGCGACCTCAAGCCTGAGAACGTCCTGCTTCTCAACGGCCGCTGGTGCCTGGCCGACTTCGGCATCGCCCGCTACGCCGAAGCGACCACTGCCCAGCAGACCTATAAGTTCGCCGGCACCCTTGCCTACATGGCCCCGGAGCGCTGGAAGAACCTACGGGCCACGAGCGCCAGCGACATCTACGCCTTGGGCGTCCTCGCCTACGAGCTCCTGGAGGGCATCACGCCCTTCACCGGGCCGTACGAGCACGACTACCAGGACCAGCACCTCCACGGCACTCCACCGCCGCTCACCACCGCACCCGCCCTGCTGGCTGCGCTGATCACCGAATGCCTTTTCCGCGCTCCCCAGGGCCGCCCCGCGGCTGGCAACGTACTAGAGCGACTGAGCCGCATCCCCACTGCATCTCTGGCAGGCGGGCTGGCCGCACTGGCAGAGGCGAACCGGGCCGAAGCCGCACGCCGCTCCGAAGCCGACCGCCAGGCGTCAGCAGAAGCCACCGAAGCCGAGCGGCGCCGGGACCTCCTGGACGCCGCCCGCACATCACTCAGCCTAATCTCCGACCAGCTCCTGACAATGATCACGAACATCGTCTCCACGGCCGAGGTGCGCAGGGCCCCGGCAGGCTGGACGCTCCGCGTGGCCGAAGCCGATCTGACCTTCAGCAGCGCCCAGGAGACCAACCCCAGTGCCTGGCACGGTAAATCGATGGCGCCGTTCGACGTGATCGCCCACGCGACCATCGGACTCACGATCCCGCAAAACCGGCTGGGCTATGGGGGGCGGAGCCACTCCCTCTGGTACGCGGACGCCCAGGCGGCCGAGCGTTACCAGTGGTTCGAGACGGCCTTCATGCACATGCCGCTGCGCAACGTGACGTCGAAGATCGACCCGTTCTCCCTCAATCCCAACCATGAGGCTCGCGCGGCGGTCGGCCCGAGCATGGCCATGCACCAGGTGGCCTGGCCCTTCACGCCCCTCTCGGTCGGGGATCTGGACGAGTTCATCGACCGGTGGACCAGTTGGCTCGCCAAGGCGGCCAGCGGGGAGCTGGGACACCCCCGCCGTATGCCTGAGCGGGAGCCGCAAGGGTCGTGGAGGAAGTGACGAGCTGAGTACCCAGGAGCCCGCCCCACTCGCTGAGGGCGGGCTCCTGAGGTTCTCGTGGCTAGGCAGCCCAGTCGAGTCCGAGGTCGGCCAGCGCGGCGAGCTTGTCGGCGGTCAGCTTGGCCCGGCGGCTCTTGCTGTTGCTGAGGAACACTCCGAGCTTGACCTCCGACCCATCCGGCAACGTCTCTACGTGGGCCCTGGGGACCTTCACAGAGCCTTCCCGGGCCTTGTACTGCTCCAGGGCCGCTACGCCCTTCTCGAAGGCGCTCATGGCCGCCTTGGGGGCCTTAGTGGGCTTCGTCTGCTCCGGGGGCAACGGCACGATGCCGACCGCTTCCAGGAGGTCGCGCTGCCCGTCTATCAGTCCCTCCCAGACCGTGTGCTGACGCTGCTTCGCCAGCCACTTGCCCACGTCCATGCCGTGGACGGTGAAGCCGGGCAAGACCTCGGAGCGGTCGTCCTCGTCCGTCAGCAGCTCCCGCAGCGCGGCGTAGTGCCGCTGCCACTCCGGCGGCCACGCGGGATTCCAGTGCGTGTCCACGGCCTCCAGCGCGGTCTTCCACTCAGGGTGGCCCTCCAGCGCACCGGGGCGCCGCAGATTGCTCAGCCACTGCCCTACCGGCCTGTCCAGAGCAGCGGCGGACCTCGGAGCGCAGAGGGTCCAATGGTCCGCGTAGTACGCCTTGGCGGCCTCAAGGTTCTCCTGGAACCGCTCATCGGCCGGGTTCCAGACCATGCCCAGCTTCTCCAGCCGCTGCGCGCGCCTGCCGGTCATCTGCCCCGCCCCGTAGGCCCTTCGCTGTTCTGCGACAAAGGTCCCCAGGGGAAACGCGCCCTCTTTGTACCCATAGGGAACTCGGGCGTGAAGCTCACGCTCCGTGAACGTCTTGAGCGCCGACCAGCCGCGCGCCCAGTCCTGGCGCTCGGTGTCGATGACGTTGAAGGAAATCCAGTCCGCGACCATCACCGGGTCACGCGGAGCCGCAAAACGCAGCAAGAGACGGGATTCGTCCTCACCTTCCTCGGGCGGCGAACCGATGTACTCGGACGGCTGCACGACGTCCTTCTGAGGCTCCTGCGGAATCGCAAGCAATTCGATTGCCTCTTCGTCGTGAGCGCGCAGACCCTCCAATACCTTCACCAAAGGCCGATACGATCCGGAGGTGAACATGTCTTCCGGCTCCTCTCCGGGCTGGAGGAATACCGGCACGATCAAAGAGGCGACTTTCCCTTGTCCGGGCTTTTGACGCAGCGCCCGGCCGATCGCCTGGACGATGTCGTGCGGAGCGCCCTTGGGGTCCAGGAAGGCCACCGAGTCCACAGCCCGGATGTCGACGCCCTCACCCAGCACCCGGCAGTTGCACAGGACAGCCCGCAGCGCCGTGGACCCGAACTCGCCCAGAACCCCCCGCCGACGCTCGGGGACGTGCTCACCGCACAGCCAGTCCGCCCAGATGCGCGCCGGGTACTTCTCGGGCCGGTCAGCGTGCAGCCGCTTGGCGACACGCTCCAGGCCCTCCGCGAACGCCTGCGCCTCTATCGTCCGATGGTGGAAGGTGATGCACGTCTGGAGGTGGTGCTCCGCCATCGTGTGCAGCAACGCCGCCTGCAGCGCCCCCAGGCGCTCACCGCGCACCCTCTCGCTGTGCCGCTCCTCGCTCATCAGCCGCTCCGGGGTGACGACCGGGTCCTGGAGCTCCAGGACGATGATCTGGTACCGCGCAAGCAGCTTCCGCGACACGGCCGATGCCAGCGAGAGCTTGTAGAGGACCGGCCCGAAGACCTTCTCGTCGTCCATGGAGGCCGCCATCTCGCGCGGCAGCGGGTCACGCACCCCCTCCGCGACCTCACGGTTCGGCCGCTCCTCCCAGATCCGCGGCGTGGCCGTCAGATACAGCCGCCGGTAGGAGGGGATGACGTCCTGGTCGTGGACGTCGGCCCAGGCCTTGCCCATCGAGCCACTTGTCCTGTGGGCCTCATCGACCACCGTCAGGTCCATCGGGGCCAGCTGCTGCCCGTAGGCACCCTCGAACGCCTTCGCCAGGACACCCAGGGACGCGTAGGTGGCGTAGACGGTCACAGGCCCCGTGCTGTGCCACAGCGCCAGCTGCACGGGGTTCGTGGTGGAGCGCACCTTGAGGTTCCACAGCTCCGGGTCATCGGTGAGGCTGCACACCGCAACCGCCGGCCCCGTGTGCCCAGCCTCATGCCATTCACGGACCGTCTGAGTCAGAAGGTCCAGCGTCGGCACCAGGACCAGAATGCGCCCCTTGGGCACAATCCGCTTTGCCGACACCGCGGCAATGGTGGTCTTTCCCGTCCCGCACGCGGCATGCACCTGTCCGCGCAGGCCATTGACAGGAATGCCATCCAGTGGAACATCGAGACCGCGCACAATGTTCGCAACAGCCTCGATCTGGTGAGGAAACAGTTTCCTAGCCATTCCCGTGGTCTCCTTTTCGCGGAATGCCGCGCGCAATAAGAATGGAAGGTCCCGGGCGCAATGGTTGGTCCGGGGTTGTGGTGTGTAGACCCAAACACTACACAGGCGTGGTCCGTGATGCATCACCCGCACGCCAACTTTCACCCCCAGGGTGATACATGACCGAATCTCGACCCGATGCGGCCGGTTGTCCTGTATGCTGATGGGGCATTGATGAGCGTCACCGGGCGGGTCTGAGAGTGAGGGAGGGGTCAGGGTGGAGCGCAGCGAAACCCGTCACTGCAACAAGGCCGGCACCCGTACAACCCGACGGCCCGTCACATCCGTTGCAGGGGTGGTGGCCAGGAACCCCAAGCCCTACACAGGCCCGAGCGTGATGCACCTCCCCTTGCTGCCAGCCCAGGCGACCGCGCTTGCGCGGATGCCCGCAATGAGCGCTTGCGCGAAGTGCATTCCCTCCCGGAATTCCGTTCACGGAATTCCATTCCCGCGTTACGCGGGAATATGAATTGCGCTTGCGCAATTCATTCACTATGACTTGACTTGCCGGGTCATATCCCGCTCCGCGGG